>JADJUS010000022.1:0-304166 GCA_016716905.1 Acidobacteriota bacterium | reverse complement strand
TAGAGGCCGTGACGACCGAGGCCGTGTCGGCCGCCGCCAGGCGCCACATCCGACCCGACGATTCCATCGTCGTGGTGGTGGGCGATGCGTCGCTGTGGCGCGAGCAGTTGGGGACGCTCGGTCGACCCGTTGAGGATGCGGAGATCGAGTTCTAGGGGGCGACTCCCGAGGATTGACTTGTCTCTGCAGCCAGCCAGATAATCGGGCCTGCCCATGATCACCCTGACGTTATCGGCTTTTCTCGTGGCGAGTCTCGCTGTCGCCCAGAATCCTCCGGCGTCAGTGCAGACCACCGACACGGCCGTGTTGGCCGAGCTCACCGCGTTGCGCAAGTCGGTCGATCAACTCGTTGAGGTCATCAAGCTGGTGGCGCAGCAGTCGGCCGACCGCGACTCATCCCTGGTCATGGCGCAAGTGATCGACATGGACGAGCGCCGCATTACCCAGATGCAGGTCAGACTGGATGGACTCGAGCAGAGCCGTGCCGCCATCGACAAGGAGATGGCGCAGATGCGCGGTTCGGTGGACGTCTACACCCAGATGGCGGCAGGAGACCCCACCGGCAAGGCGCAGGCCATGATGGAGCAGGAAAAGGCGAGGACGGCTGAACAGCTTGAGCAGAAGGCGAACGCCAAGCTCCAGCTTGAGAGCCAGATCTCCCAGCTCGATGGCGAGATCGCCAACGCGAAACAAACGGTCCTTGAGATGCGGCGACGCCTGGACCAGAAGATTCGACTCACCCCGCAACCGTAACGAAAGCCACGAAGGAGAACTGCGCGATGACGAACCACCTCAGGAAAGCAGCCTTGTGCGTATTGATGCTGACAGGGCTGCCGGCGCTGGCCCAGGCCCAGATCCCCAATACCTGCGACTTCGATGGCGACGGCAAGACCGACCCCGTCGTTGTCAGGAACGTGGGCGGTCAGTTGAATTGGTGGATTCTGAAGTCAGCCGGTGGCGTGCAGTTCACCAGTTGGGGAATCATCGGCGATACCAGCCTCTGCGGCGACTACGACCTCGACGGCAAGTCGGACGTGACGGTCTGGAGATCAGGGGCTGCCGGCGCTGCGGGTTTTTGGGTGCTGCGCTCGTCCAACGGCACAGCATTTTTTGAGCCCTTCGGGCAGACCGGGGACGATGCGGAGGTGGTGGGCGATTACAACGGCGACGGCCGTGATGACTTCGCGGTATATCGGGCGGGCGCAATCTCGGGGGATCAGTCCTTCCTCTACTACCGCACGACACAGGGTGGTTCTGTGGCCTACGTGCCGTGGGGACTGAACGGCGATTTCAGCGCGCCGTTTGATTACGATGGCGACGGGAAGCACGACCCGATGGTGCAGCGGAACGGCGGCGGTGGACAGGCCGCCATCTGGGTTCGGCAGTCGTCGAACGGCGCCACTACGCTGTTCAGATTTGGCACCCCAACCGACGCCCTGGTCCCCGGCAACTACGACGCTGACGCGACCGAGGACCTGACGGTCGGCCGAGGTTCCGCCGGCCAGATACAGTGGTGGACCCGAGCGACTTCAAACGGCGCTATCTCCCTGAGCATCTTCGGGGCGTCGGCGACCGACTTTCTGACACAGGGGGACTGGGACGGGGACGGCAAGACCGACGTGGCCATCTGGCGCCCAGGGCAGTTCTGGCTCAATCGGTCCACAGCCGGCCTCGCTGTCGTGTCATGGGGCACAAACGGCGACTACCCGGTGAACAGCTGGCGTACTAAATGACGGGCCGCGTCTGACTCTTTCTTTTGTGTCCGGAACGGCGCGCTAATCGCGCCGTTCCGGGCGTGAGCGGTAGTTCCACAGCCATGAGGCCGCCCGCGCCCCTCTCCCAGGTTCTACCTCTGCGCGTCCTGGTGCTCGCGCAGTACTTCACGCCCGAACCCATCACCAAACCCGGAGACCTTGCTCAGGCGCTGCACGAGCGCGGCCATGACGTGACCGTGTTGACGGGTTTGCCTCAGTATCCCAACGGGGCGCGATATCCGGGCTACTCGTTGCGGCCGTGGCAACGTGACACGCTGGGCGCCGTGCCCGTCCTTCGTATGGCGGGTTACGCGTATCACGGGCGGTCGGTTCTGCGCCGCTGCGCGAACTTCGGCGCATTCGCGCTGGCCGCAGTGCTGGCACGGCCGCTGCTAAAGCGGCCTCAGGTCATCTACGTGTGGCATCCACCGCTGTCGATAGGCGTCGCGGGCTGGCTCCTGGCGCGCATCATGCGAGTGCCGTTTGTATACGACGTCCAGGACATCTGGCCGGATGTCATTGTGGCCGCCGGACTCATCAGCAACCCTCGCGCGATCCGTGCGCTCGAAGCGCTGGAGCGGTTCATCTATCGCCGCGCAGATAAAATCCTCGTACCGAATGAGCGTGCTCGCGACGTACTCATCGCCAAGGGCGCGTTGCCCGAGCGTCTGTCGGTCACTCATCACTGGGTGGAAGGCGACCTGGCCCGGCAAGGCACAGTGGCCGAGCGCCATGTCACGCGCGAGGCGCAGGGCTGGAAGGATCGATTTGTGGTGCTGTTTGCCGGCAACCTTGGCATTGCCCAGGATCTTGCGACCGTGGTGAAGGCCGCCGCGCTGCTGACCGACCCTCGGGTGTTACTGGTGTTTGCGGGTGAAGGTACGGCCCGGCGTGATCTGGAAACACTGGCGCGAGAGACCAGTGTTGCGGACCGCACCGTGTTTCTTGGCTGGCGCGAGCATCAGGAGATGCCATCGCTGATGGCCGCCGCCGACGCGCTGCTGGTGCATCTCGTTGACTCCACCGTCTTCGAAGCCGTGGTGCCCACAAAGACGGTGGCCTACCTGGCGGCCGGCCGCCCCATCGTGATGGCGGTACGGGGAGCCGCCGCCGACCTCGTGCAGAGCACTGGCACTGGCGTGGTGGTGGACCCGGGCGACCCGGCGCGATTAGCGGCTGCTCTCGACGCGCTTGCTCGACTCGACGAGGGCACCCGCGCCGCCATGGGCGCGCGGGGCCGTGCGCGGTTTGATGACACCTTCTCCAAGGACTGCGTGGTGCCGCAATACGAAACCGCGCTGGACGCGGTCACCCGCCGCTGACACGCGTTGCCGGGTCTAAAGACCCGGCCTCCTTTCGGATGGAGGAAGAGCCTGCAGCCCCGGCGCCATTCCGGTCGGAGGCCGGGTCTTCAGACCCGGCTCTTGAGCCAGGTGCGCAGGGCCTGGCGGTCGCGATGTGTCAGCACCGGAAGGAACCACACCGCCGCCGCGTAAAGCGCCATGCCCACCGCTGCAGCGGAGATGAGCACCAGCCACGACGAGGCGGCCGCAACGGCGACCGTGCGCAGCCCCGCGAACAACAGCACGCCGCAGGGCAGGACACACGCGAGAATCCGGAGCCAGGGTGCGCGAAGGCGTCCGCCTGAAGCCCACTCAGTCCAGACGATGAATAGCGGGCCGGGCGCCACGGCGACAAGCCGAGCGATACCGCCGGAGGCGATGAGCCCCTGCGGCGCCAGATACAACAGAGTGACCGACGTGAGGACGAGGCCCGTTGCGGCCCAAATCGCATTCCTGGCCGGACGCCCCTCCGCCTCATTGGCAAACCAGGCGGCGGTCCCCAGGCCGTTGAGGCCCACACCCACAGCCAGCGGCAGCAGGAGTGGCTCGGCCACCGTGGCAATGTCGGCGCCAATCCACAAGGTCAACGCCGGCACACCGAGTCCGGCAATGAGTGCTGCAGATGCGATCGCCGCGACGGCGGTCATGATTGTCGCGCTGGGATAGGCTCGTACCAGTCGGTCATCAACGCTGCCGGCGGCAGGGGCGAGCGAGGCCACTACTTGCACGGCGCTGCCCAGCGCGGCTGTGGCGTGCATCCACAGAAGCAGGCCGATGACCAGAGCCGTCAGTACCTCCGCACCCAGGTATCGGCCCACGAGTGTGCGCTCGATGATGACCCAGGCCGCGAAGGCCAACTGCGTGCAAAACGTGGCGAGGCCAAACCCGGCGACGCGCGAGGCGGCGGTTCTGGTCGGGGCGTTCCACACCGGTCCGACGACACGCCGGAGCATCAGGAGGCTCACCACACTGATGGCCAATGATGCGGCCGCCTGCCACGACACCATGGCGACGACGCCCGACCCGTGGGTCGCGATCCAGGCTGCGCCGGTCGCGGTCACGATCGCCGCGACGCTGGTCAGCGCCGAGGCGATCCCGAATCGCCTCAGCCCCTGAAAGGCGCCGATGCAGACGGCGATGACGGCCGCCGGTATGGCCCCAAGCACCGCGATTCGGAGGGCCGACAGCGCCGGCCACGCCGGCAACTGCGCCGCCGACGCGGCCGCAGGCGCCAGCACCCAGAGTACCGCCGCCGCCACCACGCCCAGGGCTACAGCTGACCAGAGACCAGCGGCGACCGCTTCCTGTCGCAGTCGGGCCACAGCGCTCCGCGACACCAGGTGCAGCACACCGCGTGCAGGGCCGGCCGTAGCGATGCCCGCGGTAAACGCCGCCGCCCACGCGTACACCGCAAAGCCGTCCGGGCCCAGCCCATGGACAATCAGCGGCGTGGTGACGAAGGTGACCATGACCGGCACGGCCCAACCCAGCACCCCCTGCGCGGCGTGGTTCAGCAGCCCGGCGTTATCGCGTGGACCCGAAGGTTCCGGAGTCATGGGGCACGCTGCCTCCATTCATCGTACGGGGTGTCATCCTGTGCGAGTTCTTCGAGCATGCGCCGCCATGACGGGGGCGAGCCGACCACGGCCGCGAACCGCGTGGAGTCGAGCGAACGATCGATTCGGAGGCCATCGGTGGGGACAATGGTGATACCGGCGCTGAACGCGTCGTTCATCAGGTGCAGCAGATCGTACTTACTGATTGCATCGCCACCCACGTGGAACCGGCCGGTCAACGTCGGATGCTCTGTGACCAGATTCACGATGGTACGACTCAGCGCCAGCGTTGACAGGCCGGAGAAACGCATGGCGCGATAGCCCTGCACCGTTTGCCCCCGATGTGACAGGAACCACTCGAGGAGTCCGCGCGATCCGCGGAGCTGTCGCCCCACGAGCGATGTCCGTATCGTGAGGTGGCCCGCATCGGCCACCTCTCCCAACGCTTTCGAGCGCCCGTACAGGTCCGTCGCGTCGGGGGCATCATCTTCGGTGTAGCTGCCACGCCTTCCGTCGAACACAGAGTCGGTACTCACATGGATCAGCCGGATGCCGCGAACCCGGGCCGCGGCTGCGATGCGATGTGGCGCGAGCGCATTGACGCCAATCGCGTCCACAGGATCGAGCGTCCCGTTCACCGCCGGGAGCGCGCCGATGCAGTTGACGATGACGCCGGGGCGCACCCGGTCGAGCAGGGCGTCTATGCCCACGGTCACGTCAGCGTGCACGAGGAGATGGCCGGTGTCGATGCCGAGCAGTGGCGCGAGCCCAGGCCGCTCATTGCGTACAGTGGCGTACACCTCAAGTTGCCGGGCCGCGACTTGTGCCACTTTGTGGCCCAGCATGCCTTTGCCGCCCAGGACGAGAAGCGGCGCCGTCATGTGGAGGATATTATGGTCACCCACAATGCAGGGTGTCAACGATACACGGGAGCACGAGACGGGCGTGACTCGCGTCGTGTACGTGTGGCCCTATGTCGAGTGGGGCGGCGCCCAACGGTACTTCATGGCGCTCATGCGCCGCGTCGTTGCACAGACGCGTGTGACCGCGATCATTCCCGTCGAATCGGCTGCCGATCTGGTCGCCGAACTTGAAGCCCTTGGTGTGACGGTCGAGCGAATGCGCGGCCGCCTGGACGTGACGCCGCAGACGACGATTGCACACCGCGTTGGCGCGCACGTGCGTGCCTGGCACGCGCACTTCGAGTTGTGGCGGGCCTGCAGGCGTATCGCCGGCCCCGGCACGGTGTTTCATTGCGACGTCTCGCTGACGTTGTTCACCGGCGCCTTGTGGGCGCTGGCCGGCCGCCATGGCGTGGTGGTGACACTCCACACATCGCTGCCGCCCATCAGCGGGATGCGAGCGCACTCATGGCGGCGCCGGATGCGATCGCTGACGCGCCGGCCGGGCTTTCGCCTCGTGGCGGCGAATCGCCACGTGAGAGAGAGCCTGCGGCCGTTCCTGTCTGCGGACGACATCGCGAAGGTGCCGCTGGCGTACTCACCGGTGGAACGCGCGGAAGTTGTGGCTGCGAGCGCAGGGACATCACGCGCTGAGACACGCCGGCACCTGGGGATCGCCGGCCACCGTTTTTTGGTCGTGACCGGCGCCCAGTTCATTGAGCGCAAGGGGTGCTGGGTCTGGCTCGACGCCGCTCGTCGCGTGCGCGCGCAGGCGGACGACGTGGACTTTGTCTGGATCGGCCCCGCGCCGGTCACAGGGCGCGCGCTCGACGAACTGCGCGCGCTCGGGGGAGTGGTCCGATACCTGCCTCAGGCGGAATTGGCGGACGGGCGACGTTCGTACCTGGAGGTTGTGGCGGCGGCCGACGCGTTCGTGCTGCCCAGTCTCGAGGAGGGGCTGCCGCTTGCGTTGGTGGAAGCCATGGCGCTCGGCGTGCCGGTGGTGTCGACGCCCGTCAACGCCATTCCGGAAGCGGTGGAACACGGTGTGACCGGACTCCTGGTACCACCCGGCGACGCGGGTGGCCTGGCGGCTGCAATCCTGCGGCTCCGTCAAGACCCCGAGTTGGCAGTGCGGCTGGCCGCCGCCGGCAAGGCCCACGCACGAATATTTGACGCGGACGAGATGGCCGCCGTGACGCTCGCGGTGTACGAGTCCTGTGTGCGATCTGCCCTGTCGGCGTCCTGATCAGGGCTTCCCGATGGCCCGGGATGCCACAGCGCGGATCTTTCGGAGCGCCCGGAACAACCATCGGTTTGAAAAGCGGCGATAGTCGTCCGTCTGCTGGAGCGACGCCACATATCCCCGATGGCTCTCGCGGCGCACGGGCGCGAGCGCGGGCCCCTCAAGCAGCGCGCCGTCACCCAACTCGATCGCAAACAGCGAATCAGGCAGATGACAGGCCCGATACCCGGTGCCGGCGCGATCGAGTGACGCCACGATCGTGTCGAGTGCGTTGTAGATGACGTGCGCGTCGTGAAACAGGATCAGCCCACCGGGTGCGACCACACGCTGGCAGAAGGCAAAGTCTGCAAGAACGGCAGCATCGGTGTGTTCGCCATCGACGAAACAGAGGTGTGGCTTCGGCACGAAGGCGTCGGGATTCAGGCCTGCGGCCGTTTCCTCGTGGCAGACGACGCGGTGTGCGTCACCGCCTGCCGCCGCGAGGTTCGCCAGCATTCGGGCCGTCGAATTCCCCGGGTACCCGAATCGCTGGCCCCGTGCGTCGGGCTGCACTGAAGGCCGAGGATCGATCGAGTGTGCGGTGGCGCACCTGGGATCCAACACATGCGGCTGCAGACTGCCGCCCAGGTGAGACCCGATCTCAAGGTAGACGTACGGTGACCAACGCATGCGCACCGCGCTCTGACACGCGAGCAGCGATCGGCGATCCCAGGGCGTTGACTCGGAAGGGATCGCGTCGAAGAGTGTGGTGTCCAGACGATTCACGCGCGCCGAAAACACGTCGTCTGCCATCGCGGCGTGGTCATCGGCCATGGGCCACAGAATACCCGAAGGGGCGGGTCTGGACGCGGTGGTACCATGTCGTCGCATGTCTGTGAGCGGTGCGTCCATTCCCCTCGTGCAGAGGGTGGAATACCTCCTTGCGCGAGCGAAAGGTCAACGCGTCCTGCATCTTGGCTGCACCAACGCACCGTATACCGCGCAGAGCCTGGCTGATGGCTCCCTGCTCCATCTGCGATTGGGTGAGGTGGCCGGTGAACTCCACGGCGTCGATATCGACCGGGCCGGCATCGACGTGCTGGCCTCGCGTGGTGTCCCACATCTGCACACGGGCGATGTCGGTGATCTCGCCGCAGAGCTGGCGGCAGCCGGTCCGTTCGACATCGTGATTGCCGGAGAAATCGTGGAGCACCTCACGGACCCGGGCACGTTTCTGAGAAACGTGCAGAAGGTCATGACCCCCGAGACACGTCTCCTTGTCAGCACGGTGAATGCCTACTGCGGATTCCGGCTCGCGCAGTATGCCCTTCGCGGACGAGGAGGCCATGCCGAGCCTGTTCATCCCGATCACGTGGCGTACTACTCGCAGGCCACGCTGGCGCGCCTGCTCACCACTGCCGGCTTCGTCGTCACGGGCCAGTGGTTTTACGACCTCGGCACCGAACATCTTCCTTACACGACGTGGCCGGTACGGTGGACCAACGCCGTGCTGACCCGTTTATCGCCTCAGCTCGCTGACGGCGTCATCGCGGAATGCCGCACGGGCGACCCGCTGGTGCGGACATGACGACCGGTACGACCAGGGTCGGTCTCGTGATGGCCGTCCACAACCGACGCGACACCACGCTGCGGGCTCTCAGAACCGTGTACGAGGCCGACACGACAGGGATGACTCTTCACGTCGTGGTGGTGGACGACGGATCCACCGACGGGACCTCGGAGGCGATTCGCCGCGCCTACCCCGCTGTGGAGATCGTGGCGGGCGACGGAACTTTATTCTTCGGCGGCGGCACGAATGCCGGTCTGCGGCGTTTGCTGGCGGCAGGAGTTGACTACGCTGTGATTGCCAACGACGATGCCATCTTCAATCGGCAGGTGTTCGTTGAGCTGGTCAAATGCGCCCGGCAGTTTCCCCAATCGGTGGTGGGGGCCCTGTTGTTGTTGTGGGACACGCCACACAAGGTCTTCCAGGTCGGTCAGGCCTGGGATATGTGGTACGGCGGATGGCGCATTCCGCAGCACTTGACGGCGTTCACCGTGCCGCAGGAGCCATGGGAGGTCGAGGTGCTGGCGGGAAACTGCATCCTCATCCCTGCAGAGGCACTGCGGCTATTCGGGCTTCTCGACGACGTCCGCTTTCCGCACCTGTGGGCGGATGTCGAGTTTTCAGTACGGGTGCGGCGTGGGGGATGGCGTCTCCTCGTGGCGCCCAGGGCGCGGATGTTCTGCGAGCCCAATACCTATCCGCCGCCATTGTCGGCCGGGTCAGTCCGTGCCGCATTCAAGGCCCTGTTCGTGGACACAACGCATGCACTGAATGTGGGCAGGCGATGGCGCATGCTTCGGGCCGTGGCGCCCAGTCGCACGCAGGGACTGGTGATGTGCGCCATTTACGTTGCGCGGCTCGCCCAGCGGGGGTTGCGGATCGGCACCTGGCCGGAATGGCCTGACCCTCCCCTGGGGCCGCTCGCTGAGCGCCGTTAAATGTCCACTTCAGATCTGAAAGACGACATTCCCGAAGGCTTCGATAGTCCGACGGCCCTGCCGCTCACGTCGACGCAGCACGATGCCTGGCAGCGGGCGAATCGTTCGTGGTGGGAGCGCCACCCCATGCGTTACGACTTCAGTGAAGCGCTGAGCGTCAGCGAATTCAGCAAGGAGTTCTACGAGCACATTGATGAACGGTTCTTTGCCGACGTGTGGACCTACATGCCGTGGAACAAGGTGCCGTTTGATCCCCTGATTGACTTCGCTGCGCTGGGCCACAAGGATGTGCTGGAAATCGGCGTCGGCAACGGAAGTCACGCGCAGCTCATTTCAGCGGCCGCCGGTTCTTACACCGGAATCGATCTCACCGACTATGCCGTCACAAGCACCACAAGGCGTCTGGCGCTTCTTGGCCGGGCAGGCTCGCAGGTGCGCATCCTGCGTATGGATGCCGAGAAGATGGAGTTCGCTGACCACTCGTTCGACGTGGTCTGGAGCTGGGGCGTGATCCATCACTCCGCGAATACCCGCACGATCCTGGAAGAGATCCATCGCGTGCTGAGACCCGGCGGCGTGGCGATCACCATGGTCTACCATCGCAACTTCTGGAACTACTACGTCGTGGCCGGCCTCGTCCGGGGCATCATCCAGGGCACGTTGTGGAAGACCCGCTCGCTCCACAAAACACGGCAGGGCGTGATCGACGGCGCCCTGGCGCGTTACTACACGATCCCCGAATGGCGCGCGCTCGTGTCGGATCTGTTTTCTGTTGAAGCCGTGTCCATCTACGGGAGCAAGACGGAACTGCTGCCTCTGCCGAGCGGAAGGGTGAAGTCGGCCCTGAAAACCGTTATCCCGCATCGCGTGGGCCGCTTCCTGACGAATCGGTGCGGGATGGGGACGTTCCTTGTCTCGACACTGAGGAAACGAGGGGCGTAACCCGATGCACAGGTTGGTTTACGTCGAGCGGCGCACTCGATGGTTCAGTATCGAGAAGGTCTTTCGGCAGATCGCCGGTGATCTGTCTGGTGAATTCCAGCCCGAGTTTCACACGCTTTCGTACGGCAGCGATCTGGCCGGCGTGTTGAAGAACCTGATCACCTTCCGAAAGCGTCCAGCCGATCTGTATCACGTCACCGGCCACGTGAATTTCATCACGCTCCTGCTGCCGCGGGCGCGCACCGTTCTCACGATCCACGACCTGCACTTCCTGCACAACCGCGGCGGAATCAGGCGCTATGTTCTGAAGAAGCTGTTTCTGGATCTCCCGATCCGGCGAGTCAAGTATGTGACTGCCATCTCCGACGCGACGCGAGACGAGATCGTGGAGCACACGGGCCGCGCTCTCGCCGACATTCGCGTGATCCCCAATCCACTCAGAGACGCGTTTGTCTTCACCCGGGAGAATCCGTTCGACCGTGACTGCCCCAGAATTCTGCAGATTGGCACGACCGGGAACAAGAACATCCCGAACCTGATACGCGCCCTTGACGGCCTGCGCTGCCGCCTCGTGATCGTCGGCCCGTATGACAAGGAGATCGCCGACCTCCTCGTCAGACATCACATCGATGTTGAGGCGAAGGCGGATCTGGACGATCGTGAACTGGCCGCTGAGTACGAGGCGTGCGACCTCGTGACCTTCTGCACGACATACGAGGGATTTGGGCTTCCGATCATTGAAGCGCAGGCGATGCGCAAGCCGCTCATCACGAGCGACCTGAGTCCGATGCGGGAGATCGCCGGCGGCGGTGCGGTCCTTGTCAATCCGCACGACGTGGCGAGCATCCGTTCCGCCGTCATGCGGGTGATCGAAGATGAGGCACTACGGCGTGAAATCGTCCGCATCGGCCAGATCAATGTCGGGCGATTCGAACCTCGACGCGTGGCAAAGATGTACGAAGACGTCTATCGGGCTGTCCTCACGGCCGGCCACGCTTAAATCGCCCGGTAGGTGTCGATCCACCGGTCAATATTCCTGCGCATGTCGAAGTGCTCCTCGACGAACGCGCGGCCGCGCGTGCGCATCGCTTCATACTCCTGCGGTTCCATCGACAGGACTCTTTTCAGCACGATGGACAACTCCTGCGGAGAATTGCCCGACCACACACCAAGCCGCTCATGTTCCAGCACCTGCCAGGGCGAGCCGGTGGAGGCGGCCACCGGCGTGTGTTGCGCGAGTGATTCGAGCACCACGAGGCCGAAGTTTTCGGTGTGTGACGGCATGAACGTCCAGAACGCGTTGGCAAGAAGTTGTTGCTTCTCTGTGCCTTCGATCTGGCCAACAAACTCGACATGCTTTTCCAGATTCAGCGCCGACACCATGCCGCGCAACTCCTGCATGTAACCCGGCGCCCCTGTCCCGGCGATCTTCAGCACATAACCTGACTGCAAAAAGTCGGTCGTCAGCGAAAGTGCCGTCAGGAGATTGTCGATGCCCTTTTTGGGGTGGACGCGGCCGAGATAGAGGATGTACTTCTCCGGCAATCGTTCGACCACCGCCGGCACGTCGATGAAGTTTGGGATCTGAACGATCCGGGCATCGGGGCCAAAGGTGGCGCGGATGTAGCCGGTTTCTTCCTCGCAGGTCGAATGAAACAACGGATGAGCGCCGACGACACGCTTAATCGCCCAGAGCACCCAGGACTTGCGGCCGTTCGAGTGGTTCGTCAGCGTGAAGGGATCAAGCTCGCCGCGTACCGACCAGACAGTTTTTTTTTTAGCACCCGCGCGGCGAAGGCGGTGACGAATGCGGCTGGGTAGAACAGGGACGAGAGATGGACAACGTCGGCCTGATAGACCTGCAGCAGCGATCGGAGCGTCTGCCCGATTGGAGCGGTCAAAGAGGCTGTCCTGACGTGCATCACCCGGCCGGCTTCGTTCTGGTTCCAGCGGTTCAGCGGGACGTCCGGTCCAAGGCCCTTGTTCGACGCAATCACCGTCGGCTCAAACCCGCGGGCCGCGAGGTATTTCGCCATCCAGTACACCGAATTCGCGGCGCCGCCGGCCTGCGACGGATAAAACACCTCGACTGGAAAGAGGACTTTCATGACGCTTGAGGATATCAAGGCTTCACGCGTGACGGACCATCGTGGCCGACAGGCCATCCGCGAGCCGGACCGGTGGTTCCCACCCGCAGCGTTCGCGAATGTGGGCCGACGAGAGCGAGAGAGAGCCGCAGAGCTTGCGCACCGACTCCGAGTCAAATCCGGGCGACTGGCCCGTCCAGGCGCCGATCGCATCCCCAAGCCTGCCGATGCGCTGCAGGGCCGGCAGCGAAGCGTCAATCATCCAGATCCGTCGTCCCGACGCGCGGCCCAGCGCCTCGATCAGCTGCCGTGTGGACAGGGTTTCCGCATCCGCCACGCAGAATACCTGTCCACCGGCCGCCGGGTGAGTCGTTACCAGTTGAACGGCGCTGACCAGATTCCCGACATACATAAAACTGCGCCGATTGTGAATCGCCCCGAAAGGCAGGGGAAGTGGCAGCTGGATCAACCGCAAGAGACGTCCCATGTTCCCCGAATGCCCGGGACCATAGAGGAGGGGAGGACGGAGCACGCACCACTCGCACGCGCTGCCGGTCAGCCGGTCGGCCAGCGCGATCTCGGCCGCGAGCTTGCTGCGCCCATACGCCGTCGTCGGCGCACACGGGGTCGATTCGTCAATGACCACGTCACAGGCGTCGGCCACCGCCCCGATGGAGCTGATCAGCACGAACCGTCCCACACCCGCCCGCCGGGCACACTCTGCCAGGCGTTCGGTGCCGCGGTGATTCACCTCGTCATACACCGACGCCGGCACCTGGTCTTTCTTTGAGATCCGGTGCGCGACCGCAGCGGCATGGACCACGACATCCACGCCTTCGAGCAGCGGCCCCCATTCGGTGTGGCGGCCGATCTCGCCAACGCCGACCCACTCAAGGTCTGGATTGGTGGCCTGGCCGTCGGCCGGGCGACGGCTGGCCGCGCGAACGCGCCAACCGCCTTCAATGAACGACCGGGCCAGGTGACTCCCGAGAAACCCGGACGCCCCGGTCAGCAGCACAGACTTCATAATGGAGGCATGAACGTGCGCGAAGCGATCGTCACTGCCATTGTGGAAAGGCTCCATCAGGATGCTGAGAGGATTCGCCAGGAGTTCTTCGCACCGGGCGTCCTCAGCACCCGCTTCGCCATTGTAGACCGGCTGCTGCCCGACGACCTGGCCCACAGGATCTTTGCCGCGTTCCCGCCGGTGGACCGCATGCGTCTGCTGGATAGTTTTCGCGAGAAGAAGTTCACCTCCAAAGCCCTTGATACGCACGATCCGGTAATCGCAGACATTACGTTTGCCTTTCAGGATCCTCGAGTCGTTCAGGCCGTGGCTGACCTGACGGGCATCAGGGAGCCGCACGCCGATCCCAAACTGTATGCCGGCGGAATCAGCGTCATGACGCAGGGGCACTTCCTGAATCCGCACCTGGACAATTCCCATGATTTTGAGCAGAAACACTATCGAGTGTTGAATCTGCTGTATTACTGTTCACCCGACTGGAAAACCGAAGACGGGGGCAATTTTGAACTTTGGAATGAGGCGGTGACCGAGGCCGTCGAGATACCGAGTCTGTTCAACCGGCTGGTCCTCATGTCCACCAACGACAAGTCGTGGCATTCGGTCAATCCGGTGAAGCGGGACGCCAAACGCTGTTGTGTTTCCAACTACTACTTCTCGCCCCATTCGCCGAACGGCTACGAAACCACACACGTGACGTACTTCAAGGCCCGGCCCGAGCAAACATTTCAGCGCATCTGGACTGAGGCGGACAGTCGCCTCCGAACCCTCGCCCGCATCATCAAAAAGCGTGGGTTCAGCAGGAAAGACATCTTTGAACAGAAGAAATAGCGCGTCCGCGACAGCACTCCCATGAATGAATGGCTCGCGAATCACCTCGTCTGTCCGCGGGACAAACGGGCACTCGAATCGACTGCGACGGAGTTGACCTGCCCTGACGGCCATCGCTATCCGGTGTTCGATGGTGTGCCTGTCATGTTGCTGGCCGACAGCGACGTGACGCATCACTACATCCCCCGGACCCTGGAACAGGTGGCCGGCCACCGGCTGGTCTACGAGCCCGAACAGGACGGAGCGGCGAACCGCGATCACATCGACGCATTTGTCCAGAGCGAGGTGCCGTACACATCGGGAAATCTCTATTTCCCGGTTCAACACAAATTGACGCGATACCCGATCCCGTCGACCCGTCTTCCGCAGGGCCACGGCGAACGGTTGCTGGACATCGGGTGCAACTGGGGGCGATGGTCGATCGCGGCTGCGAACAAAGGATACCGCCCCGTCGGGCTCGACCCCAGCCTTGATGCGGTGCTGGCCGCGCGACGAGTGGCCCGGCAGTTGGGTGTTGCGGCCGACTTTGTGGTGGGTGACGCGCGGTTCCTGCCGTTTTCAGACGATGCCTTTGACACCGTGTTCTCGTACGGCGTCTTTCAGCACTTCAGCAAGCCAAACGTGCGCACCTCGTTGGATGAAATCGTCAGGGTCCTGAGGCCGGACGGGACGGCCTTGATCCAGATGCCGAACAAGTACGGCATCAGGCAATACCAGCAACATCGGCGGCGTGGCTTCACCGAAGGCGAAGGTTTTGAAGTCAGGTACTGGACCCCTTCCGAACTGATGGACACCTTCGAAAAAACCTTCGGTCGGACGACGATGACAACCGACTGCTATTTTGGCCTTGGGATCCAGGCCAGCGATGCCGACCTCCTCCCGGTGCACTATCGGATGGTGGTCCGGGCGTCGGAGCTGCTGCGAACGCTCAGCCACGTGGTGACACCGCTGACGAAGGTGGCCGACAGCGTCTATCTCTCGTCCGTGAATCAGAAGACGACGGCCCGATGAGCGTCATCCTGGGCCTCAATACCAATCACGCGGGATCGGCCGCCTCGATTGTGATCGATGGTGTGCCGGTCGCGGCACTGGCTGAAGAGCGGCTGAACCGCGTCAAGTACTACGCGGGATTTCCCAGCCTCTCCATCGCGAAGTGTCTGGAGATGGCAGGCCTGACGTTCGCCGACATCGATGCGGTGGCCGTCGGGCGCGACTCATCGGCCAACCTGCACAAGAAGCTCGAGTTCGCGCTTCGGCATCCCACGAAACTCCTGAACCTGTCGCGTATGCGGAGCAAGAGCAAGGCGTTCGACGACATGAAGTCGATGATCGCGTCGGAATGTGATGCCGATCCAAAGACGCTGAGGTTCCACACCTACAACGTTGAGCATCACCTGGCACACACGGCCAGCGCGTATTTCATGTCCGAATGGGACCGATGTGCCGGCATTACGATCGACGGTTCCGGCGACTTTGTGTCATGCCTGCTGTCGGAATGTGTCGGGCATGAGATCCGGCCGCTGCACAAGGTCTTTGTGCCGCACTCGCTAGGCACGCTTTATACCGCCGTGTGCCAGTTCATCGGATATCCGAAATACGGAGACGAAGGAAAGGTGATGGGACTGGCGCCGCTCGGCACGGACCGGCACCACGACGTGTTCGAGCGAATGCTGGTGACGACGCGCGACGGATTTGAGTTGAATCCCGACTATTTTTTGCCCTTTGGCGCGAACCAGGGAGTGGAAATAGACGAGACCGGGGAGATGGTCGTGCATCGCCTCTATTCGGATCGGTTAGTCAAGGAACTGGGCGACCCGCGCGAGATGAATGCGGCGATCTCTCAGCGGGACATGGACGTGGCGTACGGCCTGCAGCGGGTGTTTGAGCGTTACTACATGCATCTGCTCGGCGCCCTTCACAAGCGGGTCCCGTCCGATAGGGTGGCGATGGCCGGCGGCTGCACGCTGAACAGCGTGGCGAACGGAAAGCTCCTGCGTGAAACGCCGTTTCGCGAAACATGTATCCAGCCCGCTGCCGGTGACGATGGCCTGGCGCTGGGGGCGGCCTTGTATGTCAGCAACGCCATCCTGAAGGAGGGCAAGCGCTGGGTGATGAAGAACGCCGCGCTCGGCAACGAATTCGCTGACGCGGTCGTGAAGCGCGAACTTGAGAGGTATGACGTGCCATACCGCCAGTTGGACCGTGCGGAGCTCCTGGACGCCACGGCGGATGAGATCCAGAACGGGAACGTGGTCGGCTGGTTCCAGGGCCGGATGGAATGGGGACCGCGAGCCCTGGGAAATCGCTCAATCCTGGCGCATCCTGGCTTCCCGAATATGAAGGACATTCTGAACGCGCGCATCAAATATCGCGAAGCGTTTCGTCCCTTCGCCCCGTCGGTGCTGCAGGAGCGCCAATCAGAGCTGTTCGAGCAGGAGCACCCGTCGCCGTTCATGCTGCATGTCTACACCATCAGGCCGGAGTGGCGCGAGCGGCTGTCAGCCGTGACTCACGTTGACCATACCGGACGGCTGCAGACGGTAGCGCGTGACGAGAACCCGTTGTATTACGACCTGATCAAGGCATTCGAAGCGCGCTCGGGCATTCCGGTGATCCTCAATACAAGTTTCAACGAGAACGAACCCATCGTGTGCCAGCCGTCCGAGGCCATTGAGTGTTTCCTCCGGACGAAGATGGACGTCCTGGTCATTGGTTCCTTTGTGTGCAGGAAGCGCCCGCAGGAGGGCGTCTTCTGATGAGCTGGACGATCGAAGCCATCCCTGAGCTTCGCGGATACACCGTCGAGTGGGCCGGGGAGGGCGGCTACTATCTTTCTCGACGGAACGTCCTCTACCATTCGGCTGACTTGAGACTGCCGTTCACCACAGTCGCTGTCATCCCCGCGCCGGCATGGAAGCAGGCCGTATCTGGGGTTCGGCTTGGCCAAAGACTTCTCAGGTTCATGGTCACGAATGTGGTTCCACTCGGAAGCGAGTTGTTCGTCACATTCGACCGATCGGTGGGCGTTGTCCGTGATGGCAAATGGGTCGAGTTGGCTGGATTGCAGCGGCCGTGCCGTGTGCTGCGGGCCGCGTGCGCCATCGACGGCGTCGGCGACCTGTACTTCGGCGAGTACGTGATGAACGACACACGCAGCGAGGTGCGGATGTATCGCTACCGTGCAGGCGCCGCCGCCCTTGAGGTCGCCTATACGTTTCCGGCTGGTGCGATCCGCCATATCCACGGCGTGTATTTCGACACGTTTACCGGAGCCCTGGTGTGCCTGACCGGAGACAACCACAGGGAGTGCCGGATCCTGCGAACCGAGGACGGATTCCGGACCGTGCACACAGTCGGCGAAGGCGACGAGACATGGCGCGCGGTCAGCGTGGTGTTTGACGAGGCCTCAATGTATTACGGCATGGACGCCGAGTTTCGCTCAAACCACATCTACCGGGTGGACCGGAGGACATTCGAGCGAACGAGTCTGACTGAAGTGAATGGCACGGTGTATTTCTCGAAACAGGTTGGCAGGGACCTGTTCTTCACGACAACCGCCGAAAATGGCTCCGCCTTGAAGGCGCAGGCTGCCGCGATCTGGAGAATCTCGCCCGAGGACGGGTGCGTCGAGATGGCGACGTTTCGAAAAGACGTCTGGCATGGAAGCCTCTTTCAGTTCGGCACGGTGCACTTTCCGTACGCCAACGCGAGCGCCGACGAATTATATTTTTCCGTCGTCGGCGTCAAAGAAGACAATCAGACCTTCTGCATCCGGCGAACCCGACAGACTTGAAAGGTGACCTTTGATCACGGCAAATAGCGGCTCAGGCGGATCTCATACGGCCACGGCTCTCACGCTCGTGCTGCTCACGCTCGCTTCTGGAACCGCCACTCAATGGGTGGCCGCGACGCATCCGACGACGCTTGTCCCCTGGGTGGCGACGTTCGCGCTCGTGGTGGCCTGGACATTTCGTCGTCCCCGCTCCGTCGACTTGTTCGAGCCGCTCACGTTCTTGAGCTGGATGCACTACGCTCCGGCCTTCGTCGTCGGCGGCGCGCTGCTGGCGACCGGCGTCGTCCTCTACCCTTACCCGTCGATTGTGGCCGACCCGGTGGCCTCCTGCGCACTCGCCCTTTCGTACATCGGCATCGGGTACATGGCGCTGCGGCTCGGGTGCCAATGGCAGGGGGCGCGCGCCCTTGGAGCGCGCCTTGAGCGATGGCTGCCGGCGCCTCCGAAGGAAGGCACGATTCCGCTCGTGGCCATTCTCGCGGTGATCGCGATCGGCCTGGCGGCGAACTATGGCGCGTTCCGCGCCGGCATTGTGGGATTCGCGGTGCCCCGCCCGCCTGGTCCGCTCGACGCAGCGGTGTCGTACGCAGGCCTCCTGATGGCGTTGGGGCATTTTCTGTTCTGGTATCGCTGGTTTTCACCGCAACAGAAACGTCCTCCAGTGGTGGCTCTGGTGGTGCCGCTGCTGGTCGTTGTGGCCTCGATGGTGATTCTGGGGAATCGGGGCGCGCTGTTGTTGTCGTACCTGCACGCGCTTCTGGCCTATAGGTTCGCGCGAGGACGACTGACGGTGGTTCAGGGAGTTGCGGCCGTGGCGCTCGCGTTTGTGGCCCTCGGCATTGGAATGACCTATGGCTCTCTGTTCAGGCAACTCAGAGGCGGCGAAGCGGGTTCGTTTGGGGCGGCAGTAAAGGACGCTGCGGCCGCTCCCTCGACGGCGCCGGCGACGCCCCCAGTGCCTGCCACGCCCCCGGCACCTGCCAGCCCCATTGCACCTGCTGCCGCGCCTCCGGTGGCGGTCACGCCCGCAGCACCAGCACCGAGACGAACCCCGAAAGCGGCACCGCCGCCACGGCCGACCGCGCTGCCGCCCCCCTCGCTGGAGCGCCACCTTGAGGTCGCCGCCCAGACCGCGACGACGTTGTTTCGCAATCCCAATGCGACCCCGGTGACCAGATTGCTGGTACTCGCCGGTCAGCGGCTGAATATCCTCAGTGATGCGTCCGTCACCATCGCTCGCTATCCCACGTTGCAGCACCTCGAAGCGAAGTACGGCATCGCCAACATGTGGACGATGACCTGGACGGGGTTTGTCCCGCGAGCGCTATGGCCCGGTAAACCCAAGGTGAGTGATGCGCGAGCGTATTCGTTGCTCTACTTTGACTATGGCGGTAACTCGTACGCCACGACGCCGCCGGTGGACCTGATTCGAAATGTGGGGCCGTTCGGAATGCCCCTCGGCATGGCCCTGTTTGGTTGCGTGCTGGGTGCGCTGAGTGTGGCGCTGCTCACGTCCGCCTCGGCAGGCCGAGGCGAACGCGCCGCGCTGTTTTCGCTGATGCTCGTGAACGTCAACCTGGAGGGGTCGTTCGGTTTGCTGTTGCCGAACATGTTCCGCGTGGCGTTCGTGGTGATCGTTGGACTTGCGCTGGTTCGTCTGTTCAGCGTACGGCCGCGCCCCCGGTAGCACCGGATTCCGGCCGCCTCCGGTACAGCCGGCCTCGTCCGTGCTCGAAGAACGGTTCGGCTTCGTACCATTGTTGCAGCACGGCTTCCACCTGCGCGTTTCGCCTCCACACCAGGATGGTCTCGATCTTCGAGTGGTTGGCCGCGAAAAACGCGCCGAGCTTTGACACGTTGGCGTCCCAGACAGACGGCGGGTCCGCCTGGTCGAGCACGTTGACACTCGTGAGGTCGAACACGAACCGCCGGTAGTCGGGGCTCTGTGCCACGACTGGAAACAGGCTGTAGCCGATTTGATAGTTGTCCAGGACCACGACAGGGCGCCCGATGCCAAGAAAATTGCTGAGCCCGGCCGTCGGATTTGAAGGAAACCTCAGGCCATTCTCAAGCACCACCACCGACGCGATCGATGTCTGCCCCTCGAGCGCGCCCCCGATGGCCAGGAACTCGGTGGCGTCGCGATTGGTGTGGCGCGCGTACTCCCAAAGGGCCGTCGTCTGAAACAGGATGAGCCCGGCCAGGCACAGATGTGCCAAGGCGCGAGTCACGTTCTTGCCCCCATCGGTTCGGTAGAGAGGCACGAAGAGTAGGGCGGCGAGGAACGCGAGCCTCTCGCGCAGCAGCGTTCCATGGCTGGTGCCGAAATCATCCGGGCCAAACGCGGCGCCCAGGGCGCACAACGCAAACACCATAAGAAGCGGAAGCCGTGGACGCGACACCGTGCCCCATGCCAGCAGCGCGGCCGCGGTCAGCAGCCACAGAAGAGGCGTGAACACCGCGAAGGCACCTGACGTGGCAGTCGAGAAGGGGAGTGCACGGCGACTGAGAATGAAGAAGGGATCCGCCGTGCGGATGTGAGAGAGCCAACTGACGATCGACCAGGGATCGGACAGGCGCCTCCAGACCGGGAACATGGGTTCGCCATTGGGCGGCGCGCCAGAGGCCGAACCGTAGAGCAGCGCCACCAAAACGACGGGCACCAGCGCGACGATCACGCCAACCGACGCCCGTCGTCGTTCGTGTGGTGCGCTGAGTGCGGCCACCAGAACCAGCGCCACCACCAGCACACCGAAGGTGACGATGTGGCTGATGTAGACGAGGAGGAGCAGCGCAGACAGGCTGAACACGCGCCCGGGGCCGAGTCGATCCGTCCAGCGGCAAAACAGGCCCAGCGTCACGGCGAGACCGATCGCGCCAATGAGGAAGTTGTAGAGTCCGCCCAGCCAGAGCCAGCTGAATCCGATGGCGGCACCGAGCAGGAGGCTTGTCAGCAGGCCGTCGCGGCCCACTGTCGTGAAACGCAGGAATCCCACCGCTGCGACGACACCGGCATACGTCAGGGTGACCATCACCTTCGTTGCGGCAAAAGGTGAGACCACCGTCAGCAGGAGCACCAGGAGCCAATGCCCGATCGAGTTGGACAACGTCCACGGATTGAGGGCAAAGAGCGCAGCGGTTGACGCATCACCGGCCAGCAGCCTGAGCATCAACGACGCGCTGTACGCGTGGGCTGGGCCGTCCTGCGTGACGAAGTAGTCCACGGCCCAGACGGGCGCGCAGGCCAGTGCCGTGAGGGCGAAGAAGCACAGTGCGACCGGACCCGTTGCGCCACGATTCATCGGTTGGTTCGGCTCGCAGACAAGACGAGGGGAAGTCTACGCCAAGCTGATGATGCGGAAGCGGTGACCGGCGGGAAGATAGTAAATTGTAAACAGACATGAAGGCAGTCAGGTTCCACACTCACGGCGGGCCAGAGGTGCTGGTGTACGAGGACGCTCCCGATCCGGTGGCGCGTCCGGGCCACGTGCGGGTGCGCGTCGCTGCGTGCGCGCTTAATCACCTGGATCTCTGGCAGCGCGGTGGGCTGGACCGCGTCACGCTGCCGCTTCCTCACATCTCCGGCGCCGACGTGGCGGGCACCGTCGCCGAGGTGGGCGAAGGCGTGGCGGGCTTCGCGGTCGGGCAGCGGGTCATGCTGCAACCGGGCCTGAGTTGTGGACATTGCCCCGCATGCCTGTCGAGTCGCGATCATCAATGCGACCGCTATGACGTGCTGGGGTACCAGTCCGAAGGCGGATACGCCGAGATGATCGTCGTTCCCGCAGAAAATATCATCCCGATTCCGGACAGTATCGACTTCGTCAGTGCCGCGGCCTTTCCGCTGACCTTTCTGACCGCCTGGCACATGTTGTTTGCCGGCGGCCACCTGACTGCTGACGACACGGTGCTGGTTGTCGCGGCCGGCAGCGGCGTGGGACAGGCCGCGATTCAGATTGCGAAGATGGCGCAGGCCCGAGTCCTCGCCACCGCCCGTGGCGAAGACAAGTGCGCACGGGCCACCGCCCTTGGCGCCGATCACGTGATCGACTCCACCCGCGAGGATGTGCCCAAGCGCGTCAAGGCGCTTACAGAGGGACGAGGCGTGAATATCGTGATCGAACACGTGGGTGCTGCCACGTGGAACCAGAGCGTCCGTTCCCTGGCCAGGGGTGGCCGTCTGGTGACGTGCGGCGCGACAACCGGGTTTGAGGTCTCGCTCGACTTGCGGCACCTGTTTGCGCGCCAGTTGACGTTTGCGGGCTCCTACATGGGAGCCAAAGCGGAACTGCTGGCGGCCACCGAGGCGTTTTTCCAGGGGCGTTACGCGCCGGTTGTTGATTCGACATATCCGCTGCGCGAGGCGGCCGAGGCCCAGCGTCGGCTGGCTGCCGGGAACCAATTCGGCAAGATCGTGCTCGTTGTAGACTAACCGGCGATGTCCCTTGGGCGTTGGAGCGTGAGCCTGGTAGCGATCGTCGGGCTTGTCGCGGCCACGATGGCGGCGGCCACCGTCTGGCTCCTTCTCACGGCGCCCGTGACCGTCGCCGACGCCGTGTCCAAGATGTCGGAAGGTGATGTCGGGCCGGCCATGCAGGCGTTGGGCTCAGTCATCGCCGAAGCCCTCAAGGGCCTCTTCAAGTACCTTTAGGCAACACCTTTAAACACACGAGGCATGAAGGAACTGAAGGACCACAGAAAGTGGATCTCCTCCAGACCTTCACGCCTCGTGTAAGTTCTCTTCGGCCCTTGCGAGTAGATCAGCGTAGGTGCGGCCTTCGGGGGATGTCATCTCAACTGCGTGGCCGGCCGCGCACCAGCCGACGTATCCGCCCGCGACGCATGCGGCACTCACAAAGCCGAAGACTTCCAGCATCTGCGCGGCGCGACCCGAACGGCTGCCTGTCTCGCAGCCGATGAGCAGGAGCGCGTCGGGCGCGAAGTTCGCTTTCATGACCCGCACGAAGTCGGGGTTGGGCAACACCTGGCCGGTGTCTTCGTCGGCGTCGAGCAGGGGAACATTGATCGCGCCTGTGGGATGCCCTTGCGCGTACTCCGCGCTCGAGCGGACGTCGATGTACAGTGCGCCATCCTGCTGGGCGGTGAGTGCGGCCGTGACGGTCAACGGGGGAACGGGCATACGGTCTCGCAAGCGGCGGCGATGTCGAGCAGCCGCGAAGTGGCGCCCAGGCGACCCACCAGTTGAAAGCCCGCGGGCAAGCCCGTGGTTTCAAGTGGCAGGGTGATCGCCGGGTGTCCGGTCATATTGAACAATTGGGTGTGTTTGAGCATCGCCATGCGCACGGGCATGCCCGTGCCGTCAATCGTGACGTCGGTCTGGCCGCTGACCGGAGCCACAATCGGCATCGTCGGCAGAATCAGGGCATCGACGGTGGACAGCAACGCGTCCACTTCTTGCCGGAGCCTCTCGCATGTCGCGCGGGCCCTCAGGTAGTCCACTGCGGAAACCTGTCTTCCACTGATCAGGCGACCATGCACTGTGGGCGAATAGTCACCGCTCCGGCTGTCGAGCCACGGCGCATGCCACGTAGCACCTTCGGGTAACACGATGTTCACGTACGCCTCAGTAATGGCGGACGCGGAGTCGACGGTGACGTTCGTGATGTGAGCGCCAGCCGAGCGGAGGCGGTCACACGCGCGGGCAAACGCCGTGGCCACCAGCGGGTCCACCGGATGCGCGAAGTATCCGCCGAGAAGTCCGAGGCGCAGGCTCCTGAATTCGGCGTGATGCACGGTATGGATCGGGCGGGCGGCCAACACCGACCATAACCACGCCGCGTCCTGCACCGACCGAGCCAACGGACCCACATGGTCGAACGTCACGCTGAGGGGGACCACGCCGTCTACGGGCACCTCGCCGTGCGACGGCTTGAGTCCGACCACACCACAGACCGCCGCCGGAATCCTGATTGAGCCACCGGTGTCGGTACCAACCGAGGCCAGGCCCATGCCGGTGGCCACGGCGACCGCCGAGCCGCCGCTCGAGCCGCCCGCCGACCGTGTGTGATCGGCCGGATGGAGCACCGGGCCGAACGCCGAATCTTCGCTCGTCGTGCCAAGCGCGAATTCGTGCAGGTTCGTCTTTCCAATGAGCACCGCGCCTGCCTGGCGCAATCGCGCGGTGACGGGCGCGTCGGCAGTGGCCAGACGATCGGCAAACACCCGCGAGCCCGCGGTGGTCGGCTGGCCCGAGACGTCGATCAGGTCTTTGAGCGAAATCGGCAGGCCATGCAGCGGACCCCGGTCGATGCCGCGAGCACGTTCCTCGTCAGCCGCTCGCGCGGCTGCATGTGCGCCCTCCGCATCGATGCGAATGAACGCGTGCGTGGCCCCGTCATGCCGGGCGATGGCTTCGAGGCTGCGTTCGACGAGTGTGGTGGCGGTGAGCCGGCCGGCGCGAAGCGCAGCGGCGGCATCCACCATGGTGGCGGGCAACGTCATCAGGGTAAGCTCTTCGGCGAAGGATATCGTACCCGATGCCACGTACTGTACTTGCCGCCGTCATGCCGGCACCGCTCGTGCCTGTCGAAATCCGTGAATTCATCGAACCCGAGTTGCCCGAGGGCGGCGCGCTGTTACGCACCGCGATGTCGGAAGTCTGCGGTACGGACGTGCACTTGTGGCATGGCCGGCTGTCCGGAGTGCCGTACCCCATCATTCCCGGTCATGTGACGACCGGAACCCTCGACGCTGTCAGGGGCACATTGACCGATCCCGAGGGGCGCGTGCTACGGGAAGGCGACAGGCTGGCGTTTTTTGACGTGCATCGCACATGCGGCCGCTGCCTGGCGTGCACCGCGCATCGCACACCCACGCGGTGTCCGTCGCGCCGCGTGTATGGCATCACCGATTCGGCGACCGAAGGGCTGTTTGGCGGCTGGGCGCAGAAGGTCTACCTCGAACCGGGCGTCGTCGTCGCCAAGTTGCCTGACGGCGTGTCGTTCGAGTCATACATCGGCGGCGGCTGCGGACTGCTGACGGCCGTGCACATCATCGAACGCTCACAGATCGTCCTGGGCGATACGGTGGTTGTCCAAGGCGCGGGTGCGGTCGGGATGAGTGCGGCGGCCCTTGCACGCAAGGCAGGCGCGGGCCAGGTCATTGTGATTGGCGCACCGGAGAGCCGTCTGGACCTCTCACGCCAGATGGGCGCCGACGTCGTCATCAATATTGACTCGACGACGCCCGAACAGCGGCTTGAAGAAGTGCTGGCGCTGACCGGCGGCCGCGGAGCCGATGTTGTGATTGAAGCGGCCGGATCCGCTCGCGCGTTCGAAGAAGGCCTGCGCATGGCGCGCAACGGCGGCGCCTATGTGATCGCCGGTCACTACACCAACACGGGCGACAGTACGATCAACGCGCACGAACATATCAACCGCAAGCATCTGGACATCCGTGGCTGCTGGGGTAGCCAGGTGGGGCACTTCCTGCGCGCCCTACAGGTGCTCGAGCGCTACCACCACGAAATTCCATGGCACCTGATCGGTGCCCGCACCTACGGGCTCGGGCAAATCAACGACGCCCTCGCGGTTGCCGAGTCCATGGTGATCCCAAAGGCACTTGTGGATCCGTGGCGGTAGGCTGGCACTAGAGCTATCACCATGAAGAACATGAAGATCCATGAAGGCGCGGCGTTGGGGGCCCGGCTCCGCCGGGGCCTCACGATCGAAGGCGCGTCACGAACGAACGCAGCCGAGAACCAAAACGACCTCTGAGGTCATTACCGTCTGCAAATTGCCGGTAATGACCTCAGAGGTCGTTTTGTCACATCGCTGTGTTCGTTCGTGACGCGCCTTCGATCGTGAGTGCCGCCAAAAGGCGGCACCCAACGCCGCGCTTCTGACAGCGTCACAGCCTTCATGGAGCTTCATGGAACTTCATGGTGGACTTGCTCTTACTTGACGATGATGCGGGTGGACGCTGAGCGTCCGTTGGCGTCACGCGCCTGGATAGTGTGGGAGCCGCGCGCGAGTGGCCACGCGAGTGGCGCTTCCCCCAGCGAGACGCCCACGGGTGCGTCGTTCACAAACCACTCCACCCGTCCTGTGGCGCCACGGGCTCGAAGCGGCAGCGTCTGGAAGTCGGCGCGAAGAGTGGGATCGATGAGGTAGGTTGCCCCTGCGGGCGGGTGGTGAATGGCCAGCGCGCCGGCGGCCGCGCGCGGTCGCGGCGCCATCGCCACCGACGTCTGGCTTACCTGGGCTGACCCGGGGAGTGGCGTCAGCGGTGCATCTGGCGTCGGCACACCGAGTGATCTGGCCCATTCGCGGTACTCGGCCGGCCACACCGTCACCAGGCCACGGTCACTCGCGTGATGCCAGAGGCACTCGTGCGGCGCGTCGGCTGCGGGAAGGAACTCACGCGTGCGGACGGGGCAGGCGGCGCCGGCGACCATCCCGGATAGCGCACAGAGGGTGACCTCGCGCAGGTCATCGGGCGGCGCCGAGAGCGGCGCCGGGTCAAAGAGCGGCAGCGAGCCGCGAACGCGCTCGACGGCGGCGAGCATCACGTCGCGGAAGATTGGGCCGGCGCCGGTGACGCCTGATGACTGCCGCAGCGGCGTGCGGTCGAAGTTGCCCACCCAGACGCCGACGGTGACATCGCGGGTGAAGCCAATGGTCCAGTTGTCGTGATACGCCTGCGACGTTCCAGTCTTCGCCGCGACCGCGAACGGGAAGTCGAGACTGCTGCCTTCACCGAAGATGTACTCGCGCGCATCGCGGTCCGAGAGGATGTCGCCAATCCAGAACGCCGCGCGGCTCGAGAGCACGCGCGCGGGCACGGCCTCGCCGACCGGCTGATCTCCGCTGAACGTCGGTGTGACCGCCACGCCTCCGCGCGCGATCATCGCGTAGGCCGCCACCAGTTCGTCGAGTCTGACCTCCGCGTTTCCAAGCGTCAGGCCGAGGCCGTAGTGGGCCGCCGTCTTGTCGAGCGTCGAGAGGCCGGACCGGCGCAACACATTGGCGACCGCCGGCACGCCGATGGCTGACGCCAGCGCCACTGCCGGTACGTTTTCAGAACCGGCCAGCGCGAGTCTGGCGCGGAGCGGTCCACGAAACCGGCCATCATAATTTCGCGGCCGATAGAGGATGCCGGGTTCCGCGGTCGCGAACTGGCTCGGAATGTCCGGCAACACCCGGCCCGGATGCCACCCCGCCTCGAAGGCGGCCGCGTAGGTGAACGGCTTGAGCGCGGAACCCGGCTGCCGCAGCGACACCACGCCATCAATGGCGCCGCCATGGTCCTCATCGAAGTAGTCGCCCGATCCTTCCCACGCCAGCCACTGACCCGTCCGGTTGTCGATCACCGCGATGGCCACGTTATTGGCATCGTGAACCTTCAGCATCGCGCGATGCGCCCGCACAATGCCAAGGATGCTGCGCTGCAGCGGCGCGTCCAGCGAGGTGCGGACAATGTGACTGGCGGAACTGGCGGAACTGACGGAACTGACGGAACTGACGGAACTGGCGGAACTGCTGGCGGACAGCGCGAGGACGCGCTGGACGAAGTGCGGGGCGATGAGCGTCTGGGCGGGCCGTTCAATCGTGATGCGTTCGTCGCGCGCAATCCGCGCGTCTACGGCCGACAGCGCCCCGGCGTCCTCCATCGCGGCGAGGATGCGCTGCTGACGCGGCAGGGCACGCGCCAGGTTGCGGCGCGGGTTAAAGCGGCTGGGCTGCTGGGGCAGCGCGGCAAGATACGCGGCCTGGGCCGGCGTGAGGTCCGACACTGGCCGGTTGAAATAGAACGTGCTGGCGCGGGTGATGCCTTCCACCTGATTGCCGTACGGTGCGAGTTCCAGGTATCGCGCGAGGATTTGATCCTTGGACCAGTGATGCTCCAGCCGGAATGCGATCACCGCTTCGCGGATCTTCTGTCCAATGGTGCGCGCCTGCGGACGTCCGTGTCGAGCTTCGACGAGCGACACCACTTGCTGGGTGATCGTCGAGCCGCCCTGCACCACTCTCAAGGCGCGGACATTCGCGACTGCGGCGCGGACGATGGAGAGCGGGTCGACGCCCCAGTGGGACGCGAAGCGCCGGTCTTCTGCCGCCAGTGTCGCCGCAGCAACGACCGGGGGAATTGCCCCCGGCACGAGCGGCGCCGCTCGCATGCCGGTGCCCGAACGCGTTTCGTACAGCATCTCCCCATGACGGTCTACCAGCGTGACCGAAGGCGCGCCAGCGTCAGGCGTAGTGAACGCGTCGGGCAGCGCCCCCAGGCGCAACCAGGAAAGTAGGAGGAGGCAAACAAGTAGGGAAGTAGCGAAGTAGGGAAGCAGCCGACGCAACTTCCCCAGTCCCCAATTTCCCCAGTTCCTAATTTCCCCAGTTCCCCAGTTCCCCATTTCCTAAGTTCCCCAGTTCCTAATTGACATGGTCACCTGATGACCACCGTCGCCGGAGCGCTGCGCCCATTGACCTCGGGCGCATACATTTCCTCGGCCCAGGTGCCTTGTGCCGTGAAGGTGCCTGACGTGGTGGCGCGCACGAGGTACGAATACTCGTGTGTGCCGTCGCTCAGCCGCGTGGCGAAGATCACGACGCGGTCGTCGAACTTCTGGACATGGTCGAATCCGCCACGCTGCCAGCGCCGCCACCAACTTGCGCCGTCGTCGCCCGACCCTGACGACTCGCGCGCCAGATCGGATGCCGTTGTGCGGAACCAGCCGTCCACGGCCTCGAAGCCTGCGGGCACCGGATCGGTCACCGCCACGTATCGACGTTCTTTCGGCAGCGTCACACGCAGGACGACTCGGACGAGATCGCCGGCGCTGAACGACGTGTCGACGCGGCCGTCGCCATTCTCCACAAACGTCTCGTAGCGGCGCTCCACGCGGATGCCCTGGTCAAGCGCCGGTAACGCCTGCTGGAGGGCGTACTGGAATCGGGTGGCGTAGTAGAGCCGGCCGGTGCCGGCCTTGCTCATCGTGAGTTGGGTGGTGGAGCCGGCCGCGGCCAGGCGCAGCAGGTCGGGCATGGCCAGTCGAAGCTCCTGGGCCACAAGCGATCGACCCTGGAACCTTGCGGTCCCCACGGTTCGTTCGCCGATGGCCGCGGTGGCGGTCATGTCGGGGACTTCGGATTCAAACGCGCGGTAGTACCGCACCATGGCTTCAAGCGTGGTGGCGTTGTTCTGGGTGCTGCCCCAGTGGCCATTCTTGCGCGCCAGGTTGAGCCATCGCACAAGGCCGGGGACCATCACCGGCGCGTCCTGGCGCCGCGCCATGCCGCTCAGCACGATGGCCGTCGACCTGATGTTCGAGTGCCAAATCCAGCCGAGTGCGTCCTCGTTCAACTCCTGCACGTGGGTCTGGTCGCCCTCCACACGCAGCGCGTTGGAGACACGCGCGAGTGTGGCGACATAACGCGGTCCCCGGTCTTTTGTCGCCGCCATCGCGTCGAGCAGGTACGACAAGGCGAACACCGGCATGCGGTCGGCCACGCCCACCAGGCGGGTGATGTTCGAATCCTGATCGCGCCCGAACTCGGCGAGCATCTTCACGCCGAAGGCCTGCGAGGCGGCCCAGATCGGGATCCACTGCACCTGGGCCGGAGCCGGTTGCGCCAGTACTTGCGTCATGTAGTCGAGCGCGCGTTCCACCACGGCCGCCTCTGGTGCGACGCCCAGATCCTGCCCGACCTTCATGACATGGAGGATGTATCCCGTCAGGTAGGGGTCGGAACCCATGCCTGGCCAGAGGCTGAAGCCTCCGTCCGTGGCCTGAAACGTGGCGAGTTCCTGCAGCAGCCGCACGGCGCGCGCCCGGTAGTCGGCCGGGTTGATCTCGCCCAGGGAAAATGCCGACCCAAGGTCTGCGGCCAGCAGGAACGCCATCGCGGCGGACGCCTTCTGTTCGGCGCACCCGTAGGGGTAGTTCACCAGGTACCGGGCGCCGGTGCCGAGGCCGACCATTGCGGTGGATGCCCAATCGATCGACAGGCTTCCCGTGGTTGGCGCCACACCGGCCGGCACCTCAAATGGGATCGCTGAACGATCGGTGGTGTCGCCGAAGGCGGCGCTGGTTTCAAGGCGCGTGAGCGCGGTCACCGGCACTGTCGCCTCAAAGGCGTCTGTATTGGCTCCCAGCGTCACGGTCATCTGCAGTCGCGCCAGGCCGACGCGACGGGCCGCAGCCGCGAAGCGCACGTTCGCGCTGCCGCCGGCGGCCAGGGTTAGATTTTGCGCCGCTGATCCCGTGACCTCCACGATCGACGGGTCGAGGCTGCGAATCGTGACGCGGGCGTCGCCGCCGGCGGTCAACGTGTTGGTCACCACCGCGCCGAAGGTGGCGGTGTCTCCCAGGCTCAGGAATCTCGGAAACGCGCCGAGCATGGTCACGGGCTTGCTGACTTTCATCTCGGCGGAGCCCGAGCCGAACCGCGATGCGGTATCGCCGGCCACCGCCAGGATCCGGTATGTGGTCAGCGAGTCCGGCAGCTTCACTTCGGTGGTGGCCGTGCCGTCCGCGTTTGTCACCACCGAGCCGAGCCAGAACGCGAGAGGACGAAAGTCCTGCCGCACATTTTCCAGACCGCCACCACCGCCTGCGTCCGCGCCCTTTGGCGTCAGCACGCGGCGCGACACGATGCGCTGCCGGCTGTCGGCCGTCATCACCTGCAACGCCTTCGCCTGATACACCGCGCTTGCCACGTCGGGTGCCTGGTAGCCGGTGAGCGAGAGCACGCCGTAGTCCACCGCCCACAACGTCACTTCGCTCGCCACGCCACGCGAGGCCGCGTCGGCCACTTTCACCGAGACCCGGGCGCTGCTGGCCGGGCGATACTCAGGGCGGTCGGCAGACACGGCCACGGACAGCCGCTTGGTCGCGTCTTCGACTTTGAGTTGGGTATAGCCAAGGCGGAACGCGGGCTTGCCTGGGTCACTGCCATCCTGGCCGAAGTCGTTGGAGGTGCGGCCCCGGATGAGCAATACCGAGACGTAGATGTTCGGAATCTCGTCTTCGGTGATGGGAATCTCCACGGTCTGTTGGGTGGACGTCAGCGTGAATCGCTGATGACTGCGCACGCCCTCGCGCTCCACGGTCAAGAGCGCGGTGGCGGTATCCCACGGCGATTCGATCATCACGCGCGCGCGTTCGCCCACCTTCCATGTCTGTCGTTCCGGTGTGAGCGTGATCCGGTTGTGGTCGAAGCGTTGCCAGGCGGTGTAACCGCTGCCCAGACTGTAGAACGCACTCTCGGTCCGCGTGCTCCGGCCTTCTGCGTCCTGGGCTGTGGCTCGGATCACATACGATCCGCCTTCGGGCACCGGAATGGCCAGGTTCACCGGCTCGGCACCGGTCGTGACGGTCCACGAGCCTGCGGGAACTTCGGTGCGGGTGGTCTCCCACTCGTAGAATCCCTGACCTTGCGCCGTTCGCACGGAATTCCATTGCTCGCGGATGAGTGCGACCGTGACCTGCGCGCCGGGGACCGCGCGGCCATTCACATCGGCGGCCACCACGGCCACCGACGCGCCGTCGCTGGCGTTGACGAATCGGTCGCGCACACCGAGGCCGACGTAAAAGGCCGCCGGATGGATCACGAGTGAGGCGCGATTGGCGATCCGCTGCCGTGAGACATCTTCGACTTCCGCTTCAAACGTGTAGCGCAACGCCAGGTCTGCCGTGCGATCGAGCGTGACCGTGGTTGAGAAAAGGCCGGCAGCATCAACCGCAGCGGTGTCGCCCGCCACAGTGACATCGCTCGGCAGATTCCGCGCGGGTGCGCCGAAGTCGAACCGTTCCTCCGGGTACCGATTACGAATGCTCGCCGGCACGCCGTATTCCGGCTGCCTGGTCACCGTCCACCGGATCGGTCGAGACGCAAGTGCACTGCCGAACAGGTACTGTGCGGTGGCCGACGCCCGCAAGGTGGCGCCCGCAATGGGTGCGTCGGCGGTGAGCGTGGCATCCACCCTGAAATCGGGTTTGCGGTACGCAGCCACCAGGAAATCCCCGCCAATCGTGCGCAGGTAGTTGGTCTGCCGCGTCCCGTCCACAGCGGCAGGTGCTCCGGCTTCCGGCCATTCCACCTCGACGCGGTAGTTTCCCAACGCCGAGGCGGCCGGCACGGCCCAGGTCCACTCAGCACTGCTCCAGGTGTTCAGGCGAATCGTGCGCTCGTCCACGAGGCGGTCGCGGCTGTCGTGCGTCCGTACGCTCAGGGCCGTACCCGCAGGCAACGCGCGAATGCCATTCGGCGTGTCGGATCTGACGATCGCCTTGACGTGGATCTCTTCGCCGGGCTTGTAGACGCCGCGATCGGTGAAGACCGAGCCACGCAACAACGGCGTAGCTTCTTCAATCGCGTATTGCAGATCAAAGGCCCAGGGGTGGATGCCTTCATTCCAGTCCGATCCGACGTACGCCACATCGCCGTCCTTCTCGGCGGTGACAATAAACTGCAGCTCCCAGGCGTTGGCGTCGCGTATCGGCAGGGCAGGAGCCATCGCAATGCCGTCGGCGTTTGTCATCCCCTGCCAGACCCGGACGTTCTTCAGGTTGACGATGGAGATGCGCGCCTGTGCGACGGGCGCACCCGTATCGAGACTCGTGACAAAGACCAGCGTGTTCTGCGGGCTGTCCTTCACCGTCAGGCCGAGATTGGTGGCCTGCACGATCGTCGAACGCGGCGAGTCGTTGGTCCTGACGGCATCGGGATCCGATCGCCCGGCCACGCGATCAATCGGCGTGCCCGGCATGACCGTGGCGTGCACCAGTCCCGTACCTCCGGCCGACAGGACCGGCGTCAGGTCGATGCCGTGCGCCTGGATTGCGTCGGGTCTCACGGTCAGGTTCCGCGCCGTGCCCGGGCCGGTCCGCGCCGTCCTGAAATTGTCGTTCTGCAGTGAGTAGAGTGTGGGCATCAGCGTGTCGAGACTCACGCGAGAGAGCCACTGTGTGACCGACCGAAAGTTCCTCGACGAGAAGGGCAGGATGGGCCCACTGCTCTTTTCCCACACGCCATGGCCGTCGCCGAAGCTGACGAACGCCTGTTCGTGCTGGTTGTCGACGATACCGATCCATGTATACCCCAGCGTCTGGCCGTCCTCGGAGCGGAGCGTCGGGTCCAGGCGCAGCCGCCAGGTCCTGGCGGGCGCCTGTCGCTCGAACCCGCCATCTTCCACGTTGTACGCGCGATCGGCTTCGGATTCGGCGTCGACCGGCGGCGTGGAAGTCGTTGGTTTGGTCACAGGCGATTCACGCGCCGGATCGGTGATGTCGCGAATCGTCAGGCCGGCGGAGAACGCTCGCCTGGCGACCGGCCGTGTGAACCGCACGGGATTCCACCCCGACGGATCGCAGCCGTCCGTGCACGGCATGGGTCGCGCGAAAAACGCGTCGTCAAGCTCCACCACACTGATCGACGGCTCACCGCGCACCTCCCGACCCGCTGGGCTGGGCATGGAGGCATCGGCGGTGATCGCGATCCACGCACCCGGTGCCGGCACCGTCACGCTCTCAACCATCACCAGGGAATCGCTGGGCGGAAAACGCTGACGGTCCCAGTCCGGCGCCAGTCGCAGCGCGACCGGGGCCATGGATTGCGTGGTGCGGCGTGTGGCCGCCACCTTCGCCTGAAACGCGGCGAGTCCGGCAGGGTCGCCTGACTTCATTCGCGCCAGTTCGCGTTCGTTGAAGGCAGGCGCCTCCCATTCGTGCGCCTCGTGCCGTGCCTTCACGTGCGCCAGCACATCCGCGGGACGCACCCGCTGGTTGAATTGCAAGGCGATCACCACGGGACTGTTGGCGCGCTGGTTCTTGCGATACCAGCGCGCGGATGTCAGCTGCACCGTCGGCGTCGTGAATTCGAATCGGTACGGTGTGCCCAGCCTGCGGCCGCCTGCGCTTGTCGCATTGGCATCTACCGTGACCGTGAACCTGGTGGCATACGGCACCGGCGCGGCCGGATCCGGCGTGAAGATCAGAATCGTCGTCCCAGACCATCGGAACGCGCCGACGACACGGGGCGTGATCGTCACCCACGGAATCTGGGGGTTGGACGGCACCCGCCCCAGGGCCACCATGGGTTCCGAAAAAATGATCCGCACCTCGTTGGCATCGGTGAGTTGCGCCAGCGGTCCGGTGGGCCCGGCTTCAAGAACCGTCAGCGGCGTGTTCTGCGCATGGCTGACGAAAGCAAACGTGAAGAACAACAGGCAAACAGAGGCAAGGCGTCGCATACGACAGTGTAGAAGAAGGCACGAAGGACCGATGAAGCGAAATACAATGAAACAGGGGCTATTCAGGAGGGACGGTATGGCGCGCCGGAGTTCGTTCTGGATTCTGCTGTTGATGTGTGTGGCCGGCACGTCCGCCACCGGCGACCGCCTCGTGGAGCGGGTCGTCATCACGGTGGACCGCTCCGACCGGCACCAGACCATCCTCGGGTGGGGCGCCGACCAATCACCGACCGGTGAGCAGATGTCCACCATGCTCGACCCGTACCCGGTCAAGCTGTTCGATCAGCTGTATGACGATGCGGTCGATGTCTTCGGGTTCAATTCGCTCCGAATCCTGTCGCACCACCACCCGCCAGATCGCCTGTGGGAGCCGGTCAACGACAATGCCGACCCGCTCGTCGCGGATCCCGCGGGGTTCAATTTCGCGTGGCTCGACCTGGTGGCCCAACGCGACTTGCTTCCCCTGAAGCGCAGGGTTGAGGCCAACGGCGAGCGCTTTCACATTTACCTCTCGATGGGAAATTTCGGGCCCAACGGCACGCCGGCCTGGCTGCAGAACAGTCCGGCCGAATGGGCCGAGTACCTGTTCACGGCGGTCAAATATCTGAAAGAGCAGCACGCGATTGACGTGGCTTCAGTCGCCGTGATCAACGAGCCGCAGTTTGCCGCGTCCACCTACGCCAATGCCGCCTTCATCGCCCCCATCGTCAAGGCATTGGGCGAGCGGATGACCCAGGCCGGTTACGCGACACGGATCCAGTTCCCCGAGGCGTTTGATCCCCGGATGGCGTGGCAACTGCAGATTGCCCCGTTGCGCAATGACAACGACTTCTGGCGGCATGTCGGGATGATCACGTACCACAAGTACGGCGTGGACGACCCTTACCGCGCGTCGATCCTGGAACTGGCGCAGGCCCGGGGCATTCCCGTGGGGCAGACCGAGCAGGACGGCCTTTTGGCCACGGTGCAAGGGCTGTATGACGACCTGGTGATTGGCGGCGTGTCGCGCTGGGGCGCGTCGTTCACCATGGTGGGATTTGGCGCCGAGCCCGATCGTAGCGCGCTCTATTCGGTGGATGCCGACGGGCATTCATTCACCCGGCACGAGCGCTTCTGGAGCTTTCGCCAGATCATGAAGTACGTCCGGCCTGGCGCCGTGCGGATCGGCGCGTCGAGCAACACGGCGAGTGTGCGCGCGCTGGCGTTTGAACGACAGAACCAGACGACCGCCGTTCTGATCTCTGGCTCGGTTCCCACCACCGCCGAGATCTACGGCCTGGCGCCTGGGCTGTATGGTGTAAGCCGCTCTGTCTATCAGTCTGAGAGCCAGGAAATGGCGCCACGCACGGTGGCAAGCGGCCAGGCCCTGACCGTGGAACTGCCGGCCAATACGGTCCTCACGGTGTATCCGCGTACCGCCGCCAATCTGTCGCCGGTTGTGACGAACTGGAAGTCGTCCCTGCGGTTCTTGAAGGGGTGGGCCGGAGAGACGCGCACCACGCTGTCGGCTTCTGCGACTGATCCTGACGGGGACACGCTGACCTTTGTCTGGCGTACGCTGACCGCGCCACAGGGTGCGGCCGTCACGTTTGCCGGGCCACAGGGGGCCTCCACGTCGGTGTCCGGATTGACCGTGCCGGGTGAATACGTGTTTGCGGTGGATGTGTCCGACGGCCCCCACAAGGTCACACGCGAGGTGTTCCTCCGGAGTCACGCGGTGAATGCCGCGCCGATCATTCACTCCGTTCACCAGCGGGAGCCCGATGTCATCACGTGGCCGGCCAGCAGCACCGGGCTGCGAAGCGGCGTGGTTGATATCGATGGGAATTCCACCACTGTCACGTGGAGCGTGATCAGCCAACCCGGTGGCGCCAACGTGGTGATTGCCACGCCCAACAAGGTCGGGTCTGCGGTGAGCGGGCTGACGGCAATTGGAGACTATGTCTTTCGCGTGACTGCCCGGGATGGTGTGAATACAACGTTCAAGGACCTGAGCGTCAAGGTCTATCCCCCGGGACCCACGCTCATCATCAAGAGGTTCTAGCTTCGGCCGTAACGGCTCCAGAGCCAATGGACGCGGCGGGCGGCGTGAGGCGTCATGGTCGCGACCAGAAACGGCAGCGCGGTTGGTGGCCAGGGTTGCCGTGCGAGGAGCATCCGCAGCGCTCGGAAGGCATACCGCTTGCTGCCCAGTGCCGCGTAGTGGAACGCGGCCTCGGCCCGCGAGAATATCAGTTGCCGCTCGAGCGCCGCTGGATATCGCTGGGCGCGGAGGCGCGCCTGCGACCGCAGCACCACCAGACGCTGGCGTGTCCAGGTCAGGTCGCGCCTTGACCGGCGCCCCGACATGCTGTCCTCGCGATCGCGCCACCGCACGAGTGAGTGCGCGTGGAAGGTGACTGGATACCGCGCGCTGAGGCGGAGGTAATAGTCGTAGTCCTGCGCGTCGAAGTCGCCGAACGGCCCGATGTGTTCGAGGACCGCGCGTGGAATCAGGGTCTGCGCCGGGCAACGCAGGCCGACGTGGTCAATGAACGCGCGATGGAAGTCGGCCGTGACTTCGCCCGATCGTGTTCGTCGAAGTGCGGCCGCGGCCGCGCCCGAGAGGAGATACGGCCGGCTCGAGGGCGAGCCGAATTCCACGCCGTCACACGCCACCATGCCGGACGCCGGTAGACGCTGCGCGATCTCCACCTGCACCGAGAGTTTTTCCGGCACCCACAAATCGTCTGCGTCCAGCAGGGCGACGAATGCGCCCCGCGCCGCCGCAATGCCCTGGTTGCGCGCGGCCGCCAGGCCGCCGTGCGAACGCTGGATGAACCGGATCCGATCGAGATAGGGCTCGACCCGGCGCGCCGTGTCATCAGTGGAGCCGTCATCCACCACGATGACTTCGATGGGGCGGTGGGTCTGGGCGAGCGCCGAATCCAGCGTCTCCGGCAGGTAGCGGCCGGTGTTGCAGCTGGTGATGACGACGCTGACGAGCGGAGCACTCACGTCGCCGGACGTCCCCTGGTCCATTCGATCGTGGCCTGCAGACCCTCTTCAAGAGATGTTGTCGGACGCCACGCAAGTTGTTCAAATGTCTGCGTGGTGTCTGCCACCCACGGGTGGTCGTCGTGTTCGGGTGCCTGAAAGACACCCCACTGCGGTTGGGCGCTGGACCCCGTGAGGCGAAGCACCGTGTCCACAATCTCGCCAAGGTCCACCGCAATGCCGGAGCCGGCGTTGAACACGCGGCCCGCGAGACGACCCGCATTCTGCGCAGCCTGGACAAACAGATCCACCATGTCGTCCACGAAGACCCAGTCGCGCACGATACCTGGCCGCGAGAGCGACAGCGGCTGACCCGAGAGCGCGCCCGCGATGACCCGCGGCACAAGGCGCCGTGGGTGGTCGAATGGGCCGTACGTGGAGAAGAGCCGCAGAGCCACCACCGGCCGGTGCTGCGTGGCTGCGATCGACTGCGCGTACAGCGTCGAGCCGAGTTTGGTGATGCCGTGGAGATTGATCGGTTGGGGGAACGAGGTTTCGACCAGTGGCGCCGTGCTTGGGGCGTACTCAAATGAATCCCCGGCGGTGACAAACGCCGAATAGTTGACGCCGGCGCATGCGTCGAGGAGGTTGACGATCCCTCCAAGGTTGACGCGCACCAGTTCCTCTGACGCCGCCGCGCTTCCGGCCACCACCGTGGCCGACGCAAGATGAAAAATGAAGTCAGGCCGTGCGGCCGCCATCACGGTGCGCAGTGACTCCGGATCTTCGAGCGCGCCCGTGTGACACTGGATCTGCGAGCGAACGTCCTGGAGCCGCCAGAAGTTGGACTGATTCCTGACGAGCACGTGGACCTCATAACCATCGCGCACCAGGCGTCGCACCAGGTGTGATCCCAGAAATCCCGTGCCGCCTGTAACGAGTGCTGTCATGCAAAGAACCTGTACAGCAGAGTCCCAGCCCGTGCCGTGATGTCGTTGGGCACCGCGGCTTCCGTGAAGTGTTGTGTCATCTCGCCGAACATCTTCCTGGTCTCCAATCGATCCGGTTGCCAGCCCGGCGGCGTCCACCTGAGGAACCGAAGCTCTGAGCCTTCGGCCCCGAAGCCGGCCTTGAAACGTATCAGTCCCGGCTGGTCGTCGTCGCTTGGCCCAAGGTCGAGCGCGGAGCAGCCGAGTGCCTTCGCGAGTTTGATGCCTTCCCAGACAAGCAGGTTGTTGGGCCGTACATCGAGGCCATCAAGCGCCGAGGTGTTGAACTTGTAATAGAGCACATCGCCCCAGCGCAGATAGACGGTGGCCGCGATCATGCGCTCGTCGCGCCAGGCCGCCAGCGAGTGCCAGCCGCCGATGGCCTGGAACCGTTGCTCAATGGCCTCAAAGAAGCGCAAGGGCTGCGCGAGCAGGCGATATTTTGTTTTTCGCAGGGCGACGTGCATGCGGTGGAACGCGTCCCTGTCGGCGTGGCCGGCCATTGGCCGGATCTCCACGCCGGCGGCTTCGGCACGGCGGATCGCGCGGCGCGTGGCGGGGGCGACGGCCTGCCAGATCGCGTCACGTGAGCCGGTGAGAGCCAGTCTGTGCCAGCGCGCCCGCTTGGTCACCGTGAGTGCGCCGTCCGCGATCACTCGCTGTTCAAACAGGCAGCGGAGGTGTATGGGAAGCCCTCTCGTCTGCAGCGCCGCGAACATCGTCTGCCATTCGTCGATCGATGAGAACAAGGGGTCGCAACTGTCGGAGAAGGGCACGCTGACGATTCGGCGGCCGGCAAGGTCGTCGAGTTCGCAGTACGGGATGCCGGCGATTGGCGTACCGGCCGGGTTGAGCATCACACTGGCGCGAATGTCGAAGCCGTACGCATCCGAAACGGCGCAGAGCCACGGCGGCGAGTGGAACAGGCCGGCCCCGCGGCTTCGGGCCAGTGTGTGCCATGCCTCATCCGTCACCAACGCCTGGTGTATCACTCTGATTCCCTGGCCGCCGCCTCGTCGCGCTGCCGTTGATACCGGCGAGCGGTGTCTGTGATGGCCGATTGACACAGCGGCACGAAGTAGTCCGGATGCACGCCCCGGCTCATTGAGACGGGCGCCCACGAATTGACGACGCGGATGTCTGATGAGAAGCGCGTGTGTGTGCCGCCGCCGATACCGCCCCCGTGGACGAGTGAGAGGGGAAACAGCAGCACTTGTCCCACCCGAAGAGGCACGGGTTCGGCGCGGTCCATTAGGGCCGGGTCGAGCAAGCGTGGAGCGTACGGGAAGCCGAGTTGGTGTTTGGCGGAACGTGGGACCACATCCGGACTGACCGTGTCGGTGTAGGGAAAATCGCTGTCGGGTGCCAGGTGTGATCCGGAAATCACGCGGAGCGCGCAGCTTGCGTGCATCTCGGTGAAGGGCACCACCGCCGACACTTCAAACGGGCTGGCGCCGTAATACGTGTCGCGATGCAAGGGCGCGGCGTCCCTGATATTTCCCGGGCGGACGGCACGCACATACGGGTAGCGCTGGACGTGCAGGTCGGGGCCCACGAGATGCCGAAAGAGATCCAGATTGCCTGCGATGATCGTTCGCCCGAGGTCGTGGTCCCAGTATTGCTGTGACAGGCCGTGCAGCAATTCGACGTGCTGGGTGTCGGAGACGTGCTGGTGATATTCCTCGAGCGAGGCGAGCGCGGGAATCGTGTCCCGGAGCCACGACAGCAGTCGATCACGCACCGCGAACACGGGGGCCGGATCCGGCAGGTCCATCGCCACCCACCCGTGTTCGGCGATCGCCGCCTCGGCCTCAGCTGCGGTCATGCGACGGTCGTCCCGGCGCGCTCTTGTTCCTGACGCCACCACAGCAGCAAGCGGCGCAAGCCTTCATCGAGTCCGATCTCGGCTTCGAACCCGAGGTGAGACTTCGCCTTGCGAACGTCCGCCACGCGGCGCGGCATCGCGGTCAGTTTGCGCTCGGGGCCGTATTCGATATCCAGGTGCGAGTCCATGACGCGCAACATGGCTTGAGCCAGACCCTTCAGAGTGGTTTCCGTTCCGCTGGCGACGTTGAAGACCTCGCCCTCCGCGTCACTGGTGGCGGCAAGCACAAACGCGCGGGCCACATCTTCCACATAGATGAAGTCCATGGACTGGCTGCCGTCACCAAAAATGATCGGCGGCTTGCCGCCGGCAATTCGTTCCATCCAGCGCACGAGGACTTCGGTGTACGCGCCATGGATGTCCATCCGTGGGCCGTACACGTTAAAGGGCCGCAGCGCGATGTAGCTCAGCCCATACATGTCCCGAAACGAGGCCAGCAGTCCTTCATTAAAAACTTTGGTGGCCCCGTAGATGGTGGTGTTGTTGTAGGGGTGGTGATCCTCGGCGGTAGGAAACCGTTCCGCCATCCCGTAGATCGACGCCGACGATGCGGCCGCGACACGAGCGACTTTCGCGCGCACCGCGGCTTCCAAAACGTTGAACGTGCCGTCGGCCATGACCTCGAGCGCCAGCCGTGGCTCCTCGGCACACTGCGTCAGCCGGATCGCTGCCAGATGAAAGACGACGTCGATCCCTTTCATGGCCCGGCCCAGCGCGTCCCGGTCCCGAATATCGCCCTGCACCAGTGAGACGTGGCCCTGGGCGCGCGCGTGCGCGAGGTTTTCGAGCCGGCCCCGGCTCAGGTTGTCGAAGATCACAATCTCGCCCGCGCCCCCGGCGGCCAGCCGATCAGCGACATGTGAGCCGATCAAGCCGGCGCCCCCGGTGATGAGGACCCTGGAGCCTGCGAGGGATGTTCCGTCAGGAGAGGATGGGTGTGCCATGGGCGACCAGTTTCAGGGCGTTCGAGATGGTGGCGATGTCGGTGGCATCCAGTTCAGGATGCACAGGAATGGAAATCACTTCGCGGGCCGCTTGTTCCGCTTCAGGAAACGTGCCTTCCGTGTAGCCCAGCGCACGAAACGACTTCATCAGGTGGATCGGCGTGGCATAGTGGACGCGCGTCTCAATGCCGCAGGAATGAAACGCCGCCATCGCGGCCTCCCGATCGGATGCGCGGACGGCAAAGATGTGAAACACGTGCGTGGCCCAGCTCCTGATGACGGGCAAACGCAGTGTGCCGCCGGAGGCAACCGCTCGATAACGATCGGCCGCGTCCTGCCGCGACCTGTTCCAGTGATCGAGGTGCGGGAGTTTGATCCCGAGGACGGCGCCTTGAAACGCGTCCATCCGGTAGTTGAATCCTGGCGCGCCTGTCATGCCCGCGTTCTCGCCGCCCCAACTGCGCATGGACCGGGCACGGCTCGCCCAGTCGGGGTGGTTCGTTACCATCATGCCGGCCTCGCCAAACGCGCCAAGATTCTTGCTGGGATAAAAGCTGAAACAGCCTGCGTCGCCGAGGCTGCCCACACGGCGGCCCTTGTAGGTCGCGCCGTGCGCCTGCGCGGCATCCTCAATTACAAAGAGGCCGTGACGCCGCGCGAGTTCGAGGATCGGGTCCATATCGGCGGGATGGCCGTAGAGGTGCACCGGCACAACGGCCTTGGTTTTCGGGGTGATGGCCTCGGCAATGGCGTCGGGACTGATGGTGAACGTGTCCGGATCGATGTCCACCAGGACGGGTCTGGCGCCGGTGTAGCCGATGGCCGCCACCGTCGCCGTGAACGTGAAGGCGGTGGTGATGACCTCGTCTCCCGGCCCCACGCCGGCCGCGAGCAGGGCCACGTGAAGGGCGCTGGTGCCGGAGTTGACGCCGACGCCGAACCGGCCACCGCAATAGCCGGCGAAGGCCTCTTCGAACGCGGCGACATGTGGTCCCAGGACAAACTCGCCGGACCGGGCGATGTCATGGAGCAGCGGTTCGATCCGGGATCGGACGGCTTCGTTTTGTTTTGCGAGATTGACGAGGGGGATCACACGACGACCCGATCTGCGTCGAGACTCACGACTTGACCGCTGCGGCGCAGTGACTGGTCTGCCGCTTCAAGCAGCCTGATCACGCGCAGGCCCGCCTCGCCGTCCACCATCGGACGTTCGTGCCTGGAGACACAGCCGGCAAAGTGATCGATCGCACGCGACAGCGGCTCGGCCGCATCAAGAGGAACGGCGCGCTCATGTATCGTCAACGCGTCCGCCCGCTGATCGTCGTACACGAGTGTGCCGCGGCTGCCGGTAATGAGTGTCCGGCGCACTTTGATCGGAGAGATCCAGCTCACGGTGATGTGCGCGATCAGACCCCCGGGGAAGTCGAGCGTCACCTCCGCCAGATGCTCGGCATCGGCCCCGTCGGGTCTTACGCCAGTAGCTCTTAGTGCCGACGGCGGCGCTGACAGCACGTGGTCGAGAATGCCGAAGTCGTGCGCCGCCAGGTCCCACACCACGTTGACGTCGTTGCGGACCAACCCCAGATTGAGTCGCGCGGAGTCCCATCGCTGGAGGTCGCCCAGTCCGCCGGATTGAACGGTCTCGGCGATTTTGCCGATGGCGGGCGAAAACACGTAGGTGTGATCCACCATCAGGACGAGGCCCCGACGCTGGCTTTCCTCAATGAGGGCCAGCGCCTGGTCGGAGGTTCTGGCGAGCGGTTTCTCGACCAGCACATGTTTCCCGGCGCGGAGCGCGGCCATCGCGAGTTCGAAATGCGACTGCGCTGGTGTGGCGACAACCACCGCATCGATGTATGGGTCTGCGATGAGGTCGCCGCCGTTCGGCAGCAGAGTGACACCGGGATGCGTGCGACCCGCCGCGGCGAGGCACAGCGGAGCTGGGTCGGCGATTGCGGCCAGCCGGCACGTTTTTGACGCCCCAATATTTCGCGCAAGGTTGGGTCCCCAGTACCCGTACCCAATCAACCCGATGCTTACCAAGTCTCGTCGTTCCTCTGGTCGTGGAGAATAACACGCGGGATGGACGGCCACGGGGCGCCGGGAATTTGCAGGCGGATTCTATAGAGGCATCGCACCGCGGTCATGTACAGCGTGCGGCCATCATCGCCCCAGGCACAATTGGACGGCTCGTATTTGGTGCGGATAAAACCGAGCACTACCCCTTGCGGGCTCACCACGCAGAGACCGCCGGGACAGGTGCAGTACACGTGGCCTTCCTGGTCAACCTTGAGGCCATCGGGCGGCTGGCCATAGCGAGCGTTCAGATCCAGGAAAACACGGCCGTTGGTGATCGACCCGTCCGGGCGCACGTCGTAGCGCATCCAGATTTTTCTGCGAGGGTCGGAATTTGAGACATAGAGGTACTCCTCGCCGGGCGAGAACGCGATGCCGTTTGGCCGCCGCAGGTCTGTGCTGAGCACCTGAAGGCGCCCGTCGGCATACCGATAGACGCCGTTGAAGGGCAGTTCCTTCAGCTGGTCCCGGTCCTCGTGCAACAGGCCATGAGGTGGATCGGTGAAATACAACGAGCCATCGGACCGGTAGACCAGATCATTGGGACTGTTCAGGCGTTTGCCTTCGAATCGATCCGCGAGAATCGTCAGGCGGCCGTCGGGTTCGAGCCGGGTCACCCGCCGATTGCCGGGCTCACAAATCGTCAGCCGGCCCTCCGCGTCTCGTGTCATACCGTTGGACCCCATGGCGCGGCCGGGCGGAATATCGGCATCGGCGTATCCGCTCCTCAGGCGAATCACCTCCACGCGGCCTGGCGGCGTCCATCGACGGATCACGTTGTGCGGCAGATCGCCAAACAGCAGGTGACCTTCGGGCATCCAGACAGGTCCTTCGGTATAACCGAAGCCCTCCGCGATTCTTTCGGGCACGGTCCCTGGAGCGACAATGCGATCGAGCGCCGGCGAGATCCGTTCAACCTGGACGAACTCGCGCGCAAATACACGGCGCGCCGCGAGGAGTAGATCTGCAGGGAAGTGCCGAAGTGCCTGCCTCATGTCGGTGCGCACTCAGGGTATCCTCAACTTGCATCCAAACGACCATGGATCTCCTCACCGAACTGTTTGAGCACCCCGTTCCCACTGCGACGGCGCTCTGTTCGGTGGATGGGCAGGCAGTGACTTACGCCGGACTCGCCTCGCTCGGCGTCCACAATCGCGCTTTCCTGCGCCGTCGTGGACTTGGCGTCGCGGATCGCGTGGCCATGCTCACCGCGAACGGACCGGAAGCGGCGGTCGCGTTTCTCACTGTCGCCGCGGCCTCGGCGTCAGCGCCTCTGAACCCGGCGTACTCGGCACGCGAACTCGAGTTCTATCTGAACGACCTTCGGCCGGGGGCCTTGTTAGTGACCGCCGGCCTCAGTACACCGGCCACCGGCATCGCCCGCCGTCTCGGTATCGATGTACTGACGCTTGACCCGGCCTCTGGGACTCTCTCGGCTGAGACGCCCGAAAGTCGTCCGGCGTCTGCGGATGGTGCGCCACATCCCGAAGATGTGGCCCTGCTGCTGCACACGTCGGGCACCACGGCCCGGCCCAAGCTCGTGCCGCTGACGCAGCGCAATCTCTGCACGTCGGCCCGGAACATTGCGGCCACACTGCATCTCACACCGGCCGACCGGTGCCTGAATGTGATGCCGCTGTTTCATATTCACGGACTCGTCGGCGCCGTGTTGTCGTCACTCTCGGCCGGGGCCGCGGTGGTCTGTGCGCCCGGTCTCCAGATGCAGCCGTTCTTCGATTGGCTCGAGCATCGTCAGGCGACCTGGTACACGGCGGTCCCCACGATGCATCAGGCCATCCTGGCGCGGTGCACCGGGCCACGACATCGTCTTCGCTTCATCCGGTCTTCCTCGGCTGCTTTGCCTCCATCCGTCATGGCCGCGCTTGAGCAGGCCTTTGGTGTGCCGGTGCTTGAGTCGTACGGCATGACGGAAGCCGCGCACCAGATGGCGTCGAATCCGGTGCCGCCGGCCATTCGCAAGCCGGGTTCGGTGGGGAAGGCAGCCGGGCCGGAGATCAGGATTGCTGGGGGCGAAGTTCAGATTCGCGGAAGGAACGTCACTGCGGGGTACGCCTCAAACCCCGAGGCCAACGCGGCCGCGTTTTCGGACGACGGTTGGTTTCGTACCGGAGATCAGGGCTACATCGACGAAGACGGATACCTCTTCCTGACGGGCCGCATCAAGGAGTTGATCAATCGTGGCGGCGAGAAGATTGCGCCACGGGAGATCGACGAGGCGCTGCTTGAACATCCCGACATTCAACAGGCCGTGGCCTTCGCCGTGCCACACGCGCGCCTGGGTGAGGATGTTGGCGTGGCCGTGGTCGCCCGGGCCGGCGCCACGCTGACCACGAACGATGTGATCGAATTTGCGGCCGCGCGCCTCTCTGATTTCAAAGTCCCCCGCATCGTCCGAATCGTCAGCGAGGTGCCCAGAGGGTCGACGGGCAAGATCCAGCGAATCGGCCTGGCGGCCGCCCTTGGGGTTGGTGCGATAGAGGACAAGCGGGCAGGGATCGCGGCCACACCCCCGCGCAGCGACGTGGAAACCGCGCTGCACGAGATCTGGTCCGACGTGCTGCGCGCGCCGGCATTCGGCGTCCACGACGAGTTCGCGTCGCTCGGAGGCGACTCGCTGGCCGCAGCCGAGGTGGCGGTGCGTGTCACCGGCCGGTTCGGTATTCAGATCCCGTTCGTGACATTCCGCACGACTCCGACGATTGCCGGAATGGCTGACGCCATCGGGGGGATTGCACGAGCAGGCGTGCCACGAATCACTCCCGGGTTGATACCCCTCAGGAGCGACGGGTCGCAGCCGCCACTCTACTGTGTGGCCGGCCATGGCGGGCTGCTGCTTGAATTCGCCGGCCTGGCGCAACACCTCGACCGGCCGATGCTCGCGTTCGAGCCGCCCGTTGGAGGGGAGTTCAGTATCGAGTCGCTGGCCACCCGGTATCTCCAAGCGCTCAAAGCGCACCAGCCGACGGGGCCGTATCACCTCATGGGCCACTGTTTCGGTGGATTCGTTGCCTACGAGATGGCCTGCCAACTGGCTGACGAGGGACAGCCGGCATCACATCTGACATTGATCGAGAGCTTCCATCCTCAATGGATGCGTGATCAGTCTGTCCAGAGGCGCGCCTGGATTCGTCTGACCCACGCATTCCGTCGGGCGGGCTTTCACGTACGCAATCTACTGCGGAGCTCGTCGCCAGCCACGTATGTCCGGCAGCGTTATGCGCGGCTCCAGCGCGACCGTCGTGAAGACGCTGCGCAGGCCATGGCCAACCGCGCGTCCGTCCGCGCCTATCAGTCCCGCGCCTATCGCGGGCGTGTCCTCATCGTCGCGCCGACCGATCCGCGCGCAGGCCGGTACCCGGCACCGCTCCTGGGCTGGCAGAGGTTTGTTGCAGGGCCGGTAGAGTGCGTCACGGTGGCCGATTCGCTGCAGGGACTGCTTCGTGAGCCCGCCGTCATGGAAGTGGCCACACTCATGACGCGCCACTCGTCGCCGAGTGGGTGAACCTTTCCCCGGCGCGGGCGTATTATGGTGACATTGTCACCTTTCTACGCAGGCGGGAGGCGTCTTCATGGGCAAGGACGGTCTGGGCGAGTTTGAGCTGCTGGTGCTGCTGGCCTGCATGCGATTGGGGGAGGACAAGGCCTACGCCGTCGCCATCGTGGACGCGATTCGTGAACGCACCGGTCGCGAGATACACCGCGCGGCCGTTTACGTGACCCTGCAGCGACTCGAAGAAAAGGGGCTGATCACCACACGCCTCGGCGAGTCGCTTCCCGAGCGCGGCGGAAAGGCGCGGCGCCTGGTTCAGGTGCAGCCGGCCGGCAAGGTGGCGGTACGCGAGTCCCGCCAGGCATTCCAGCGCATGTGGACCGGACTCGCCTCGCAGCTGGAGCAGCGATGAAGGCGCCTCTGCTGGCACGCCTCCTCATTCGGTTGGCGGCCCCGAGTTCGAGGCGTGAGGATGCCCTCGGGGATCTGGAAGAGGCGCACCGTGCCCGCCGGACCTCGGGCGCAACAGCGGCATGGTGCCGATCCCTTGTTGATGCGGCGATCATCGCCGCGGCGTTTGTCTGGCATCGCCTGGCGCCTTCGCCCGGCCGGCCGCCGCAGTATTTCGTGACGTTTGCGGATCTGCGTCTTGGCGTGCGCCTGCTGGTGCGCCAACCGCTCACTGCGGTGACGACCATCGTTGCGTTGGCCGTGGGCATCGGCCTCGCCACTGTGGGATTCGCCACCATGGAGGCCATGCTGTTCAGCCAGTTGCCGTTCGACGGCGGCGACAGGTTCGTGCGCATTGAAGCGCTGGCCCAACGTGATCGCACTCCGGTGCGACTGGAGGCTGCAAGCTACGCGCGGCTGACGTCGTTGCCGTCTCTTGCCCACGTGGGGGCGGCCACGGGAGGGCGCGAGAGTGTGGCGCTGCCCACCGGGTCTGTTGAAGAGCTCTCACTGACCGCGATGACACCCTCATCGTTTGCCTTCCTCGCGGCCGCACCGTTGTCCGGTCGGCTCCTGACGTCTCAAGACGCGGTTCCCGGGGCACCGCGTGTCGCGCTCCTGTCTGAAGCCGTCTGGCGCCGGACGTTGAACGGTGCACCTGCCGTTGGCGCGACGATTGATGTCGCGGGGACTGCACATACGGTGGTGGGCGTGATGCCGTCCGCATTCGGCTTTCCGAATTCCCCTGATGTGTGGCTTCCCCTCGATGAGCGCTTTCAGCACGGCGACGCGGTGCCCGACGGTGATGCCCGCCTGTTTGGCGTGCGCGTGCCTGGGTCATCCATGGAGCAGTTGACGACGCAGCTGAATGGTGTGTCGTCACAGGTACGTCCGCTGCGCGGCAATGAAACGGTGAGTCTGGAAGCACGCTCGTACACAGACCTGGGCGAGATCGCGCCAGTGCTGGCCACTGTCATCGTCATCGCCGTCTGCGCGGTCCTGATCGTGATCGCAGCGAATGTCGGCAATCTCATTCTGGCGCGCTCGTTTGCCCGCTCGAGGGAGTTCGCGCTGCGGGCGGCGTTGGGTGCGTCGCGGGCGAGGCTCGTGGCCCAGGTGATGACCGAGGTGCTGGTGCTGGGCACGATTGCCGCCCTGGTCGGCAGCCTCAGTGCGCAAGTCGTGCTTCGCCGGTTCAACACGATGGATGAAATCCCGTACTGGGTGGACTTTGCGGGAGGGCCGGTCACGGCGGGCCTCGTCGCAGCCGTGACGCTGTTGGCGTCGGCGATTGCCGGCGCCTGGCCGGCGATGAAGGCCACGCGACGAGACGTGCTGCAGGGACTCCAGGCCGGTGACGGCAGGTCCAGCGACGTGAAATTCGGCCGGCTCTCGGGCGCCATCGTCGTGTCGCAAATCGCCGTCTCGGTGGTGATGTTGCACGGTGCGCTCGTTGTGGCCCAGGCCTTTCGCGATTACACCGACGTGCAGCTCGACCTGCCGGCCAATGTGTTGACGATGGGCGTTGGCGTCAACGCCGTGCGCGCGGCTGCGGATGGATCGCGCCGTGCGCCCCTCACGGCCGGTGATGTTGAGCGAATTGTCGCCCTGGTTCCCGGCGTGATCAGTGTGGGTGCGGCCACCGCGTTGCCACGCCACAGTCCATCACTGAGCCTCGTCGAGGTTGAAGCGCTTCCCGGTACGAGGACTGTCCCGGCCATGCTGGCGCCATCGGCCGCGGTGTCAGCATCGTTCTTTGACGCGCTTGGGACGTCGGTACGCGCGGGTCGATCATTTGCTGAGAACGACGGCCGCCCGGGCGCCCCTCCGGTCGCCATCGTGAATGAGCCGTTTGCCCGCGACGCGTTTGGTGGCGCCCCCCTGGGTCGCCGCTTCCGCGTGGTGACCGACAACGCTGCGGGACCGTGGCGTGAAGTGGTTGGCGTGGTGCCTGACCTCGGCTTGAGCGTCGGCGATCCCGCGCTCAGCGGCGGCTACTACGTGCCGCTGACGGTGGACACCAACGTCGTGTTTCTCGCGATGCGCGTGAAAGGGGAGCCGCTCCGCTATAGCGAGCCGGTGCGACGCGCGCTCAGGGAGCGAGACCCCGACCTCGTACCGTACCGCGCGGAGCGCCTCGAGGATGTGAACCTGGACGACCGCGCGTTCTTCGCCAACTTCTCAACGGTGCTGGTGGGGCTGGGCGTGGTGACGCTCGTGCTCGCCCTGGCCGGCGTGTATTCGATGATGTCGCTCATCGTGTCTCGTCGCACTCGTGAGATTGGCATTCGCACGGCGCTCGGCGCCCGATCCGGCCAGGTCATCACCGCGATTGGTGGGCGTGCTGCCGCGCAAATCGGCGCAGGGGGTGTCATCGGGGCCGCGCTGGCGTTGGCCTCGCTCGAAGGCCGGTCGCTCCTCGTTTCGCGACTCGGTGATGGAGGAGCGTGGACGCTTCCGCTGGTCATGGGCGTGCTGATGGCGGCCGGCCTGGTGGCCACGTGGGTCCCCTTGCGCCGTGCCCTGCGGATTCGGCCGCAGGACGCATTGCGCGCAGACTGACCGGTGTCTTGTTCAGAACACCGCCGAGCGGGCCGACCGCCGTAGACTGGCCTCATGAAGAAACTATTTGTCGTGGGCATGATGGTGGTGGTACTCACGTCGTCGACCGCCGCGTGGGCGCAGGTCGGCGGTGGAATCAAGGCCGGCGTGAACTTCGCCAGGGTCTCCGGATCTGACGAAGATCCCGGACGACGTATCGGTGCGATCGCAGGCGTTTTCATGACGGTCGGCCTGGGCTCGGTATTTGCGATTCAGCCCGAAGTCGTCTTCTCCATGCAGGGCACCAAGTTTTCATTCGGGACGGCCAAAGCGGATTACGTCCAGGTGCCGCTCCTGCTACGAATCGGCAGTTCGTCCAAGGCCGGTGCAAGTGTGTACGGCCTGGTAGGGCCTTCAGTGGGCATCTACGTGCGCGATGAAGGCTTCACAGACGACCTGAAGCGCACCGATGTCGGGCTGGTCGCCGGGGCCGGTGTGACGTTCTCACGGCTGCTGGTGGAAGCGCGATATACCGCGGGCCTGACGGAATTCAGCAAGGGCACGACGGCCTACAAACACCGCGTCTGGTCGCTCATGGCCGGCCTGCACTTTTAGTGCATTCGTGTAGCCGGGTCTGAAGACCCGGCCTCCTTCCGGATGGAGGCCGGGTCTTCAGACCCGGCGAGTAGGTGTCCGGATGGAGGCCGGGTCTTCAGACCCGGCGTGTTAGCGCTTCACAGCGGCCTGCGCCAGCGCCGCCTCGAGCGCCTGCGCGAACTGCGCAAACGGAATGGCCCCGCTGATCGCACGGGTGACCTTGACCTGATTGGTGGCCTTGTCAAAGACGCCGATAAAAAACGCCGGCGTGCCATTGGCGCCAAAGCTGGCCGCAAGGTCTGCAGTCTTTCTGATGCCGTCAGTCGTGCGGCCGCTGGCAATACACTCGCGGAACGGCGCGAGGTTCACTCCGGCCTGAGTCGCCGTCGCCTCGAGCCCTTCCACGGAATGCTGCGCGGGCGCGCCAAAGAGCGTGTTGTGCATCTCCCAGAACTTGCCCTGTTCCAGGCCGCACTGTGCCGCTTCATGCGCCTTCACCGCCTGCGGGTGCAGCGCGTCGATGGGGAAGTCGCGGAAGGCATACAGAATTTTCCCCGTGGCGATGTAGTTCTTTTCGATCATCGGCATCGTCTCGCGGAAGTGCCGGATGCAGAACGGGCACTCGTAGTCTGAGAACTCCACGAGCGCGACCTGGGCATCCGGGTTGCCTTTGGTTGGCGCACCGGTCAGATCCACTTCGGGCCGCGGACGGCCAAGCGTGGCGCGCAAATTGGCCAGGTCCTCTTTGACCGCCGCCAACTCTCTTCGCAGCGCCTCGATCTCCGACGTCTGAGCGCACGCAGGCGCCGCCGTCAGCACCAGAGCCGCCAGCACCGCTCCCATCAATCGCATCTTCACAATAATGTCTCCCCGGCCCTTGCCCGTCTCGCTTCGGGGATTGTACGCTGCTCTGACACTTTCCACATGAGACGCACCAAGATCATCGCCACGCTCGGCCCGGCCACCATCGACGGCGCAGTGATCGGCGCCATGATTGCCGCGGGTGCGGATGTGTGCCGCCTGAATTTCTCTCACGGCACGGCCGAAGAACACGCGGCGGTGTGCCGCGCGGTTCGCGCAGAGGCACAGGCCGTGGGACGCAACATGCTGGTGTTCCAGGACCTGTCCGGTCCAAAGATCCGGACGGGTCGTCTCGCCTCGCCGATCATGCTCACAGCCGGCACCGAGGTGCTGATGACGCTCGGCGACGACGAGGGGGGGCCAGACCGGATCCCCACGGCCTTTGCGCCATTGTTCTCATCTGTCGCGCCGGGCCAGCGCCTGTTGCTCGACGACGGCCGGCTCGAACTGGTGGTGACCGCCGTTGAACCAGGGCGATTGGTGGCCAGGGTCGTCGAAGGCGGTGTGCTGGAAAGCCGCAAGGGGATCACCGCGCCCGGCGCCGTCATGCAGACGCCCTCGCTGACACCCAAGGACCGCGACGATCTGCTGGCGGGCATCGCCATGGGCGTCGATGCGGTGGCGCTCAGCTTCGTGCAGTCGCCAGACGATGTGGTGCAGGCGCGAGCGGCGGCGGCGGCCGCAGGGGCGGCCGACATGCCGATCATCGCGAAGATCGAGCGGCCCTCGGCCGTGGAACGGATTGACGAGATCGTGGCCATCAGCGACGCCGTCATGATCGCGCGCGGCGACCTCGGCATTGAGATGCCGCTCGAGCGCGTGCCTGCCGTCCAGCGGCGCATCCTGCTGGCCGCGCGGCGGCGCGGCGTGCCGGTGATCGTGGCGACGGAAGTCCTGGAGTCGATGCGACTCTCATCGCGTCCCACGCGGGCGGAAGTGACCGACGCGACACATGCCGTGGACGAGGGCGCAGACGCCATCATGCTGTCGGGAGAAACCGCCGTCGGCCGCCATCCGGTGCGCGTGGTGGCAACGCTCGCCGCCATCATTGAGCAGGCCGAACGTGACATGGCCCTGGCCGGCGGGCACGGCGGGATTGTGGTGCCGCCCGGCGCGGTGATCTCAAGCCGCCATGGCCTGGCCCTGTGCGAAGCGGCGGTGACTCTGGCCCGACGCGCCGGCGCCACGGCGATCGTGGCCGTCACCAAGAAGGGCATGACGCCCCGCGTGCTGGCGGCGCTGCGCCCGGCATCCCGGATCATCGCGGCCACACCGAACCCGCAGACCGCCGCGAGGCTCGAGCTGGTGTGGGGTGTGACCCCGATGCTGACGCCGGCCGCCACACTCCCGGCCGTCCGTGAAATGTTGCTGGCCCGGGCGCTTGTGCCTGTGGGCGAGACCCTCGTGTTTGTGGCCATGCACGCCGGGCTGGGTCAAGAGGCCGATAACTTTCTCGTCGTCGAGCGGATGTGAGCGAATGACACAGCAGCCAACTCAGAACGGGGTCATTCAGTTCATCCTGGACAATTCACTGCTGCTCATTGGCGGCAGCCTGATTGCGCTTGTCTGGGCCAACCTGAATTACCCAGCCTACGAGTCGTTCGCGCATCTGTTGCACTTCGGCGTCAACGACGTCGGCATGGTGTTCTTTTTTGCGCTGGCCACCAAGGAAGTGGTGGAGGCCATGTTGCCTGGCGGGCCATTGGCGTCGCCCAAGCAGGCGGCGGTTCCCGTCTTCGCGGCGATCGGGGGCATGGCGATGCCGGCCACCCTGTACGTGCTGTCGGCCTACGCCGTCAACGACATGGAGGTGGTGCGCGGCTGGGCCATCCCCTGCGCCACCGACATTGCATTTTCCTACCTCGTGGCGAGGATGATCTTTCCAACAGGCCACCCGGCGATCCCATTTCTCTTGCTGCTGGCGATTGCAGACGACGCGATGGGGTTGGTGATCCTCGCAGTGTTTTACCCGAGTGCCCCTCTCGCTCTCGGATGGCTCGGACTTTGGCTGTCGGGCGCGATCGTCCTGGCCTGGGTCCTGCGCCGTTTCCGTGTCGGCAACTTCTGGGTCTATGTGATGGGCCCGGGTGTGATGTCGTGGATTGGGCTCTATGTGGGCGGACTGCACCCCGCTCTGGCGCTGGTGCCGATCGTGCCGTTCATGCCGCACGCGAAGTTCGACCTCGGTTTGTTTGCCCCGAAGGAAGGGAAGCGGCACGACACCATGAACGAGTTCGAACATTGGTGGCAGACACCGGTGCAGTTTGTCCTGCTGCTGTTCGGGCTCGTCAATGCCGGAGTGCCACTTTCGTCGGTGGGTGAGGTGACGTGGATGGTGTTGGGCAGCCTGCTTTTCGGCAAGCCGATCGGTATCTTCGCGTTTGCGATGATTGCAGGCGCCGTCGGCTTTCCCAGGGCCGCCGGTCTGGAAAAACGATCGATGGTCGTGATTGGAGTGGCCGCCGGCATTGGCTTCACCGTCGCGCTGTTTTTCACCACCGCGGCGTTTCCGATCACGTCGCCGCACCTCGATCAAGCCAAGATGGGGGCCCTGTTGAGTTTTCTGGCCGCCCCCATCGCCGTCGGCCTGGCGAAGGCCCTCAAGGTGGGCACCGCCGCCCCGTCAGCGGGCTGAGTGCGCCGAGTGCCGCTCTTCGGCCCGGCGCCGAAGTGCGGTCAGTGAGAGTTGCCATCCGCGCGACGCGACCGCATAGTATCGCCGCCAGCGCGGCGACGGTTCGTAGCCGTCCTGACGCACCACCAATCGGCATCCCGTACCTTCAGGCTGGCAACTGACGTGCAGCGCCATCGGCCCAAGCGCGTCCCCCTCGGGCGGCACCCACCAGCAGTCGGCGACGAGAAACTGCTGGCCCGGACGCACGTCCACCACTGTCCCGTGGAAGACGCCACCGAGCGGCCCCAGCAGGTCGTCGCGATAATTGGTCGGCGCCCACTCGATGGCATACACGCCAAACGGCACCGGCGTGACCACCGCGTGAGTCACCTGCCACCAGACCTGCAGCGCGGCATGATCGAAAAAACATGCGAACACGTCAGCCGGCTTGGCAGCGATGAAGAGTCGCTGTTCAAACCGGCCCGCGGGATCGGAAGAGGACATTGGAAATGAGGAACTTAGGAAATTAGGAGCTGGGGAACTGGGACTCCAGGACCCCGGGACTTCAGGACCCCGACGGTGGTTTCCTCAACGACTGTGCGTAGGCGACGATGGCCCAGACCTGTTCCTTGGAGGTGTCTTCCGAGAAGGCGGGCATCTTCGGGTTCGAGCGCCCGTTCCAGATCTTGTAGAACACCGTGCCGTCGGAATTACGCGGCGCGCGCGCCACGTTGGTCAGGTCCATCTCCGCCGCGTACTTCGCATCAGCGTCCGGACCATCGCCCTTGCCCGCAGGTCCGTGGCAGCGTTCACACTTGGCGGCAAACAACTTCTTGCCCCCGGCGAGCGTGGCCGCGTTGATCGGCAGCGGGTTTGTTTCCGCAGCGCCACCGGTGGGAATGGTCCAGCGGGCGGCCTGGGCGGGAGGCGTCACGACGGTTTTGGCAGAGATGGCGGTGGCCATGATTGCGAGTCCGGCGAGTGACAACACGAGCGAGGTACGAGGCGTCTGCGACATGGGCCGGATCATATACTGACGCCACGAATCACGGCGCAACGTGGGCGATGTGGTCATTGACTGCCGGCCGGGGCTGAGCGACCATTTGAGCACTCGTAGCCAGGGGCAGGTGTTGATGCTGAGACGACGGATGTGTGGTTCGGCCGCCGTGACGGCCGCAGGCCTTGCGACGGCGCTCGCCTGGGGTGTGGTGGTGACGGCGCGTGCGGAACGCGCGGCCCTGCCGCGTGTCCCGTGGCAGGAAGCGCCGCAGGATACGCGCACGCCTGATCAACTGGCGACAGAAGTCTTCCAGCTCGTGCAGAAGACCTGTATCGAGTGCCACGGAGAGGCCAAAGACGGCGGACTCGATCTGCGGACGGAGGCGGGCCTGCAAAAAGGTGGGCGGTCCGGACGCGCCGTGGTGGCCCACCAGCCTGCCGCGAGCCTGCTCTACAAGGCCATCATGCACGACGGCGATCTGCAGATGCCTGAAGACGCCCCGCCCTTGAGCGAAGCGCAGCGACGCACCATCCGCCTGTGGATCGAAGCGGGTGCCTCGTGGGCGACCGTGCCCGGCGCCAGCGGCGGGGGCGGCACAGACCTCGAGGAGCTTCGCAAGCGTGAAGAGCGCCCGATCACGGAAAGTGAGCGGCAGTACTGGGCGTTTACGCCGGTCGCGCGGCCCGCGGTCCCGGTGGTCACGCGAGAGGGCTGGTCTGCCAACCCCATCGACGCCTTCATTCTTGATGCGATGTCGCGCAAGGGCCTGACCCCCGTGTCGGCCGCCGACAAACGCACCCTCGTTCGACGAGCGTATCTGGACGTGCTGGGCCTGCCCCCGACACCGGCCGAATCGGACGCCTTCGTCAACGACTCGTCTCCGAACGCGTGGCCCGCGCTGGTCGACCGCTTGCTCGCCTCTCCCCACTACGGCGAGCGCTGGGCGCGTCACTGGATGGACCTCGTCCGGTACGCAGACTCGGGCGGCTATGAGTTCGATACCGACCGTGCCGAGATGTACCGGTATCGCGACTACGTGGTGAACGCGTTCAACAGTGACAAGCCCTACGACACGTTCGTCAAGGAGCAGTTGGCAGGAGACGAATATGCGCCCGGTTCCGACGAGGCGATGATCGCCACCGGGTATCTTCGCCTGGGGCCGGAGGGCGGCGGCAATCGGCTTGACGCGGTGGACGACCTCGTGACCACGACCTCGCTGACGTTCATGGGGATGACCGTGGGTTGTGCACGTTGCCACAACCACAAGTTCGATCCCATTCCGCAGAAGGACTACTACCGCATCCAGTCGATTTTTTATCCCACGACCAATGTGGAGCATCCCCTCGTCCCGGCCCACGAGGTGGCGGCCAACCGCGCCGAGACGCAGCGCATCGAGGCGTTGCAGAAGCCGCTGCGCGCGGCGAAGACGGCCATCGAGAAGCCCTATCATCAGATTCTGATCGACCGCGAAATCGCGAAGCTGTCGCCCTACATGCAGGAGGCGTGGAAGACCCCCGCCGACCAGCGCACCGAAGGGCAGCGACTCAACGCCAAACAGATCGAAGACACCGTCGGGATCACGTCGCTTCGCAAGCTCATCACCGAGAAGGATGTGGTCGCCCTGATGCCCGCCGACGTGCAGGCGAAACACGCGGCGGTCAAGGCCGAGATTGACGCGCTCGACGATCAGAAGCCGCGACGCCTGCCCACCGCACGGGCCATCGGCGAACGGGGCCGGGTACCCGCGTCGGTATTTTTCCTTCACCGCGGCAGCCCGGATGCGCCTGGGTCCGCGATGACGCCTGGTGTGTTGTCGGTGGCCAGGCGCGATGAGTGGACCTTCCCTGAGCCGCCTCCAGACGCCAAATCGAGCTGGCGCCGCCGCGGGTTTGCCGAGTGGCTGGTATCAAAAGACAATCCCCTGACCGCGCGCGTGATGGTCAATCGCCTCTGGCAACACCATTTCGGCGAAGGCATCGTCCGCACACCGAGCAGCTTTGGAAAAATGGGCGAGGCGCCGTCTCATCCGCAGTTGCTGGACTGGCTGGCGGCCGAGTTCATGGGCCAGGGCTGGAGCATGAAGGCGATGCATCGCCTGATGCTCACGTCGATGACGTACCGCATGGCGGCCAGCGATACGACGGCCAACTACAGCGTCGATCCCGAGAATCGGATGTTCTGGCGCATGCCGCGGGTGCGGCTCGAAGCCGAAGTGATCCGCGACAGCATCCTGTCGGCCGCCGGCACGCTCGATCCGGCGATCGGTGGACCGTCGATCTTCCCGTTCATCGATCCGGACCTGTTCGAAAAGAGTTCAAACCGCGATTGGAAGGGCAAGCCCGACAGCGACCCTGCCACGTGGCGCCGGAGCCTGTATGTGTTTTCGAAGCGCAGCATCCGGTATCCCATGTTCGAGACGTTTGATCAGCCGAACCTGATCAATTCCATCGACCGCCGCAACCGCACCACCATTGCGCCTCAGGCCCTGATCCTGATGAACAACCAGATGGTGCTCTTTCAGGCAGAGAAATTCGCCGAGCGTGTCGCTCGCGAGGCGGGCTCAGACCCGGCGGCGCAGGTGAAGCGCGCCGTGTGGCTCGCGCTGGGCCGCCCGGCGGACGCGATCGACCTGAAACGCGGCGCGGCGTTCATCGCGGAGAGCCCGAAGGGGCTGGCCGAGTTCTGTCACGTCCTGCTCAATCTCAACGAATTCCTGTACCGGCCATGAAGCACCACCATCACCACCATCACGGCTGCGGGCATTTCGAGAAGCTGCAGTACACGCGGCGTGAACTGCTCGGGCGGCTCGGTGGGGGCATTGCCGGTCTCGCCTTCGCGGACCTGCTCTCGCAAAACGTGGTGGGTGCCCAGGCGCGCAATCCCCTCACGCCCAAACCGGCGCCGCTTCCTGCGAAGGCCAAGGCCGTCATCTCGATCTTCTGTTACGGCGGCGTCAGCCATATCGACACCTGGGACCCCAAGCCCGATCTCGTGAAGTGGCAGGGCGAGACGATGAAGGATGTGGGCGAGGTGCGGACGGTGATGGGCAATCCGGGCGGATTGATGCCGTCGCCGTGGACGTTCAAGAAATACGGCCAGTCCGGCATGGAAGTGTCCGAGTTGTTTCCCCACATGGCGCAGCATGTGGACGACATCGCGCTGATTCGATCGATGTACGGCGTCAGTCCGGCGCACGGCCCCGCGTTGTTCCAGATGAACACCGGCACGATCCTGGCGGGCAGCCCGAGCGTGGGCAGCTGGGTGACCTACGGCCTGGGTAGCGAAAACCAGAACCTCCCGGGGTTCATCGTCTTTACCGATCATCGCGGCGGGCCCATCAACGGGCCGCCGAACTGGTCCAATGGCTACCTGCCCGCGGCGTATCAAGGCACCCAGATCCGCGATAAGGGGTCGCCGATCGTGGACCTCAAACCTCCGGCGGGCCGCACGCCGGAAGAGCAGCAGCGGTGGCTGCGCATGCTGGCCGAGTTGAACGAAAGACATGGCGACCTGCATCCGCTCGACAGCGAGTTGTCGGCACGTGTGTTTTCGTACGAGCTGGCGTTCCGTATGCAGACGCACGCGCCGGAAGCGATTGACCTGGGGCAGGAATCGGCTGCCACCCGGAACCTCTACGGCATTGGGGTTGAACCCACCGACTACTTCGGCCGCCAGGCGTTGATGGCCCGCCGCATGGTGGAACGCGGCGTGCGGTATGTGCAGATTTTTTCCGGCGGCGGCAACTTCGAGCCGAGCTGGGACGCGCATTGGGACTTGAAGGGCAACCACGGGCTGCACTGCGCCGAGACCGACAAGCCGCTGGCCGGGCTGATCAAGGACCTCAAGAGCCGTGGCATGTTTGAGGACACGCTCATCGTCTGGCACGGCGAGTTCGGGCGGTTGCCGATTTCAGAGCGGATGGATGGCCGCGACCACAACAACAAGGGCTTCAGCGTGTGGCTGGCCGGCGGTGGCGTGAAGGGCGGCACGGTGGTTGGCGCGACCGACCACTACGGCTACCAGGCGGTGGAGAACGCGAAGTCGGTGTACGAACTCCACGCCACCATCCTGCACCTGCTCGGACTCGACTACGAGAAACTCACCTACCGGTTCAACGGCCGCGACATGCGGTTGACCGACGTGCACGGCAAGGTGATTCGGGAGATTCTGGCCTAGCCGCCCGAGGGCATCGGATACAATTTCTCGGGGACCCGAGTTCTTCGGCGCGCCTGTGGTCTCGGATGTATTCAAGTGACGTGTACCGGGGCGTGGAGAAGGCGTGAGATGGCTGTAGGTGCGCATGGCTGAGGTCGCCGCGCATCGCCCCGGCCGCCTGATGGCTCAGGCACGGCAGTGGGTCCACTCCTTGACCCAATCTGAATTCCGGAAGAACACCCTGTGGGTGGCAGCCCTGGGGGGATTCGAGCGTGTGGGCGCCATGGCCCAGGCGGTGCTGATCTCACGGGCTCTCGGCATCACCGAATACGGCGTGTATGGGCTGTTGTTCGGCGCTGTCGGTTTTGTGGCGTCCACCGCCGGGTTCCAGATGGGACTGACGGCGACGGTGTTTGTCTCGCGCTACCGTGAGTCTGAGAAGCAGAAAGTCGCTGGTGTCATCTCGCTGGTCGGCAGGTTCGCGTGGGTGATTTCGGTGATGCTCGTGGCAGCGGCCCTGCCGTTCAGCCGCACCCTTGCGGAGGCACTCGTCGGCTCGACCGGGTATCAGGCCGCGGTCATCGTCATGATTCTGTTTGTCGCCGCCACCATAGTCAGCGGCGTGCAGGACGGAGTGGCGCAGGGGTTTGAGAAATTTGCCGAGCTTTCCAAGATCAAGATTGGCGTCACTCTCGCCGTGCTCCTGGGCATCTATCCGGCGGCACGGACCTTTGGCCTGGACGGGGTCCTGATTGCCATCCTTGCCGGCGTGGTTCTCAAGGGGTTGATCCTTCACCGTGTGATCCGGCGCAGCCGTCTCGATGCCGGCATTCCCCACCATGGGGCGCCGGCGTCGTTTCGGCAGCTGATTGGCGATTTCGCCCTGCCGTCCACAGTGTTGAATCTGGTGCTCGGCGGCGTGACGTGGGGTGGCCTCTTCATGTTGTCGAGGCAGCAGAGTGGCTTCGACGAGGTTGCTATTGTGAGCACCGGTTTGCAGTGGCGCGGCCCCATGTTGCTGCTCGCAGCGTCGATCGGCGGCGTCGCGGTCCCCGCGTTCGGCCGGTTATCGGTGGCGGGGGACGCCGCAGGGACGCGACGGCTTCGCCGCAAGCTTGCCGTGACGAATGCCCTGACCGCCTCGGCCGGGGCGCTCGCGATGGTCGTGGCGTCCGGGCTGATCATGGCAATGTATGGTGAGGCCTTCGCGCGGGGGCGAATGGCCTTCTGCCTGATTGCGCTTTCCACAATTCCCACGGTCGTCGCCAATGTGTACGTGCATGAACTGGTGGGGTCAGCGCGCATGTGGCGGCAACTGTGGCTGCACGTACCGTACCTCGCTGCGCTGTTGATCAGCTTTACCGTGCTGGTGCCCGGCTATCACGCGGCGGGGTACGCGTCGGCCCTGTTGATCGGGTCCGTGGTGTTCCTCCTGCAATTCGTGGTCGCCGACAGTGCGGGTGTGCGCCGGCTGGCCGCGGCCGCGCGGCGCCAGCTCGGCTGGCGGCTGATCATCTCGTGGAATCAGTTGATGGGCCGCAGCTTTGTTCCGGTGCCATGGAAACAGCTGTTTGTCGAACCCACGAGCCGCTGCAATCTGGCCTGTCGTTTTTGTGCCTATCCACTGGAAGTCCGCCCGCGCACGGAGCTGACTGGAGATACCTTCCAGGCACTGCTTGATGCGGCCGACCGAGTGGGAATCGAGCGACTCTGGTTGACGCCGATGACCGGCGACGTCTTCATGGACAAAGGCATCTTCCGGAAGCTCGAAGCGGTGCAACAGTCGAGCGTCCGGCAGGTCGCGTTCTATACCAATTTTGTGACGCCGGACCTGGAAGCCATCATGCGGCTCAAGACCTTCACGAAGTTACGGGAGCTGCACATCAGCCTCTACGGAGCCACCGAAGAGCGGTTTGCCGCGATCACCGCGAAGCCGCCACAGCAGTTTCGCAGGCTTGTGCGCAATCTGGGGTGGCTGGCCGATGCGTTGCACGAGTGGCCGGCGGCTCCCGCGATCATCATTGACGTTCGTGAGGGCAGCTCATTCGACCCGACCCGCTGGACCGGCCCGCTGTACGACGTGGTGCAGCGGCTGGTTCGCGACCACCGCGCGTCGGTCGGAACTGCCACCGAGTACGACAACTGGGGAGGGCTCATCACAGATGATCATGTGGTGGGGCTCGACATCGCACTGACGCCGGGCGAAAGCCTGTACCATCAGGGCGCCTGCATTCATATGTTTCAGTCCACGATGGTGACCTCGACCGGCGAAGTGGTCGGCTGCGGCTGCCGGGGTTACGATTCCGGCCTCTTTCTGGGGGACACGAAGACCGAGCCGCTGGAAGACATCCTCTCGTCGGGCAACCCACGGTGGCGCGCACTGATTGACGGCATGAATCGGGGCGCGTTTCCCAACGTGTGCCAGTCCTGCGGCATGTATCGCAGCATCCGGGACCATCGATGGACGCGCGGTGGCGACCCGAGCCGGGTGACCACGCTTGACGAAGCCACCAGGAGCTGACGACGTGGCACACACCGGCATGCCAGACCTTGCACACAGCGCCATCGGGACACTGATCGAGACATTGTCGCCGTGTATCGTGGACCTGGGCGCGCGCGGCGGTGCCGATCCGGAACTGCTGGCCATCGCCTGGGCGTCCAGCATCTACTGCTTCGAGCCCGAGCAGCACGCCGCGGATCAACTTGCGCGGGCGGGTGACTCCCGGTGGCGCCAGTTCACCGTCATACCAAGTGCGGTAGGCGGCGCGTCAGGGATTCAGAATTTGTACGTGCCTGAGGACATGACTGGGGCGTCGCTGCTGCGGCACAACCCGGCCATGATCGAGCGATTCGACAACCCGAGCCTGCATGCCGTTCGCACGGTGCTACCGGTTGAGACCTGCACGCTGGACGAGCTTCGCAGCACAGGCAGGCTCGAACGTGTGGATTACCTCAAGGTGGACGTTGAAGGCGCAGAGCTCGACATCCTGAAGGCCGGCCACACGTTGCTGCGCGAGTGTGTGGCGCTGAAAGTGGAGTGTTCGTTCCTGCCGCAACGGATTGATCAGCCCCTGGTGTGGGCGGTGGCGCAGTTTCTTGCCGAGGCGGGATTCGAGGTCATGGACCTCCAGGACTTTCACCGCTGGAGGCGCCGCAACCTGCCGGCGCACCCCTATCGGGTCCGCAGCGACATGCAGTACTCGAAGGGGCAGGTGGCTCAGTGTGACCTTGTGCTGCTCAAGACGGCGGGCCGCCTGGAAGGCCCCGAGCAGGCGATGCGGCTCGTGGTGCTCAGCGCCGCGCTCGGCTTTTTTGATCACGCGCGCACCGTGCTCGCGGGCAACCCCGAGTGGGCCGCCTGGGTCCGCGAGACGCACGGCTTCGACATTGACGCGGAGCTCAGACAATGGTCTGCCACTGTGGGCAGTCGCGTGGTGAGAGGCGCACTCCGGGCGCAGGTCCGGGGACTCGTGCCACTCCTGCGCGCGTGGGCCGGTCGCTTTCAGTTCCCACGGCCCGACTGACATGTGCGGGATTGCGGGCGTGATCGGCCAACCGGGTGCGTCCGAGGCCGTGGTGCGCAACATGTTGCAGGTCATGGGCCATCGCGGCCCGGATGGTTCGGGCCTGTGGACAGGTCCGGTCACATCCCAACGCACACTGGTGCTCGGACATCGTCGGCTCTCGATTCTGGATTTGTCGCCGGCCGGCGCGCAGCCGATGGCAGATGCCACCCGTCGCCTGCACCTGACCCACAACGGCGAAATCTATAACTTCCTGGAAGTGCGCGCAGAACTCCAGCGGTTGGGAGCGACGTTTCGGACGCAGTCCGACACCGAGGTCATCCTGGAGGCGTACCGCCAGTGGGGGACCGACTGCCTCAGCCGGTTTAACGGCATGTTCGCGTTTGCGTTGTACGACAGCACCACCGGCATGCTGTTCTGCGCTCGCGATCGGTATGGCGAGAAGCCTTTTCTCTTTGGATGGGGTCGCGACTGTTTCGTGTTCGCGTCCGAGTACAAGGCCGTGCTGCAGCACCCCGCGCTGTCCATGGACATCGATGAGTGGCGACTGCTGCGGGCGGCGTACAACGCCAGCACGGGGCTGGATGCGGATCGGCAGACGGTGTTCAATGATGTGCAGCAGTTGCTGCCTGGTGAGGCGATGCTGGTCGATGTCCACACGCTGCAGCAGCGGGTCTGGACCTACTGGCAGGTGAAGCCTGGTGCCGCACGAATCGTGACAGATGAGCGGGAAGTGTTCGCCGAGTTTCGCGATCTCCTGATTGACTCAGTCCGGCTCCGCCTGCGCAGTGATGTACCGGTCGGGTCCTGTTTGTCCGGGGGCCTGGACTCCTCGGCCATTGTCTGCATCGTGCGGAACCTGTTGGGGGAGGACGCCCCGTACAACACATTTACCGGCCGGTTTCCTGGCACGTCTGCGGATGAGTGGACGTACGCACAGCAAATCATTGACGCGGCCGGAGTCACGAGTCACACCGTGACGCCAACGGTGGATCGCTTTCTTGAAGAACTCCCGCGGTTCATGTGGCTCAACGAACTGCCGGTGAGCAGTTCCAGCCAGTTCGCGCAGTGGTGTGTGTTCGATCTTGCCAGGGCGCAGGGTGTGACGGTGCTGCTGGACGGCCAGGGCGCCGACGAATCATTGGGTGGGTACGAGCAGTATTTTGCGGTGTACCTGGAGGCGCTGCGGGAGTGCGGCGACATCGACCGCCTCCATCGTGAGCTTCCGTTGATTCGCCAGCGGTATCCGCTCGCGTTGGCTCCCGCCGGGCGCGGCCTGCGCGACAGGCTGCCATTCACGCTCCGGCATTGGTTGTCCAATCACACCTCCACAGGCACCAGCCTGTTGTACGGGTTGCGGCCTGGCGCGGCACAACGCGTGGCGCGCGAGAACGACGCCCCGCGTCGCGACGGATTTGATCCGTTGGGAAGCGTCCTGCTGCAGGAGAGTTTCGGGAGGTTCCTGACCACGCTGCTGCGCTACGGTGATCGCAATTCGATGGCCCACTCCCGGGAAGTGCGCCTTCCGTTCTGCGACCACCGGATCGCGGAGTTTGTATTTCGGCTGCCTCCTCACCTGCTGATGGGTGAGGTGCAGACCAAGCGCCTGCTTCGCGAATCGATGTGCGGCATTCTCCCGGAGTCGATTCGCACCCGATGGAACAAGCAGGGATTCCGGCCGCCGCAGGACCTGTGGTTCCAGGCCCCGGCGTTTGCGGATCGTGTGCGGGAATCACTCGACGCGGCGTGTGGCCGCGTGGGATCGCCGTGGTTGCCGCAGTGGTGGGGCAGAGCGCTTGCACGGGTGCGCGCCGGAGAGCCGTCGCTGAGTTGGGTGGTCTGGCAGCCCTTCATCATCGAACAATGGCGTCAGCACTTCCTGCAGCCGCTCGCTGACACCCGCAAGCGGGGGCTTTCGTGAACAACACGGCCGGCGACGCGCTGATGCGGGTGGTGGTGGTCAACCATGTGCATCCGTCGGTGCCGCATGTCTCAGGCATGCGAGCCTGGCACTTCGCTCAGGAGCTCGCAGTGCGCGGACACCAGGTGATCCTGGTCTGTGAGCAGGATGATCGCGGTCCAGGGTCGCCGGACCCGAGCCAGCTGCAGGATCACATCAACGCGCACGATTGGCGGACGCCTCTGGTGATTGCCGTGACGCCGACGCCCTTTGCGGCACTGAACCGCGTGCGATCACCTCGCACGGGATCGCTGCACCGCAAGTCATTGGTCGTCTGGTCGTATGTGCGTCATTCCGGGATGTTCACTGACTTCAGTGCAGGCGCCGCGCCATTCCTGCCCACGATCGCCTCAGTCTTCCAGCCCCAGATCGTCTGGGGAATGTTTGGTAACACGGACTGCTGGCTGATCGCCCAGCGGTTGGCCCGGCTGGCACGCTGCAAGTGGGTGGCCGATATGAAGGATTCGTGGGATGAGTGGATACCCCGTGGGCTGAAGACGCTCGTGGCGCGGCGGTTTCGCGACATGTCGGCCGGCACGTCCAATGCGGAGTTCCACGCCGGAGCGATGGCACGCTGGTTCCCGGCGCGGCCTTCAGTCGTGTACAGCGGAGTTGCCCCGGAGTTCATGCGGCCGCGGCCTCAGCACTCCGGGCGTTTTCGCGTCACACTGGTCGGAGCCACATACGCCGCTGAGAATCTCTCGCGGTTCGTTCGCGCATTTTCCGATTGGGTGCAGAGCCTGCCCTCTTCAGAACGGCAACGCATCACGCTCGGCTACGCCGGATCAGACGCAGCGCTGGTCGAGGCCGCAGTGACAGGTCTGGAGTCCGTTGTACATCTCGACATCAGGAACCAGCTGCCCTTGCCGGAGTTCGCCGCGTTGTGCGGCGAGTCGGCGTTGAATGCGTACCTGTGGTCGCCGGCGACGTTCCACCACAAGGTCGTCGAGTTGCTGGCCTGCCAACGCCCCATCCTCAGTTTTCCCGGAGAACGCGCCGAGTCTTTGAAGCTGGCGGAACTCGCGGGCGGGACATTGCTGGTCTGTGCCGACGAGTCGCAGGTGCGCGCGGCCCTGGCTCGGGTGTGGAACGGCGGGGCAGTGCCGGTGGCCGACCCGGAGCGACTCCAACAACTGACCTGGACTGCGCAGGCCGGCACGCTGGAGCGCGTCCTGCGACGGGCAGCGGGCATGGAGGCGACATGCGCCCGCTGAAAGTGGCGATCGCCACGGTGGGACGGTTTCATGTCCTTGATCTCGCTCGAGAGTTGGATCGGCTCGGCCACGACGTGTCGTTCTGGTGTGCCATGACGACACGCCAGACCCGCCGATACGGGTTGCCGGCGCGCGCCCACCGTGGATTGTTGCCGTGGCTCCTGCCAATGCTGGCCGCGCAGCGATATGGCGGTGCGCGGCTGGCGGCGGCCTCGAGTCGCAGCCTGCTGGAGGCGACCGACCGGCTGATCGCGCGACGGCTGGAGCCGTGTGACGTGTTCATCGGGATGTCGGGGCTCGCGGTTCAGAGTGCCCGCAAGGCTCGCGCAGCCTATGGCGCGAAGGTGTTCATCGAACGCGGCAGCCGCCACATTCTCTCCCAAAAAGCGATTCTCGACGACCTTCTGCGCCGTGGGTTCGCTGCGCGTACGGTGCCCGAGTCGGACGTCGCGCGCGAGTGCGCGGGATATGCGCTGGCAGATCGGGTGGTCGTGCCGTCGGCGCATGCGAAGCAGAGTTTCGTCGATGAGGGATTTCCAGCCGAACGGCTGTTCTGCAATCCCTACGGCGTTGATGTGGCCATGTTTGGGCCGACGCCGGCGCCGCAGGACCGTCCGCCGACCATCTTGTTCGTGGGGCTCTGGTCATATCAGAAGGGAGTGGATCTGCTTCTGGCGGCGTGGCGCAAACTCGACGGCGTGCATCTGCGGCACGTCGGAGCCGTGGGTGATGCCCCGTTGCCGCTGGAGCCCGGGTTCACCCATGTGGATGCGGTGCCTCAGGACAGCCTCCCCGCGCAGTACGCACAGGCCCACGTCTTTGTGTCGGCATCGCGCCAGGAGGGACTCTCCCTCGTCCAGGCGCAGGCCCTGGCGTGCGGCGTGCCTGTGGTGTGCACCGACCGCACGGGCGGGGCCGATCTCCGCGACCTTCTGGACCTGCCCGAGTGGGTCACGGTGGTGCCGAGCGACGACGCCGACGTTCTTGCTGCCGCAATTCGTGCGATGCTCAACAGCGCCATGAACCTGACGGGGCCACGCCGATTGTTAGGGCCACGGCGGGACCAGCTGTCCTGGGCCGCGTATGGTGACCGATACGCCCGCGAGCTTGACCGAGTAGTTGGAGGCGAGGCGTGAGGGCCCGAGCCAGGACCGAGACAGGCATTTCCCCGCGCCGGTGGCTGCGCCTCTCAGTGGTGTTCCTCGTGTTGGGCGCGGCGGCGGCGTTTTTCGCGCCTCGAGTCGAGCCTGAGGAATGGTGGATCCATGGGCTCTGGTGCGCGGTCGCATTCCTGTGCGCGCTACCCATACTGCTCAGCGTGTTTCGGCGGAGTTTTTCGGTGGTGTTGACCGACCATCGTGTTGTGTTTCTCGGTGCGTATTGTCTCTACTTTGTGTTTGGCGCCGCCTTGCTGGCTGTCGGGCCGCAGGAGGAAGTCCGCAACGCCCTCAACCTCTATCGCATTGGTGCCGGAGATGCCCTGCGCGTGGATGCCATGAACGGGCTTGGTTTCGGCATGGCGCTGCTGATATCGGTGTTCGCGCGCGGGCGCTGGCTTGGTGCCCAGACCGGCAGGGTTGCCGCAAGGATGGGCCGCCTCTCAGCGACGGCAGTGATTGCGACGTTCCTGATTCTGGGCGCGGCGGCGACCTTTTATCGCATCCCCTTTGACATTGGCCTTCGTGAGGGCGGGATCCCAGGCAGTGTACGAATCATCGGCCAGTTGTCGCTTGTGGCCATTCTCCTGTCGGCATCGGCGCGCGGTCCACACGAGCGCATGTTCCGCCTGCTGGCGGTGGCACAGACCGTGTTGCTGGTGTTGGTCGGCGCCCTGCAGTTGATGAAAACAGAGGCACTCCTGCCGCTTGCCGTGCTGACCGCGGGGCTGGCGCTTCGATTCGGCTCGCGTCGCGTACTGCCCATTGGCCTGTCGGCGCTGGTTCTGGCCTACCTGTTCCTTGGAGGCCTGGTGAGTCGCGGACGCGTCGCCGTACTCTCGGCCGGCAGTAGTTCGACTCTGGGCGATCGCCTCACCTACCTCCGCCAGGGCTGGGCCAGTACTCGCGACGAGCCGGGCGCTCGTGAATATGACTATTGGAGCCGGCTCTGCTACGTGCCCACCCAGGCTGCCAGCATCGATCTGCGCGATGGGGGTCGAGGCGGCAATGGCCTGGCCCTGATCCCCTGGCTGTTTGTGCCGAGAGTCCTGGCACCAGACAAGCCCCAGATCACGGCGATGCATGGCGAACTCCACAGGAAGATCACCGGCAGCGACGGTTCATCGACGGCTCCAGGAATCTTTGTCAGTGGCTACTATCACGCCGGCTGGTGGGGACTCTGGCTCGCGAGCGCCCTCTGCGGCTGGATCGTGGCACAGACGTCGGCCATCGCCCGCGCCATCCACGCGCACCAGGCGCCCCTGCTGATGCCGCTGTCTTTGCTCGGCATGTTTATCGCGTTTCGAATTGACGGTGACTTCATCACGGAGTACCTGGGAGTATTCGTCTTCATTCTCTATCCGCTGCTGGCGGCGATGTTGATGCTGTCGGTCGCCGAGAACCGGGCTCGTTATCGATCCCGTGAGAGGGCGGTGTCGTGAACATCCTGTTTGTCGGGGACTCCTGGCAGGGCTCCACCGCGCGTTCCATGCGCGAGGCGATGGCCGTCTTTCCAGATATCCGCCTGGATGACCTGGGAGAAGATCACTACTTCCCAGTCGGCAAGTCGCTCGTCGTCCGGGGCACGAATCGCCTGCTGAGACCGTGGCACCGCACAGAGTTGGAGGCGGCGATTCTGGCCAAGATCGCCGCTCGCCGGCCTGACTGCCTCCTGGTGTACAGAGGCGGCGGCGTGTGCGCCGAGTTCGTTCGCCACATTCGACGGATGGGTGTCTTTACCGCTAATGTGTTCCCGGACTACTCGCCACACGCGTTCGGCGCGGTGTTGAAGTCCAGCATGGGCGAATACGATCTCGTGGTGTCGACCAAGCCGTTCCACCCTGCGGGATGGAAGTCCATCTACGGCTACGACAATCCCTGTGTCTGCGTGCCGCACGGTTACGATCCGGCCCTGCACTTCTGGCCGGATCCCCCAGGCGATCCCGATTTCGATCTCGTGCTGGCCGCGACGTGGCGCCATCAGTACCAGGTCGTGATGCAGCAACTCGCCGGCCTCTGTCAAGACCTGCGCCTGAAGGTCGGCATCGTCGGCAGTGGCTGGCGCGAACGCCGTGACGGATCTGAGCCAGGATGGGAGGTGGCACCGGCGCTGACCGGGCGCGCCTATGGCGAATGGCTACGCCGCGGCCGCATTGTCATTGCGCCCGTGCATCACGACGTCGTCATCCGGGGTGTGCGCCAACCCGGCGACGAAGATACAATCCGCACCTACGAACTGGCGGCAATGGGCTGCTTCTTTCTGCACCGGCGGACTCCCTACGCGCAGACCGTCTACGACGAGCAAACCGAGGTCCCGATGTGGGACGACGCAGACGAACTGGCGGAGGTCGTACGTCACTATTTGCCCCGCGCCGGTGAACGCGCCGACATGGCCAGGCGGGCACACGCGAGAGCCGTGCCGGCGTACTCGATTCCCGCCAGGGCGCGTCAGGTGATTGAGCAGATCGCAGCCGCTCGCCGCGCGTGGGACACCGGGTCATGAACCGCAGCCCCGCCCTTGTGATCGGCAAGCTTGCCGAGACGCTCGGATTCATCGTCGAACACCCGCTCAACCGCGGCCGAAAAGTACGGGCGCTGGTCGAATTCGTGAGATGGCAGGTGGGCAGCCGCCTGGTTTCGGGGCCGGTGGTGTACCCCTGGGTGAACGGCTCGCGAATGATCGTCCACTCCGGGGAGGACGGCCTGACCGGAAATATCTACTGCGGCCTGCATGAATTCGCCGAGATGGCGTATCTGCTGCACGTCATCACGCCAGATGATCTGTTTGTCGATGTCGGCGCCAATGTGGGTGCGTATACGATTCTGGCCTGCGCCGCGAAGGGGGCGCGCGGGTGCTGCCTGGAACCGGTGCCGTCCACATTCGCGCGGCTCCTCGACACGCTCAGCATCAACCGGCTGTCTGGCAGGGTCGAGGCGCTGAACGTCGGCGCGTCGGACGCCGAGGGCGAGCTGTGGTTCACGTCCGATGAAAACTGCACGAATCATGTGGTGCCGGAGGGTGAACCGCGTGACGGAGCCGTCCAGGTCAAGGTCCTGCCTCTGGACGCGGTGCTGGCGAATCGGCGCCCGGCCGTACTGAAGATCGACGTTGAGGGATTCGAGACGTTTGTGCTGGCCGGCGCTAACGCAACGCTGAGTCAGCCGACATTACACTCCGTAATCATGGAGTTGAACGGAAGCGTCGCACGCTACGGCCTTGGCGAACACGCTATTCTCAAGACGATGGCCGGACACGGATTTGAGGCCTGTGGCTATGAGCCGTTTTCGAGGACGCTGACGCCGCTGGGCGACGCCAGGTCCAAATCCAACAACACCGTGTTTGTGCGCGACATTCCGCTGGCGGAGCGTCTGTTGAAGTCATCGCCGCCGCTCAAAGTGGGTCGCGTATGGCTGTAGGAATGGGGCCGGGAAACGGCGACCCGCCGCGGCTCCGAGTATTGGCCTTCAGCCGTTGTTACCCTCCGGGGTTCCGCGGTGGCGGACCGGTCCGTTCGCTGGTCAATCTGGTGCAGGCGCTCGGGACCCAGGTGGATTTCCGCATCATTACCCTGGACCGCGATCTCGCGAGCGATCCCCCCTACCCATCGGTCCGCCACGGCAGCTGGCAGGTCCTGCACGGAGCGGAAGTGCTGTACCTGTCGCGCCGGGCCGCGACGGTTCGGCGGCTTTCACGTGAGGTGGCGAGGATCTCGCCGCAAGTGATCTACCTCAATAGTTTTTTCGACCCCATATTTACCCTGAAGGTCCTGGCGGCACGAAAACTCGGCCTCGTCCCGACGGTGCCCACGCTGCTCGCGCCCCAGGGCGAACTGTCCACCGGCGCTCTCGGACTCAAGGCGGCGAAGAAGTCGGCATTTCTCCAACTGGCGCGCGTGAGTGGCCTGTATCGGGACATCACGTGGCAGGCCTCAAATGAATTGGAAAAAGAAGAAATTGTGCAGATCGTGAAGACTGTACGCAGGGACGAAGTGCGTGTGGCTTCTGACCTCACAGAGGAGGTGTCGCCCGAAGTGCGCGCCCCGATTGAGCGCCGGGTGCCCGGACCGTTGCGCCTGTGTTTCCTGTCGCGGATTTCCCCGAAGAAGAACCTCGACTTTGCGCTTCGCGTATTGGCCGGCGTGAAGGTGCCCGTGGAGTTCGCGATTTTTGGACCGATCGAGGATGTGGCCTACTGGGCAGAGTGCGAGCGGTTGCTGGTGCGGCTGCCCTCGAATATACGAGCCGTCTACAAGGGCGAGGTGCCTCCCGATCAGGTGAAACGCACACTCGCCAGACACGACTTGTTCTTCTTTCCGACTCGCGGAGAGAACTTCGGGCACGTGATCTTCGAGTCGCTTGCGGCGGGCGTGCCCGTCCTCATCAGCGATCAGACGCCCTGGAGCGATGTGGAAACACATGAGGTCGGCTGGAGTCTTCCGCTCAGTTCGATGTCGGCGTTCGGCATGGCCATCGAAGCGCTGAGTGCGCGCCTGCCGGCCGACCATGATGTGTACGCGGAGCGATCCATGGCCTATGCCTCCGCCCGCGTTGACAGAGCCGGCGCCATAGCCCGGGCCTACAGCCTGTTCCGGGACCTCGTACCGCAATGATCCGCGGCGTGGGATGGGGTGCGGCAGCGCTATTGCTGGTGGCGGCTCCCGTGCTGGCGTTTCCCGCAGCGCTGGGACCTTCCGCTCTGGCAACGGTCGCCGTGTTCGCGGCGGTGGTGATGCTGGGTGCCGTCGGCCTTGTGAGCGACTTCGGCCGCCTTCCGTGGTACGTGGCCGTGCTCGTTGTGGCCGCGATCTTCGCCGGAATCGACGTCGCCGAACAACCCGAGACCATCAACCACTTCGCCGGCCTTGCGCTCGGGCTCTTCGCGATGGGCACGGTGGCGGTCTGGTGCCGGACGCGCGAGCGTTTCGCGCTGGCCGCCTTTGCGTTTGTCGCGTGCGGTGCGGTTGTCGTGGCCATCGGAGTCCGCAGCGCGTTGCCGGTGCACACAGCGAAGACCATCTTCGGGAAGGCGTCCCCAGTGACAGAGCCACCAGCACTGCCGATGAGCGGCCTGCATTCCCGCACGTCGGTCAATCGGAACCCTCTGGCTGCGGTGGCGATGATGGTGCTGCCGGTGGCGGCTGCGGTCGCCGGCTCGCGACTCGCAGGAAGTGGTTTGCGCGTGCCACTGCAGGTCGTTGGGCTCCTGGCGGCGTTGTGGACGCTGGCCGTGGTCGTCATCATGCAATCCAGATCGGTCTGGTTGGCGGCGGCGTTCATCGCCTGGCTGATGACGCGCCGATTCCTGAAGCCGGCGGCATGGTGGTCGGCGGCCGCTGCCGTTTTCCTTGTGATGCCGGCTGTGACCTACGCCTTCTGGGGCGACCATCCCCGGGTCGTCGAGTTGATGGCATCGGTGCAGACACGATTGGACATCTGGGCGCAGGGGTTTGACGCCCTGCGAACATCACCTTGGACCGGCATCGGATTCGACTACTTCCGGCACAGTGGGTACTCACCCGTGCCAGTCTGGCCTGACCTCATCGTCGGCCGTCCGCATGCGCACAATATGTTTCTGCAGACAGCACTCGATGTTGGCCTGATTGGGCTGGCCGCGTACGTGGCGGTGACGGCCTTCATCCTGCGGCGCGCCTACGACATGGCCGTCACCATCGGGGGAGACGGCTGGGTGCGGTCTGTCGGGATCGCCGCCGGGTTGTCCCTGCTGTCGGTGCACATTTTCGGACTGCTGGATGCCGTTGCGCTTGGCGCCAAGGTGGGCATCTTTCAGTGGCTCGCCTGTGGCCTTGTGCTGGCCGCCTGGCGCCTGCAGAAGCCTGGCGCAATAGCCGTATGATCGTCGGCATGTTGTCACGACTGCAAAGAATTGCCATGGCCGTGGGCCTGCTCAGCGCGGCCGTCACGGCGCAGACCAGTCCGTTTGATGCCACCATCGCCACGGTTCGATCGAGCGATGGCTTCAAGAAGGCGATGGCCGTGCTCGATCGCGATCACGATCGACTGGTGGCAGAGATCATCACGCTGACCGAGATTCCCGCGCCCCCCTTCAAGGAAACCGCGCGTGCTGCTGCCTACCTTGAGATGCTGCGCGCGTCCGGCTTGACCGATCTTGAGCAGGACGAAGAAGGCAACGTGATGGGGTTGCGCCGGGGCGCCGGTGCGGGGCGAGACACGGCGCCGCTCATCGCTATTGCGGCACACCTCGACACTGTGTTCCCGGAGGGCACCGACGTGAAGGTCAAGCGTGACGGCGATCGGCTGTCTGCGCCTGGCATCGGCGACGACACCCGTTCGCTGGCGGTGCTGCTGGCGATGATCCGCGCCATGAACGAGGCGGGCATCCGTACGGAGAGTGACCTCCTGTTTATCGGCAATGTGGGTGAAGAGGGCCAGGGCGACTTGCGCGGTGTGAAGTACTTGTTCAACAAGGGCAAGTACAAGGATCGCATCAAGATGTTCATTTCCGTGGACGGCGCCGGTGGGGGGGCCAACATTACTCACGGCGGCGTCGGCAGCCGCCGGTATCGCGTCATCTTCAAGGGACCGGGCGGACACAGTTATGGGGCGTTTGGACTCGTGAGCCCCGCATTCGCGATGGCCGGTGCGATGCAGCGTTTTGGCAAACTGACCGTGCCCGAGAAACCCAAAACGACGTACAGCGTCGGCGTGGTCGGCGGCGGCACATCAGTGAACTCGATTCCCTTCGAGTCATGGATGGAACTCGACATGCGTTCGGAGTCACGCGCAGAACTGCAGAAGCTTGATGAAAGCCTGATGGCACTGATTGCCGACGCCGTGCGCGAAGAAAACGCGGCCCGTTCCACGGCCCAGGGCCCGGTGACGGCCGAACTGAAGTTGATCGGCGATCGGCCGTCAGGAGAGACACCGATAGACTCGCCGATCGTCCAGACCGCCGCGGCGTCGATCCGGGCGGCGGGCGGGCGGCCGACATTCAGCTGGAGCAGCACCGACTCCAACATCCCCATCAGCCTCGGCATCCCCGCGATCACCGTGGATTCAGGTGGCCGCGGCGGCCGTGCACACGCGCTTGACGAGTGGATCGCGGTCGACAAGGTCCCGAGCCTTCGCGGAATCGAGATCGCGCTCGCAACGATACTCGCGCTCGCGCGGTAGGGGCGTTCCTATTTGATTGTCGCGGCGCCCGCGAGCGCACACTGCGCGTCTTGCGCGCCACTGACTCCGCTCACGCCGACCGCGCCGACCAGTTGGCCGCCTGACATCAACGGCACGCCGCCTTCGAGCGGCATGAAGCCCTCGATGGGCAGCAGGGCCGTTCGGCCACCGGCCACTTCGGCCTCCAAATCCTTGGTCGGGCCCTGGAAGTAGACGGCCGTGCGCGCCTTGCGTATCGCAATGTCGGTGGCCACGAGCTTGGCGCCGTCCATGCGTTGGAACAGGATCATGTGTCCGCTGTCGTCGAGCACCGCGATCGATACGGCCCAGTTGTTCTTGCGGGCCTCGGCTTCGGCCGCCGCCACCACGCGTCGCGCCGCTTCCAGCGTCAGCACACGTTTGGTGGGCAGCTGGGTTTGCGCAGCCAGCGGAATCGCCAACATCAAGAGGCCTCCACACATCATCAGGGTTCGCAACATGGCCGAAAGCCTAGCAGATTCCCGGGCGTGTTCAGCCGGCGGATGTCCCGCTGTCTCGTGCAGCGAGCCGCGGACCAAGGACCCACGCCAGGCCGTAGACGGCCAGTGCAATGAACAGCGTGGCAGGACCCGAGTGCCGGAAGTCGTCGGCCACGAACCGCAACCCGCCGACGATGAGGAGTGGATAGACGAGGCGGGCAAACACCCTCGTCTGTGGCAGGCGTGCGGCTAGGCCGAGGCCGATGACCGTCAGCGACAAGAGCGTGGTTCGCAGCGTGGCAAGGACGCCGGCATCGGGCGGAGTCCCTGCGATGAGCGGCCCCGTGACCATCAGTACCGCGCCGCTCGCCGCGAAGACGAAGAGCGCAGCCAACAGCCGCCGCCCGACGCGCGCGAGCAGGTCGCCGATATCGCCATGCTGCGGGGGACGCAGCGTGGCGCATATTCCAGCCGTGCCCAGAGTCAGCCAGCCGATAGTGGACACCGAAGGCCACGGCGTCGGATTGCGCATCCAGGCAGACAGCGACGCGGTGAGCAGCCCCGACGCGGCGAGCGCGGTCAGGACGTAGGCCGAACCGTGCAGCGCGGCGTAGCCGGCGAGCCGGTGGGGGCCCAGACCAATGGTGATGATTCCGAGAGTGATCGCAACCAGCGCCAGGATGGGCCCGGAGAAGAGCAGCGCCAGCGCCGCGATCGCGGTCACGAGGCCGAAGGCCGCCAACAGATGGTAACTGGCTGAGAGATGGGGGCGGTCGGAGAGACGCAGAAAGGCGCCCAGATATGCGCCGAGCGCCAGGATCCCTGCGACCGCGCCGATCAGTCCGAGCCCGCCGGGTGACGCGCGGCTCACCATGACCGCGCCCCCGATGCCGATGACCAGGCCGCTCGCCGCCTGCATGACGTCGAAGAACCGGGCGTTGCGACCGAGCATCAGCAGTCGCACCGCCAGCGATCCCTGCATCGTCGCCACAAATGCCGCTTGGGCGATCAGGGTGAGCCCTGGGGCTTCCAGCGGAGGGTGGCCCAGCGCGCGAATCGTCACGCCGATCACCGACAGTCCGGCGGCGGCAGCGTTGGGCCATCGGAGCCAGGCGTGTCGGGGTTGTTCGGACATCCAATAGGTCACCACACTGAGACCGATCAGGAGCAACGAGAACGCCGCGAAGTGGTTGGTGGACGACGCGGTGGCAAAGGCGGCGGCCACGGTGCCGAAACCCGCCACGGCCGCAACCACGTCGAGCCGCCCGCGCCACGCGACAGCGAATGCGGCGCCGCTGATGCAGGCCAGCGTCAGCGCGGCGGCACCTGGACTCATCAGGCCGAACCGTGCGGTGGCCTCCCACACGAGAGGTAACGCCACGAGCAGGGCGGTGACGCCGTGGAACTGCGCGCTTGTTGGGCGTGTCGCGGCCGAGCGGTGGGCCGCGATCATCCAGCCGGCGCAGTAGGCCAGGCCGATGATGACACCGGCGGTTGCGGGCACACGCCCAGACTCCGTGAGGGCACGCAGGAGATAGGCGCCACCAAACACCATGAAGGCCCGGCCCAGTAACGTCGCAAGGCCGGTGAGGTCCCTCGGGGCGGCTTCCGCGGGTGGGGGCTCCACCGGCGCAAGTTCCAGCAGCGCGACAGGAGACGCGAGTGCCTCGCGCGTCACAATCTGGGTGCCGCGGCGGCCTTCGAGCGCGTCCAGGCGGTGCTGCACCTCAGCCAGTGCGGCTTCGAGGCGGGCGAGTCGGAGGTCGCGCTCCTGCTCCTGGTCCATGATGGGGCCCTCAACGAAGCAAGATGCGGGCCACGCCCGGAGGCCGGTTTTGAGAAGTGTCCCGCGCCCCTCGTCGGGTAAGGGCGGTGGGTTATTCCGCACCGCTGCGCCAGACTCCCCACGCCCGGCAGACCTCGACTGAGGTAAATTACCGGTTCCAGATTCACGAATGAAGAAGATTAAATGGGGCGTGTTGAGCACCGCGAAAATCGGTGTGGATAAAGTGATTCCCGCCATGCAGGGCGGGGCATACACCGAGGTGGTGGCGATCGCGTCGCGCGAGGCGTCGTCGGCTCGAGCGGCGGCCACCGCGCTGGGGATCCCAAAGTCCCACGGATCGTATGAGGCCCTGCTGGCCGATCCCGACGTGGACGCCATCTACAACCCGTTGCCGAACCACCTGCACGTGCCGTGGACCACGCGGGCGGCAGAGGCCGGCAAACACGTGTTGTGCGAGAAGCCGGTTGGTCTGTCGGCCGGCGACGCGCAGGCCTTGATCGGCGTGCGCGATCGGACGGGCGTTGTCATTCAGGAGGCGTTCATGGTGCGGTCCGCGCCGCAGTGGGTGCGTGCTCTGGACGTGTGCCGCTCCGGCCAGCTCGGTGACGTGCGTTCGTACGTCGGCGCATTCAGCTATTTCAACGACGACCCCACCAACATCCGCAATGTTGCTGAGTGGGGCGGCGGTGGCTTGATGGATATCGGGTGTTATTTGATCATGACGTCGCGAATGATCTTCGGCGAGGAACCGCGACGGGTCATGAGTCTGGTGGAGCGCGACCCGGTGTCGGGCGTGGATACGCTGGCCTCGTTGATGCTGGACTACCCGTCGGGTCAGGCGATCGGCGTGTGCAGCACACGACTGGCGCCCTACCAGCGCGTGCAGGTGTTTGGCACACGCGGACGCCTCGAGGTCGAGATTCCCTTCAACGCGCCGCCCGACCGGCCGTGCCGTCTCTTCGTGGATTCACACGGCGATCTGTTGGGCAGGACCGTAGAGACTCTGGAGATTCCGGCGTGTGATCAGTACCGCGCGCAGGGCGACGAATTGTCGCTCGCCATTCTGGAATCGCGCGCGGCGCCATATCCGCTCGAGATGTCGGTGAAGAACATGGCCGTCATCGATGCGGCGTTCCGCTCCGCAACGTCTGGGGGCTGGGAGGTTCCGTGAGCGGCGCGCAGCGGTGTTACCTCGGGCTCGACAGTTCCACGCAGAGTCTGTCGGCCATTCTGATCGGTGTGACCGGCGGTAGAGCCGAAGTCCTCTGGCAGGACGTCATGCCGTTTGATCAGGCGTTCCCCGAGTTCGGCACCGTCCATGGTGTGTTGCCTTCAGCTGACCCGCTCGTCAGAGTCTCGTCTCCTGCGATGTGGGTCGAGGCGCTGGAGCAGATGCTGGGTCGTGTGGCCGGGTGCGGTGCTGATCTGAGCCGGCTCTGTGCCATCAGCGGATGCGCGCAGCAGCACGGCAGCGTGTATCTCGGCAGCGACGGAACCTTCACAAGGTCCGTATCCCCGATCTGGATGGACAGCAGCACGCGCGACGAGTGCGCGGAGATCACGGCGGCGGTTGGTGGCGCTGCGGTGCTGGCCCAGCGTACGGGATCACGCGCGTACGAACGTTTCGCCGGACCGCAGATTCGAAAGTTCTACAAGGCCGATCCGCAGGCGTACGCCGGCACTGCACGCATCCACCTGGTCAGTTCCTTCCTCGCGTCACATCTGCTCGGCGCGGAGGCACCTCTTGATCCAGGCGATGCCAGCGGAATGAACCTCATGGACCTCGCGACCAATGAGTGGTGGCTGCTCGCGGTGGAGGCCACCGCACCGGGTTTGGGGCCGAAGCTGCCCCGGATCGTGCCGTCGGCCAGCGTGATTGGCACGCTGGCGCCACGTTGGCAGTCGACGTATGGCTTGCCACCCGCACGCATCGTCGCGTGGACTGGCGATAATTCGTCCAGCCTCGTGGGCACGGGTCTGGTGACGGACGGCCACGTCGTGGTTTCGCTCGGCACCAGTGACACGATCGCCGGCATCATGCGGGAATCGAGAGTGGACCCCGGCGGCATTGGTCATGTGTTCGGCGCGCCGACGGGTGACTTCATGGGGATCACCGTCTTCAAGAACGGATCGCTCGCGCGCGAACGGGTGCGCGACGCCTATGGGCTTGACTGGGCGGGTTTCTCGCAATGCCTCAGGTCAACACCCGCCGGCAACCTCGGGCGAATCATGTTCCCGTGGTTCGATCCCGAAATCACACCCGACGTCCCGGTGCCCGGTGTGCGCCGGGTCGGCCTGGAGCCTGACGATGTGCCGGGTAACGTGCGAGCGGTGGTTGAGGCACAGATGATGGCCATGGCCAATCACTCGCGTTGGATGGGGGTGGCCGTCCGCCGCATCCACGCCACCGGAGGCGCCGCCGCCAACCGCGACGTACTGCAGGTCATGGCCAACGTGTTCAACGCGGACGTCTATCAGTTCCCGGTCGGTAACTCAGCCTGCCTCGGGTCGGCGCTCCGAGCGTGGCACGCTGATGCCGCTGCGTCATCCGACCCGGTGCCGTGGCCCGACGTCGTCAGAGATCTGGCTGCCCCGCTGGTGGCGAGCCGAGTCACCCCACAGGAAGCGGCCGTAGCGACCTACGCCGATTTGAGGACGCGCTATGCCGAAGCAGAAGGGCGGCTGCGGCGAGCGCTTTGAACTACAATGCCGCGACTGTTCTCGCATAGGAGGCTCTCATGACCACATCCGATCAGGCACCACGCGACCTCGTTGGGTTCCTCGACTTCTATCTCGTCCAGAAGGCCCCGTTCCAGATCCCCGGCGAGATCCGGGAGTTCCTGGTGAAGTTCGGTCCATGGATCGCCCTGGTGCTGTTGGTGCTCTCGCTGCCTGGCCTGCTATTCATGCTCGGTATCGGCACAGCGCTGATGCCGTTCGGCGGCGTGGGATACGCAGCCGGCTTCACGTACCTCACGCTGGTGCTGCTGGCCCAGCTCGTGCTGCTCGGATTGGCGCTGCCAGGGCTCTTCGCGCGTAAAAAGTCGGGGTGGACGCTGATTTTTTATTCGCAGCTGATCGGGATCCTGCTCTCGCTGCTGAGCGGGAACATCCTGGGCGCCCTCATCGGTGGCCTCATCGGGCTCTACATCCTGTTCCAGATACGCGCACTCTACGTCAATTAGGAACTTAGGAACTTAGGAACTTAGGAACGGGGGCGGAAGGGGATGGTGAGCCGTTCTGCTTCAGCGGTGCGGGGCTGTGCGAACATCTCGAACTCGAAGGCCTGGCCGACCTTGTTCCCGGCTGGATCTTCGAGCACGGTCAGGACCACCAGGGCATGCGGCGCGTTGCGCCATGCCGCGGCGGGCGTAAACGTCCATTCCCTTTCCTGCGCGCGCACCGTCACCGTGCCGTCGATGGGCTGACCGCCCGGCGACGTCACACCCAGGGCGCGTTGCAGCAGGCCCTCGTCAAGTGCCCAGGGGAATCGCACCACGAGCGGGTCGCGCGATCCCGCAGGGGGCGGCTCGATCGTCCAGGCCGCCGGTGCGACGGGTCGCTCAACCGGCGGTCCGGCCGTGAACTCGTGGCGAAATTCACGAATGAGTTGCTGGCCACGCCCGTCACGCCATTCCGGACTGACCACGATGGCGTATTTTCTGCCGGCGATGAGCGCGCGCCCGAGTTCCAGATTGGGTCTGATACCGCGTTTGACCCGACCCGGATCAAAAAACACGGTGCGGCGCGTGTAGTCGCGGTTCCAGAGATCGACGTCCACTTCGAGCAGGGCATCGCGAACTTCCTGGCCCGCGTCGTCCACCAGGCGCACATGGCCCACCGCTGCCGTTCCCGCCATGGGCGCGGAAAAGTGCAGATAGAAGCGCAGGATGTTGTCGGGCCACACAGATGAAGATGGGTAGATGCCGGTGACCGAGACCGACGGCGTCGCAGCCGACGCGGGCAGCATGACGCGCGCTTCAATGCGGCCACCAGGCCGGGGCACCGGCAGCGCAGACGGATTGATGCGCACCACGTATTCGCGACCGCGATCGAGCGGGAACCTGGGCACCATGTCCACGGAATCTGCGTTCACGCGATGCTGCCCGGCGATGTCGATGCCTGTGGTGCCCGCCACGCTCACTTGCAGCAGCTGATTCCAGGTTGCAGCGGCCACGTCCCGGGCCCGCAGTGAATCGAGTTCAGTGGACGACCACCCGGTCACGCGAATCACCGGCTGCTGCGTCTCTGTGTCCACCACGAGCGCAGCCGACAACGGCCCGCCTGGCAACTCCGGCGTTGGAGTTGCCGAGCAGGCCGTTACGGCCGCCAGCCACGTCAGCAGGCTGAGCCGCTGCAGTGACCGTCGAACGAAGACGCGCACGATAAGAGCGTCGCGTGGATCAGGGCAGGACGACGACGTTGAGGTTCCGTCCCGACGCGCCGCGCGTGATCACCATGGTGTGACCCGCATCCAGCAGGTCCATCTGCTCGACGTTGGTCATCGAGGTGATGGTTTCAAAAGTCACGCCGGCCGTGCCGCCGATCCGGGTCGTGATGGGCGCCGCCGTGGCAAAGCCATCGGTGCCAATCTTGATCACGCCATGCCGGGAGTTGGACATCAGCAGGAAGTCCTTCCCGTCCTTGCGGTACACCATCAGGTCCAGCGGCTGATTGCCGGCGCCGAATTCCGCGATCGTGGTGCCCACGACTTTGGTTCCTGCCTTGAGGGCCTGCACCGGGATCTTGACCAGCGGGGTGCACGTGTAGCCGGCGAGGATGTTCAGTTCGCCGCCGATTGTGTACGGCACAAACGCCATCACGGGGGAACGCGTCTCAAGCGCGCCGTGGTTGCCGTGGTAAATCTCGATGCTCGCGCCGTTGTCCACGCTGGCAAATGGATAACCGACCGACCAGAGCTTCGACGCAAACTCCTCGTTCGACAGGCCCGCCACGTAGACGCGGCCATTCACAAACGCGAGGTCGGTCACCGACTGCGCGCGGCCGCCGCGGCCGTTAGGATTCACTGCGGCCGGGTTCGGCAACGCCACGCTCGTGAAGCTCACCGTCTCAAGCGCCACCAGGCTGATCGCTCCGGCGCCCTCAATGCGCACGAGCGCGGGCTGTGCGGTCGGTCCCGTGCCGCGCATCACCGACAAGTAGGTGTGCTTCGTTGTGGGATGGACGGCGAGGTCCGTGATGGTCACCCCGGCAGCGTCGGTGCCGAGCAGTGCCCCGACCTTCGAGTCGATGTTCTCGACATCCTTCGTGCCCAACGTGCCGAAGGGATCGCCAACCTTGACGTCGAAGTCGGGAAGCTTCATGGCGACGATGGACGCGGCGGTGCGGTCGGCGGCGAACAACGTGCCGTCGGGGCCAAAGGCGAGCGGGCCGATGCTTGAGAACGAGGGACCAACCGCAGGGGTCGGACCCGCCGAGAGCGGGGCCGACACCGAAGCGACGGCCAGCAGCAAGACAGCGGTGAGCTTGGTGAATGTGCGCATCACGCGAAAGACCTCCAAAAACAGTTGTGGGAAACCCGCCCGGATTATCGCATGGGCGGACGGGTGCGTTCAGGCCTTTCGCAGGAGGCCGAAGTCGAGCAATTTGCGAAGGATTCCGTCGCTGAGACGGGTGCCCGACTCGCTCGCAATGGCGTCGACGGTGGCGTGAGTGTCGCGCCCGTTGAACTGCGGCAACAGAGAAATCAGGCTGGCCGGGACCCGAAGCGGGTCGAAGCTGCTGTATGTCTGCACGGTGCACTTTCCGTCGTCGGCAGACAGCACTCTCAGCGTACCCAACGTGGTCCGCTCGGGGAGCTCGGTCGATATCAGTGCGGCGTAGGCGTCTCGCACGAGCGTTGCGTGTGCGCGGAGCCGCACGCCCCCGATCCGCTCCACGTCCGTCCACTCCAGCGCGTCCACGAGCGCCGCTGCGCGTGTGTAGTACTCCGCTTCGCGCCCGGCCCACGAGCCCCATCCGGCTTCGTATTCGGCCTGGTCATCCGCGCCGCCGAGGTCGGACGGCGCCAGGCGCAACCTCGCTCGGTGCAGGAGCCGCGACAGTTCACCCGGAGACTCACCCAACTCGGTGACACACCAGGTGGCGAGCGCCCATTCAGCTTCCGACAGCAGGCGTCCCAGCGACTGCCAGAACCCCAGACCCACCGCGCCTCGCACGTGTTTGCAATGCCACGTCGCGCACACCGCATTCCGATGCCGCCAGATCCCACACGTGCCGTCGGCGCCGTTTTCCTGATAGTGAGGACATCTCAGATCCGGCGATCGGCCGAACAACTCCACGCTGTCGCCGTAGAGCAGGCTGTGACGACGGGTGGGCTCGAGGCCCCAGGGCGTGGTGGCCAGTCGCGTGGCGATGCGCTCTTCCACCGTGCGGCGGCCGAACTGCATGGCCGCATCGGTATCGCGCAGAATGCGTCCCACGAGGAAGTTCGGCAGGGCCGGTTCGTACGTGCAGCACTTGGCGGTGGGATGAAAAAACGTGGCCGAGCCCTGAGGCGCGTCCGCCGAGCACATGGCACAGCGGTCGCAGGTGGCGTGCGTTTCTTCGGGAATCCCGCCCGGCAGGAGGGAAGCAACCCATCGGGCGGGCAGGTCAGGCAGCACGGGAGTGAGTATATTCACTTGGCGCTTGTCGACTGATTAAGTCACCGGGACCGCAACAGCACTTCGTAGTGCGCAGGTTCGGTGGACTGACGGGCCTGTTCGAATGACATGCGTCCCAGCACCCGAAGCTGGTGGGTCTCCGGATCGTGATCGACCGCCGTGCAGTCCCCGGCGTCGAAGGCCTCACTCTCGGAGACCAGGTCGAGCACGTTGACGCCGAAATCACTGCTGTCGCGCGTCAGGAGGTACGTGACGGGCGCCATGCGCGCAAAGTCAGCAAGGTATGCGCGCACCACGTCCACTTCGATGTGTTGCAGTACCAGCGACGCAAAAATCAGATCGAAGCGGCGGTTCTTGAGCGACGACCAGTCGTCTGACAGCAGATCCACGGGCTGCGCCAGTTCCCTGCATCGCGCGATCATGGGCGGCAGGTCAAAGCCCGCGACGTGCCCCCCGATGGTTCGCACACAAGGGAAGTTTCGGCCGACGCCGCACCCGAAATCCAGCACCCAGTCCACAGGTGACGGCAGCGCGATGGTCGGCACGTACGGTGTGAACGGTTTGCCGCTCTTGAATCCCGTGAGGATATGTTCGCGCAGGTCGTCGGCGGTGGCCGTGCGCGCCACCTCCAGCCATTCATTGTGTCCGGGCATATTCGGCTATCTTGCGTGGTTGCCGCCGCTCGGGTCAATCGGCGAGGCAACGCAACCAGGCGAAGTCATCCCAGCGTCGCGTAGACCGCCTCAAACCGGTCGATCATCAGGTCTGTGGTCAGTTCCGCGAGCGCCACGTCGCGGCCGGCCTGGCCCATGCGCTCCGCCAGGGCGCGGTCTCCCAGCAGGGTGACCAGCCGGTCGGCCAGCGCCTGGACGTCGAATGGCGGCACCAGAAATCCCGTGACGGTGTCTCGCAATCCCTCGGGCGCGCCATCAAAGCGTGTGGCCACGACGGCAGTGCCGCGCATCATCGCCTCGGGGATGACATTGGCCCCGGGCTCAGGCGACCGCGACGCAAGCACCTGCACCCAGCCTGTTCCGAGAGCCTCGGCGAGCGCGGGGTGCGGAATGTGCCCGCGCCACTGCACGCGGTCGCGAAGCTTGAGCATCCCGATCAGTTCCTCGATGCGTGCCCGATCCGGACCGTCCCCCACGATGACCAGACGGGCGTCAGGCTGATGCGTGACCACGATCGCCATGGCTTGCACCAGCAGGTCGAGGCCCTTTTGCGGCACCAGGCGGCCGGCGAAGACGACTGTCGGCGGGCCGGTGAGCGACGGACGTGGGGGCACGACTCTCGTGCCGTTTGGAATCACCGTGTCCACCGGCACGCCGTTCTCGCGAAGTGTCGCGGCGATGGCGTGGCTGTTGGCCACCACACATCGGAAGACCGGGGAGTGACGCCGCCATGTACGCAATTGGAGCAGTGTGCGCCCGAGTCCAAACGTGGAGACGCATCGTTGCCGGTGGCACTCCACGCCGGCACGAACGCCACAACGCGATCCATCGGGCAGCACACGCGAGTTGAGAGGGCAGATCGTCTGATGGTTGCCGATGTGCAGCAGAGACCGATCCGGCGGCAGCCACTTGAGCACAGCCGGTGACAGCTGTGTCAGAAACATGCGGACGTGCACGATGTCGGGTTGAAACTCAGCCAGAACTTGTCGAAGGCGACTGACTGCCCATGGGTTCCAGGCCTGGAGCAGGAGCCGCCCGGTGCCATTCGAGCCGCGGCACGTGTAGTCCGCGAGGCTGGCTTGTGCCGGGGCTCCGGCGGAACTGGCCAGCAGGCGGGCATCGTGGCCACGGGCGCGCAGGCCGTCACGCAGGTCCACCGTGATGCGCTCGGCGCCACCGGCGAGTACGCCGTAGTCGTTGACCAGCAGCACTTTCATGCGCGGGTTGTCGCTCGCGCGTACCACATCGCCACGTGTCGTTGTACCGCCGGCGGGAGCACGAAGTTCGCCACATGTGACGCCACGTCGACCAATGCCGGTTGCCCCTTCAGACGTGCCTCCTTCAGCAACGGGAAGAAGCTGCGCCGGTCGCGCTGCGCCGCCGCGTTGGAGCCGACCACATGCAGCACAAACGCCGCATAGCCGCGCGGGGAGAACAGGTGCCGGTTGCGGAGGCCCCAGTCGAACGCCGTGGTCCAGTCACGCCGGTTGGTGATGCGGGGCCGGTCATGCTCGATGTGCCAGACGATCAGCGGCTCCGAGTCCGGCACAAAGGTCATGGTCACGCCTGGCGTTCGCAGCGCGCGCAGCATCCAGTCGGGATCCACCAGATGCGCCAGCCCGCTCGAAAACGGGACTTCGGTCAGCAGCGCTCGTGACGTGAAGATCGTCGACAGCGTCACCATGCCTTCACCGGTGAATGGCGTGCGGCGGCAGAAGAAGTACTCACTCCAGTCCTCGCCCGGCTCGGGAAGGCGCCTGGGCCACGTCCTGTCACCGTGGGCGTTGCGCGCAACCATGTGACACACCACAATCGGGCGGGGAGCCGAAACTGCGGTGGCGGTCGAGAGCTGCCGTTCGAGTTTCGCCGGCATCCAGACGTCGTCGTCATCCAGGAACGCCACCCACGGCGCGCGCGCGATGGCCACGCCGGCATTGCGGGCGTCAGCGTTCCCCAGGTGGCGATCAGGCACGTGGACTCGGACGCGAGCGTCGGCGATGGTCAACAGGGCATCGCACGTGGCCGCATCACGCCCGTCCACCACGACGATGACTTCGAGGTCGGCCATGGTCTGGTCGAGTGCGCTGCGCACCGCGCGCAGCACCAGATCGGGCCGGTGGTAGGTGGGAATGACAACGGAAACCGACGGAATGGCGCCCACCTCAAGCCTCGGTCGTCGTGGTCGCGCGAACCCTCTTCAACTGACGCCAGCGGAGCAACTGGACCAGCGCGCCGGCCGCGGTCGCCACTTGCGAGCATGCCAGCAGGCCCACAAGCCGCCACCGTCTGGCTCGGGTGTGATGCCGAAGCGGTGACGCCAGCAGATCGAGGTAAAACGTCAGCGGTTCGGGCACCATGCCCTGGGTGTTTCCGCGCCCACGCCTGAGCAGGCGGAACGCCAGAATGCCCCGGCCATAGTTGTAGTGTTGCCGCACGAATCCCCTGAACGACAGATGGTGGGCGTGAAACACCACGGCGTCGGGCACGTGTGCGAGCGGAAGGCCGTGCGCCCGCCAGCGGTCACAAAATTCCTTGTCCTCTGCGGTGGCGCTTGGAATCAGGCTGGTAAAGCCGCCGACGTCACGAAAGTGCTCCGCGCAGACCGCGAGGTTATTGGTCGTGAAGAATGGCTCCTGAGCGCCGATGTTGCGGTTGTACTCGTACACGAACTGGCCGATCCGTTCGCTCGCCTCGGAATACGCATTGTGCACCAGCGAATTTTCCACACGGCCGCCGAGCAGGCGGCGGCCGTCACGTTCAAACGCGGTCCCAAGCGCCGTCAGCCAATCCGGCGCAGGCCGGCAGTCGTCGTCGGTGAACGCCAGATACCGGCCGCGCGCCACGCTGGCTCCCGTGTTGCGGGCCAGGGCCGGGCCGCCGCGTGGCCGTTGGAGCAGCCGGATTGGCAGGGTCTCGCTGAATGCCTCGACCACGGGACCCACAGGTTCCGGACTTCCGTCGTCCACGACAATGACCTCGAAGTTCTCGCGTGCATTCAGCCGCGAGACCGCAGTCAGACATTCCCGCAGGATCTGCGGCCGCGCGTAAGTGGGAATGACGATCGAGAACAGTGGTGCCCTCGTGTCATCAACCCGGTCGTTTGATACGATAATTTCGTCCATGACACGCCGCGAAGTCACCGTCTGCATGGCGGCGACGCACTATCATAGGGGAAACTTCGCGAGCCGGGAGATCTGAGCGCGTGTGCGGCATTGTCGGCTTGCTGACGTTTGATGGCCCCGCCGAGGTGTTCCGCGGGGACGTAGCCAGCGCCGTGCACCGGATGTCACGCCGGGGGCCGGACGACGCCGGCCTCTGGTCCGACGACGCGTGTTGCCTGCTCGGGTTCCGGCGCCTCTCAATCCTCGATCTTTCCCCAGCCGGCCACCAACCGATGTTGACCCGCGACGGGCGCTATGCGCTCGTCTTCAACGGCGAACTCTATAATTTTCGAGAGATTCGCAAGGAACTGCAGGACCGGGGCGTCACGTTTCGCTCCACCGGCGATGCCGAAGTGGTTCTGTACGCCCTGGCAGAATTCGGCGATGCGGCGCTGGCGTCTTTCAACGGCATGTTCGCCCTGGCCTTCTACGACACGCTCACGAAGCGGTTGCTGCTGGCCCGCGACCACGCCGCCATCAAGCCGCTCTACGTCCTGCGCCACCGCGACGGGGTGCTGTTTGCGTCGCAGTATGACCAGATTCTGGCGCATCCGTGGGCTCGCGGCGGTGCGGTGACATCCGAGGGGCTCGCGCTTTATGCGCATCTCGGGTACGTGCCTCCACCCTTTGCGCTCGTGGCCGGCACCATGGCCCTGGACGCCGGCGCGTGGCTGGCGGTCGATCATACCGGGCGGTGTGAGGAGGGCCGGCACTTTACGTTCCCGCGCAGTCCCGAACCCGACCTGTTCGGCCAAGCCGCCTATGATGCTGTTGACGCCGCCGTGACCTCGGCCGTCCGTCGACAGATGGTGAGTGATGTGCCGTTGGGCGTCTTTTTGTCCGGCGGTATTGACTCGCCGTTGGTGGCGGCCAAAATGCGCGAGGCCACCACGATGAACTTTCCCGCGTTCACCCTGGGCACCAACGGCGACTCTCTTGACGAGTCTCCCGATGCGCGGCGGTATGCGGAAGCGCTGGGACTGCACCATGTCGTCAGGCAAATCGTCCCAGCCGACGCTATCGAGTTGCTCGACGAGGTGGTGGCCGCCAGCAGCGAACCGCACGACGACTACTCGCTGTTTCCCACGATGCTCATCAGCCGCGTCGCGCGTGAACAGGTCGCGGTGGTGCTGAGCGGTGACGGTGGCGACGATCTGTTCTGGGGATACCCGGGCCGCATGATCCATCCGCTGGCGCCGGCATCAAAATTGACCATGCAGGGGTGGCGCGACCTGGTGCGCGGGGCACCAGCCACGACGAGCGGGCCATCGGCTGGAGCCGAGCAACTGCGCCGGCAGCGATTTGTTGATCCGGTGCAACTGGCAGAGGTCTTTCCGGACCTGCCGCCGTTTCCGCGCGCGTGCACCTTGTTTGACTTTGGTGGATCCGGCGTGGACGCCCTCGCGCTGTGGCTTCGCTGGAACGAATACAGCGGGCATCTGGGAAGTGTCCTGCAGAAGGTCGACCGGGCCAGCATGCATCACTCACTCGAGGTCCGGGTGCCGCTGCTCGACCGTGAGGTCGTGGATGTGGCGGCCCGTATCGACTGGCGATCGGCCGTCGATCTGCGCCGCAGTGTCGGCAAACTCCCGCTGCGTGCGTCGCTCGTGAGGCATGCCGGTTTCCAGACCACGACCAAGCGCGGGTTTGAAGCGCCGATGTCGGCCTGGTTGCGCGGACCGCTTCGCCCCCTGTTCGAGGACCTGGTGTTGTCTCGGGGAGAACTGCTTGGGCTGACGATCGGCCAGGAGGCGTTGGCGCGGATCTACCGCCTGCATCTGACGCGAGTGGGAGACTACACCCGGCTGTTGTGGCGCCTGCTCAGCCTGGCCCTGTGGGAGGCGCGGCACTTTCGCGCAGCGTTTGCGCATGCCGGCAACACCGCCGGTGAGTTGACGGTCTGGACGACACGATGACCTTCCGCCTTCTGTCGCGACGGCACGTCGCGCTACTTGGACAACTGACCACCGTGCAGCACCGGCTCCTCGACCAGAGCACCGGGCTTGGGTACCTCTGGACCTTCCTGAATCCACTGTTGATGCTGCTGGTGCTGTGGGCGTTTTTCAGCCGCCAGGTTGGCGTAGCGATTCCACTGTATCCGGTCTACCTCCTGGTGGGCCTCGTGCAGTTCACGCACTTTTCGAAGAGCGCGGGCGCCGCGATGCGGGTGCTGGGCCGCATGCGGAGTCTGGCGACCAGGGTGATCTTCCCCAAGGACATCCTGGTCTACAGCGCGGTGCTGGCCAACCTGCCCGAGTTCCTCATCTCGATGGTCCTGACCACGCTCGTCGCCCTGTTGAGTGGTGCGCCCGTGTCGTGGGCGCTGGTCGCATTGCCGCTCGTCGTGCTGATGCAGGTGCTGCTGGTGCTGTGGGTCTCACTGTTGCTGTCGATGATTTACGTGTTCGTTCGCGACATCGAACATCTGTTTGATGTGGGTATGCGAATCCTGTTCTTTGGCACACCGATCATCTACAGCCTCGACGCGTTGTCGCCCACACTCCGGGTCATTGCCCTCCTCAATCCCCTGACACAGGTCATTGGATTTTCCCGGACCATCCTGCTCGCAGGGCAGTGGCCCCCCATCGGCCAGATGCTCGGGTTCCTCGCGATCAATGCGGGCGTCGTGCTCGCCGCAATCGCGGGTTTCCGTCGCGCCGAGCCGGCGCTGTTGGAGCGTCTGTGATGGCTGACAACGCGGTGGTCATCACGGTTCGGCAACTGACCCGTAACTTCAGGGCCGAGGAGGAACCGCGCACCCTGTTTCGGGTGTTGCGCGAATCCGTCACAGGCGGCCATGTCGCGCCCGAGCCACGCCGAGCCGTGCGTGAACTGAGCCTGGAGGTGTCGCACGGCGATCGCATCGCCATTGTCGGCAACAACGCTGCCGGCAAGAGTACGCTGCTCAAGATCATCGCCGGCCTGTTGCGACCGACGACGGGCAGCGTCGAGGTACGCGGCGAGATGGTGTTGCTCACCTCGCTGGGCGTCGGGATGATCGAGGAGTTGAGCGTGTCCGACAACACGCTGATGTACGGCGCCTTGTACGGCGTCGAGCCCGCGAAAATGCGCACGCTTCTGGCCGAGGTCCTGGAGTGGGCCGGCATTCCCGGCTTCGAATACACAAAGCTCAAACACCTGTCCACCGGCACCCGGGCGCGGCTCGCTTTCTCTGTGGTGCGGCATATCGCGGCCGACATTCTGCTGATCGACGAAGCTCTCGCGGCCGGTGACTTGTCGTTCCAGAAGAAGACACGTGCCTTCTTCGAAGAACCGCAGCACCACGACCGTACCTTCCTGGTGGCGACGCATGACATGGACTTCGCGCGCACGTTCTGCACGAAGGCCCTGTGGCTGGATCGCGGCACCGTGGTCGCCTTTGGTGACAGCGTGTCTGTGGTCACGCGATATGTCGAGGCACAGACCGGCGCCGTCGACGGGGCACACAGGGAGTCCCTTCCCGTCGAGGTCTCAAAATGAGCGAGGTCTCCGCCGTCGTGCTGACGGTCGGGGAGCCCTTCGCTGAACGGGCCATCAGGAGCCTCGCCACCCAGTCGGTGCCGCTGCACGAGCAGGTGGTCATTGCGCACGTGTCGCCGTTCTCCCGGGCGATCAACGAAGGCGCGCGGCGTGTCAGCACGCCGTATTTCGTCCAGGTTGACGCCGACATGATTCTGGACCCCACGTGTGTGGAAGTGCTCCTGCGACACATGCGGCCCGGCATCGGGATCGTGGTCGGCGAGCTCCGCGACCCACTGGTGGGGCAGGTGGTCGGGATCAGGATGTTCCGCACGGCCTGCTTTCGCGATGGCGGCATGCCCGACTCGATCTCCCCTGACACCGACTTTGGCGCCAGCCTGACTCGCGATGGATGGCGCACCGAGTACGTCGAGCACACTGGGGCGATGGAGGGAGCGGCGAGGCCGACGGTGGGGGAACACCGGCCCAACTACACGCCGTCCTATACGTACCGCAAGTTTGTGCTCGAAGGCGCGCGCGTCAGGTACCGCGCGGCCAGCTATGGCTTGATGTTCCAATTGGACGCGCTGAGCCACAGCACGCATCCGCTGTCACTCCTGGCGCGGGTGGCCTACCTTCACGGCCTGTTTGTGCCAATGGCACACGACGAATTGAAGGCGCCGAGGCACGATCAGGCCGCGGAGGCGCTGGCCGCACTGCTGGCAGGGCCGGGGCGCGCCGACGAGCTGGTGGCTGAGGTGTTGCCGTTCACACAGTACGCGCGCCTCGGCGAAATCTTCCGTCGATTCGTCGCGGTGGGGGCCGAGCTCGGCGATGCGGCCGCAGGGGAGACATTCCGTGAGGCCTTCAAGCGCCTGTGCGCCCCACGCGCAGACCGGCGCGCGCTTGTGGCCAGGATCGCGCTCGCCCATGGCCTGCTCATGCCGAGGGAAGACCACGCGCGGCTCTCTCAGGATGAGCGCGCGCTCCGCGACTTCATTGTCTTCAACCTCGGTTCGCGCGCCACCACCTGGGACCGCGTACGTGCGCGCACACGCCACGCGTTGTCGCCCCGCGGTGAGCGAGCGTCTGCGTCGTGGTGATCGTCGCCTGATCTAGCGGCTGCCGAACGCGAAGACCGTCTTTGATTTGTACTCGCCGCCTGGCCGCAGTTCGATGGAGGGGAACCCCTTCTGGTTCGGCGAGTCGGGGTAATGCTGGGTCTCGAGACAGAAGCCCGAGCGGAAGGGATACACACGCCCGCCCTTGCCCGTGATCGTGCCGTCGAGGAAGTTGCCCGTGTACAGCTGAACGCCCGGCTCGGTGGTGGTGATCTCCAGCGTGCGGCCTGACGTGGGTTCATAGACGCGCGCGGCGAGTTCGAGGCCGGTGCCGGCCCGGGTCAACACGTAGTTGTGGTCGTAGCCCTTGCCGTAGTCCAACTGCGTGTTCTTGTCGTTGATGCGCGCGCCGATGGCCGTGGGCGCGCGAAAGTCAAAGGGCGTGCCGGCGACCGGCGCCAGTTCTCCGGTGGGGATGAGCGTGGAGTTCACGGGTGTGTATCGGTCGGCGTTGACCATCAGCTCATGACCCAGGATGTCGGTGGTTTTGCCGCCGCCCAGGTTGAAGTAGCTGTGCTGGGTCAGGTTGATGACCGTGGGTTTGTCGGAGGTCGCATGGTAGTCCACCATGAGTGTGTTATCCGGCGTCAGGGTATACACCACGTGGGCGGTGACCTTGCCGGGATACCCCTCTTCGCCGTCGGCGCTCGTGTACTCGAGGCGAACGCCGGCTCCGGTGCGGTCCTGGAACGGGTCGGCCTTCCAGACCACCTTGTCCCACCCCTTGAGGCCGCCATGCAGGTGGTTCGGGCCGTTGTTCTTCGCGAGCGTATACACCTTGCCGTCGAGCGTGAAGGCGCCGTTCGCGATGCGGTTGCCCACCCGGCCGATCAGGCTGCCGAAATACGGCGAGTTCGCCTCGTACCCGGCCACGGAGTCGTGGCCCATCACGATGTCATCAGCCACGCCATTTCGATCCGGCGTCTTGAGCGACATGATGATGCCGCCATAGGTGAGCACCGTCATTTCGATGCCCTTGCCATTTCGAAGTGTGATGACGTCCACAGGCGTGCCATCGGCCGTGGCGCCAAAAGGCACCGAGGTGACGCGGATGTCGTCGGCAGGCATTGGCGGAGATGATTCACCACCACCGCACCCCACCGCAACCATTCCAACCATTATCGCCACCGCTGCGCGCCTCATTGCATTCTCCTTCTGGACCCTGGACCCTGGACCCTGGACCCGACCCGATGGAATCGTATACGATTGCCGCCGAATGACAACTGCCGGGTTGGAGTTTCGTGATGTGGCGAAGGCCTTTGGCGCCGTACAGGCGCTGCGCGGCGTCAGCTTCACGATCGCCGCCGGCGACGCACATGCGTGTGTCGGCGAAAACGGCGCCGGGAAATCCACGCTGCTCAAAATACTGGCCGGGATTCTCAAGCCCGACCGCGGAGAACTCTCGTGGGCCGGCGAACGCATCCACTTCTCCAGTCCGCGCGAGGCACTGGAACGCGGCATCGGCATGGTCTACCAGGAGATGCTCGCGTTTCCCAACCTGTCGGTCACGGCGAATATTTTTGCTGGCCGCGAGATCACCAACCGCTGGGGAATGCTGGACGAACGGGCGATGCGCGCGCGCACGCAGGAGTTGCTCACGCAACTCCACGTGCCTGTGACCCCGGACATGTCCATGGAACGTGTGTCGACAGCCTGCTCGCAACTGGTGCAGGTGGCGCGTGCGCTCGCCTTCGACTGCCGCGTCCTCGTGCTTGATGAACCCACAACCTCGCTGACCGACGCCGAAGTTGACCACTTGTTTGGCGTGGTCGGTCGCCTGCGGCAGCAGGGTGTCACCGTGCTGTTCGTCTCGCACCGGCTCCCGGAGGTGTATCGACTGTGCGACCGCATTACCGTGCTGCGCGACGGCCAGTTCGTCGGCACATTCGAACGCGCGACAACGCCCTCCGACGACATTGTGCGGGCCATGGTGGGCCGTGAGCCACCAGCGCGCGTGCCCCGAGCCCCCAGTTCCTCAGTTCCCCAGTTCCCCAGTTCATCAGCGCTCGACGTGCGCGGGCTTTCGAGACGCCCCGCGTTTGACAACGTGTCCTTCCAGGTGGCACCGGGCGAAATTGTCGGCATGTTCGGCTTGGTGGGGTCCGGCCGTACCGAGATTCTCGAGACCCTCTTCGGCCTCGCCGCTGCGGACGCGGGCCAGGTGGCCGTTGATGGTCAGGCCATCCACGTGCGCTCGGCACGGGATGCCGCCCGGGCCGGACTCGCGCTGGTGCCCGAGAACCGGCAGCGGCAGGGACTGTTCTTTAATCTGTCGCTCCGCCATAACCTCGTGTTGCCGCTGGCCGCAAAGCAGGGCGTGAGCGTGATTCGCGACGCAGGTGAGGACGCCGCCGCGAGGGTCCAGGTCGAGGCGCTTGCCATCAAGACGCCCCATCTGCGCGTCACGCCCGACGCGCTCTCGGGCGGCAACCAGCAGAAGATCGTTGCCGGCAAGTGGCTGGCGACTACGCCGAAGGTGTTGTTGCTGGATGAACCCACAAAGGGTGTGGACGTCGGCGCCAAGTTCGAAATTCACAACCTGATCCGGCGTCAGGCGGATGCGGGGATGGCCTGCCTGATGGTCTCGAGCGACCTGCCTGAAGTGCTCGCCCTGGCCGATCGCATCCTTGTGATGCGCGAGGGCCACCTGCGCGGCGAACTGCCGGGGGCCGGCGCGACCGAAGAGGCCGTGATGCGGCTGGCCACGCACAATGTCGAGGCTGATCGGCCCACAGGAGGCACAGTGTGAAGAAGTTGTGGCAGGTGCGCGAAGTCAGCACCTTGATGATCCTCGTGCTGGAGGTCGCGTTTTTTACGTGGTACCTGTGGCCTTCAGATGGCGGACATCCCTTTCTGAACGTCGGCAACGCCCTCCTGATCCTCAAGTACTCGTCGATCTACGGCATCGCGGCCATCGGTGCGGCCATTGTCATCATCACCGGCGGCATCGACCTGGCCTCGGGGGCCGTGATTGGCCTGACGAGTGTGGTGACCGGGTACTTCTTTGTCCAGGCCGAATGGTCTCTCACCGCCAGCGCCGTGATGGGCCTGATGGTGGGCCTGTCGGCGGGCCTCGCTTCGTCATGGCTGATTGTCGGCATGCGGTTGCCGCCGTTCATCGCGACGCTTGGCGTGATGGGCATCTGGCGCGGCGCGGGCTACATCATCACCGAGGCGCGCTTCTACGACCTTTCCGCGAAGCTGCCGCGCAACTGGACGGTGGCGGGTGTCTCGATCGACTGGGTCCCGCCGCTCGTGATGGTGACACTGGCCGGGATCTTCCAGGTGCTGATGACGCGCTTCCAGTGGGGCCGCGCCATCTTCGCGGTGGGCGGCAACGAAACCGCCGCCTTGTTCTCCGGGCTGCGGGTGGGGTTGGTCAAGACGTCGGCCTACGTCACGGCCGGCCTCCTCGCGGCGATCTCGGGTGTGGTGCTGGCAGTGGTGCAGGGGCAGGGCAAGGCCGACCTCGCCAATGGGTACGAACTGGACATCATCGCGTCTGCGGTGGTGGGCGGCACCAGTTTGACGGGTGGCCGAGGCTCGGTGGCCGGCGCGGTGCTGGGTGCGCTGATTTTTGGCGTTCTGCGTAACGCACTGCCGCAGATTCCCGGCGCAACGTTCTATGATCGGGTCATCGTCGGATTGGCGGTCATCGTCATCGTGGTGATGGACCAGATCATGGTGCGAAGGGCGCAAGGATAGGGATCGGGGTCCAGGAGTCCCGGAGTCCAGGAGTCCAGGAGTTCGGAGCCCAGGGGCTTTAGCCCCGGGGACAAGTGGAAAAGTACGTAGCGCGCGGCTTCAGCCGCGCCGGAACAATGGAGCTCTCGATGAAGAAATTGTGGCTGGTTTTGTCTGTAGCGGTAATGGGCGTGGTGGCGTGTGGTGGTGGCGCGCCCGACGCGCCTCCGGCGCCGAAGAAACTGCGCTTCGCGCTGATTCCAAAGTCGCTCGACATCCCGGTGTTTGACTACGCGCGCATTGGCGGCGAGCGGGCGGCCGCCGAGCTGGGCGTGGAGGTCATCTATCGCGGTCCCGACCGCGCCGACGAGTTGCGCCAGAAGGAAGTGCTCGAGTCGTTCATCACCCAGAAGGTGGATGGCATTGCCATCTCGGTGTTGAATGCCTCCTTCCTGACGCCAACGATCGATCGCGCGGTTGAGGCCGGTATTCCGGTGGTCACCTGGGATTCGGATGCTCCGGCGTCAAAGCGGTTGGCGTTCTACGGCGTGGACGACTACAAGTCGGGTCTCGTGATGGGTGAGGAAACGGCAAGGATGCTGAACGGCAAGGGGACGGTGGCGTTCATCACGAGTCTTGGCGCCAACAACCTCGCCCGGCGCCTCGAGGGCGCGCGGGAAGCCCTGGCGAAGCACCCCGGCATTACCATTCTCGAGACCTACGATATCAAGGAAGACAGCGTGCGGACGGGCGAGATCATCGCGACCGGCACCAACCGATACCCCAACCTCGGGGCCTGGATTTCGGTGGGCGGCTGGCCCGTGTTCAGCGCCAACGCGCTCGCTCCGGTGCCACCGACCACGAAGTTCGTGTCGTTTGATACGGTCCCGTCGGCCATTACCCTGCTGCGCGCGGGCAAGGTCCAGGTCCTGCTCGGCCAGAAGTACTTCGGCTGGGGTGAGGAGCCAATCAAGCTCCTGCACGGCATCGTCAACGGCCGCAAACCTGCCAATCCGATCATCGACTCCGGTGTGGACGTGGTGACCGCCGCCACTGTGGACGCCTACGAGGCGGCCTGGAAGGTCATGGTCTCGGGAGGTAAGTAACTGAGGAACTGGGGAACGGTACGTAGCTCGGGCTGTTCCTCAAGCCCGAGTGTCCGCTAGGCGTCAGTACGGAAACCGTATCGGCAACCTGAACCGAACCCTGTCGGCCGCTCGCTGCTCCCGGATGAGCACGCGGACGTGTTTGAGCGCGTGGGGGGCCTGTAGAGCTTCGAGGGCGCCTTGGAGTCCGCTGGCGACATCGTCCAGGCGCTGGGCCTCCGCAGGACCGTTGGTGCGGACTCTCGTGCCATAGGGCCCCCTGTCCTCAACTAGTGGCTGAAACCTCGGGTTGTGGGGCAGTGCGGCGCGCGCGCGTTCCAGTTCCGCTACCTGCTCCTTCAGCACGAGGTTATAGGCGTCGAGGCGCTCGTCTGCGAGGCGCGCGATGTCGGCGCTCTCGCTGTAGACCCACTCCAGTTGCAGGCGCAGTAGCGTGTGCAGGTCCTGGCTCGCGTAGGCGGTCGTGAGCTGCTGCATCAGGGCGCCCTTTCGCGTGCGCTGTTCAGGATCCTGCTCCAGATCCGGGTGGAGCACCTTCGCCAACTGCCGGTAAATGGAACCGAGGCTGATTTTGCGTGCCTCTTCGGCTCGTTGACGCAGGTCCTCCTCTCGTTGTTCGCGTTTGGTCCTTCGACGGGTTGACCGTGAACGGGTTTCGGATTCCGCTGCGTGTCGCTTGTTCCGCCCCGGGCGGCGCTCCCCCCCCCGCCCCCCCCTTCCCCCCCCCTGGTGGTCTCGTCGTGCCCATTTCCGCGAACATGTCTTCCATGTCGGCTCGGGCGGCCTGCATTGCGGCGTCTTCGACGGTCGTGAAGTCTGCGCCGTGCAGCCGCTCGAAGAGTGCGCGAACGTCATCCTCGACGACGTCGGCGTGAGCGAGGATGTCGTCGAGTTGACCAATGAGGATGCTCTCGAGGACCCGGACGTCGCCTTTTTTCAGGCGTCGGTCATCAAGGAATGGCGCGAGCGCTCGCACGACGTTCTGTCGCAGCGTGACCACTGACGCTATCCGGTGGCGAAGATGCTGCGCGTGGTACACGAGCGCCTCTTCAAACAGTTCCTTGTCAGCGTCCAGACGCCTTCGACGTTGTTCGATCTGCGCGACCAGCCGGTTGAACGTCTTCTGCGATTTCGTGAGTGGCTGGCCGGGTTGCGCCGGAAGGGCAAGGCTGCGGCTCAAGGGTGCTTCACCCGGGGCGGGATCATCGGAGGGGGGCGGCTGCTGGGCCATCGGGCTGGTTGGCCATCTTAACCGTATCGAAGTTCCCCAGTTCCTCCACCACACCTACAATAGTCACAAGTCATGAAGATGTTCGGTGTAGCGGTGATGGCGGTGGCAGTGGTCGCGACGGCCCCTGCTGGCGGGCTACTGCGCGCTTCGGTGAGGTCACAGACGACATTTACCGGTGTCCAGCCACATCTGGCATCGGACGGTGACCGCGTCTATCTGACGTTCGGACAAGACAACGTCATCAGTGTGGTCGGATCGGCAGACGGCGGTGTGACATTCGCGAGTCCCGTGCGGATTACCGTTCCTGGCCGCGTGTCGCTCGGGATGCACCGCGGGCCGCGCATTGCGGCGACGGACAAGTCGGTATTGGTCGCAGTGATCGCTGCCGCCAAAGGTGGCGGCGCCGATGGGGACCTCCTGCTGTATCGATCCGCCGACAACGGCGCCAGCTGGGCGTCGCCTGTTGTCATCAACGACGTGCCGGCGTCGGCGCGGGAAGGCCTGCACGCGCTCACCGCCACGCCCGCCGGATTGGTCGTCTTGTCGTGGCTTGATCTGCGCGAGAAGGGCACGCGCATCTACACGGCCGTGTCGCGCGATCACGGCGTCACGTGGTCTGCCGACCGCCTCGCGTACGCATCGCCCTCCGGCAGTGTCTGCGAGTGCTGCCATCCGTCGGTGGCGATTGACGCCGGCGGGTCGATCGCCGTCATGTTCCGCAATACCCTGAACGGCAACCGCGACCTGTATATCGCTCGGTCCAGCGACGGAGTGAGCTACAGGCCCGCACAGAAGTCGGGCACGGGTTCCTGGAAGCTCGACGCCTGCCCGATGGATGGGGGCGGTGTGGTGTTTCGGCAGGCGGATGTCGTCTCGGTCTGGCGGCGCGAGGACGGCGTCTACCTGAACACGCTCGGCACGCCGGAACTGCGGATCGGAGCCGGGCGCGATCCCGCGATTTCGCTGGCGGGACAGCATCTGGACGTGGCGTGGAACTCCCCGGCGGGCATCATGTTGCGGCGCGAAGGCGGGGCGCCGACGTTGATAGGGGCCGGGCGTTTTCCCGCAATCGCGGCGCTTGCGCGCCGGACCGTTGTGGCGTGGGAGCAGGCGGGCACCGTCACGGTGGTAACGGTTCAGCGATAATGAGGCATGCGTAACAGCCACGCTTGGCGTACGTCCCGTGGATTCCTGTCGGCCAGTGCGGTTGCCGCCGCCTTGTGGGCGTGTGCAGCCGGACGCCCGGTTGCCCAATCGGTGCCGCCCCCGGTATCGTCGATTGCCTCCGGGGCGCCGTGCGACATCCAGACCACCGAACGCATAGTCGCCGTCGGGGACGCACACGGCGCATTTGAGAAGTTCGTCTCCATTCTGCGCGAGGCCAAACTGATTGATTCCCGCCGGCGCTGGATTGGCGAACGCGCCATCTTCGTGCAGACCGGCGACATCACCGACCGCGGTCCCGATTCGCGCAAGATCATCGACCTGCTACGGAAGCTCACCGAGGAGGCCGCAAAAGCCGGCGGCCAGGTGCACGCCCTGCTGGGCAATCACGAAGCCATGCGCGTGCTGAACTTCTATCGTGATGTCGGCCCAGGCGAATATGCCGCATTCCGGACGCCGGAATCAGAGAGCCTACGCGATCGCTACTACGAACTGGTGCTGGCCGATAGCCAGAAACAGGCCAAAGCGGCCGGCGCGAAATTCGACGCGCGCGCGTTCCGGGCCGATTTTCTCAACACCACACCCCTGGGATTGGTCGAAATGCAGCTCGCGTTTGCGCCGAAGGCCGATTACGGGCGCTGGCTGCGCGAACGCGACGCGGTGATCAAGATCAACGGCATCGTCTTCATGCATGGCGGCGCCAGCCCAGCCGTCGCGCCCTTGGGCTGTGCCGGGATCAACGCCAGGGTCCGCGCGGAACTTGGCACGATGACAATGGCCGATCCCGGCATTGAGACCTCGTTCCTGATGGGCACTGACGGGCCGTTGTGGTATCGCGGTCTCGTGGATGGGACACCAGGCATCGGGGCCGCAGAAGTTGAGGCCGTCCTGGCCGCGCTCGGCGCGCGTGCGCTCGTCGTGGGGCACACGGTTCCCGATGGTTACCGCATGCGCTCCAGCTACGACGGCCGCATCGTCCAGATCGATACCGGTATGCTCAACGGCGAGTTCTACTCCAAGGGCGTTCCGTCAGCCCTGGAGATTCACGGCAGCACGTGGACCGTGATTTACGAAGGCCGGCGGGAGCCACTGCAGCCGTCGCTTGGTGGCGGAGCGCCGGCGGCCCTCCGCGGACCTCAGGGGTAAATCACCGCGGCTTCACCCAACTCGGCGACCCGTGTGCGAGCGAGTTCGAGAATCGCATCGCGCCTCTGCAGCAGTCCATTGATCTGTGCCGCCGACAGGTAGCGATTGAGGCGCTTGCGCAGGTCCTGAAGTTCGAGCCGCCCCAGTCCTTCGAGCAACGACTTTGAAAAGCGGGTCAGCAGTTGCGGGTCGCGGAGCTGGCGCTGAGGCCGGAACGATCGTGAGTGATCGATCAGCCGCAACTGGAAGTCGTGGGTCACGAGGATGTTGTTGGCGTGGCGGTCGACGTTGAAGATGAGCGCGTCAAACAGCCGCATCTTCAGCACCACCCGGTCCCAGGCTTCCTTGTCGGGCGGCTGCAGTTTCTGCTTCGCGCGTTCGGCTTCCGGCATCATCGACACCACCCACCACTGCAGTGAGCCGACCTTGTTGTTGATCCGGCGCTCCACGGTGGCGGGCACCATGCCGAGGCCGATGATCGTGTCCACGACGTAACCGGGGATTTCGGTCTGCCAGCTGTCCTGGAAGTTGATGTCGGGCGGCGCGTTGCCCAGTTGCGTGATGCCCTGCCGCTTCTCGTCGATCGTCTTGAACGCGGCAAATCGGGTGACGCCGTCAAGCTCCAGCGTGACCTTCTGCGGCAGCGTCACACCGATGCCGATGTCTTTCACCGTCTTCACTTTGGCTTTCGCCAGGAACTGTTCAGCGGCCGCGCCCTGATACTGGTCCACCGTTTCGAGGACTGGCGGGGTGGCCGGTGCGACGGCCTGTTGCGCCGACAACGCCGCCCAACTGCCCACGACCACAACTGCGCCACCGGCGATGCGTCGGAACATGCTCATCACTGCCAATCCTCTGTCCGGCCCCGGTCATTCGGGTGGCCACAGTTTACGACGGCTCCCGGTGTCACGAGAAGTGCATCAGCGTCTGTCGGACGGCAAAAATCACGTCATCGACGTCGGCGTCCGTCAGCTGGGGACCCAGCGGCAGCGAAATCGTCCGGTCGCTGAGCCATTCCGCATTCGCGAGCCTGCCGGTTCGCTCGCCGAACCGCTCCCGGTAGTACTGATGCAGGTGCAGCGCGCGGTAGTGGATGCCTGTTCCGATGAACTGCTTGTGGAGGGCGGTCTGCACCTCGTCACGCGTGGCCCGAAGCCTGTCGATGTCCAGGATCAGCGTATAGAGATGGCGCGCATGACGGGTGCCCGCAGCGGCCGGCGCCGGCAGGAATGCCGGGAGATCCGCGAATGCCTGGTCATACCGCACCCAGATGGCCTCGCGACGAACCAGGTTCGCTTCCACACGCGCGAGCTGGGGCAGGCCGATCGCGGCCTGCAGGTCCATCATGTTGTATTTGAAACCGGCTTCCACCACGTCGTAGTGCTTGAAGCCCGCATCAGAGAACCGCTTCCAGGCATCCGCGCTGAGGCCATGCAGGGCCAGGCGCTGGACCCGCGCCGCCCATTCAGCATTTGCAGTCACGATCATGCCGCCTTCGCCGGTGACGACGTTTTTGGTGGCGTAGAAGCTGAAGGCGCCGAAGTCCCCGAAGGTTCCGGCATGCCGGCCACGCACCAGGGTCTCGACGGCATGTGCGCAGTCTTCGACAAGCCGAATTCCGTGATCCGCCGCCAATGCCATCAGCGCGTCCAGATCGGAGGCGCGCCCCGCAAAGTGCACGGGCAGAATCGCCCGGGTGCGTGACGTAATTTTTGTCGCGGCGTCGGCGGGGTCCAGACACATCGTCGCGCGATCCACGTCGGCGAAGACCGGTGTGCCTCCGGCGTGGATCACGACGTTGGCGGTGGACGCGAATGTCATGGCGGGCACGATCACCTCGTCACCGGGTCCGATGCCGAGAGCCACGAAGGCCAGATGCAGTGCCGCAGTACAGGAGTTCACGGCCACTGCGTGCGGCGTGCCGATGTACGCGGCAAAGGCCTGTTCAAATTCTTTGGCACGCGGCCCTGTGCCGATCCAGCTGGACCGCATCGCCGCGACCACGCCTTCAATTTCGGGCTCGAGCAGTTGGGGGCTACCGAAGGTCAGATAGCGGTCACGGACCGGTGCATCGACATTCCAGGCGCGGTTCGGCATCGTCCACACTCTAGCGCGACCACGACCTCCGGATGTGTCAGAATCTGCGGTGCGGATGCTGCCAGTTGGGCTGGCGGCGCCTGCACATCTGCGGGGAGATTTTTCATGAAACAACGACTGACATTCGTCCTGGCCTGCGCCGCGCTGTTTGCGGCGGCCGTCACGCCCTCCGGGCAGGCCCCCACTAACGACCGGCTGAACGCCGCGGCGTTCCAGGGCCTCGAATGGCGCGCCATGGGCCCGTCGCTTGTGACCGGCCGTATCGCAGACTTCGACGTGGACCCGAAGAACCCGAACGTGTACTACGTGGCCACGGCGGCGGGCGGCGTGTGGAAGAGCGTCAACCGCGGCATCACCTGGGTGTCCACGTTTGATCAGGGCGGGTCGTTCAACCTGTGCTGCATCAAGGTCGATCCCAAAGACTCCAATATCGTCTGGCTCGGCACGGGCGAAAACTCGAACCCGCGCAGTTCGATGATTGGTGACGGTCTCTACAAGTCCACCGACGCGGGCATGACGTGGACACGCGTGGCGCTGGCGAAGTCCGAGCACATCGGGAACATCCAGATCGACCCGCGCGACTCCAACGTCGTGTACGTCTCCGCGCAGGGCCCGCTGTGGTCCGCCGGCGGCGAGCGCGGCCTCTACAAGACCACCGACGGCGGCAAAACCTGGAAGGAAATTCTGACGGTCAGCCCGGACACCGGCGCCAACGAAGTGGTGATTGACCCGGCCAGCCCGAACACGCTCTATGTGGCGATGTGGCAGCGGCGGCGCGCGGTCGGGCAGTTTGTGGGCGGCGGGCCGGAGAGCGGCATCTACAAGTCCACCAACGCCGGCCAGACGTGGACCAAGCTGGCCAACGGCCTGCCGAAGATGGACATGGGCCGCATCAACCTGGCGGTGGACGCGAAGGTGCGTCCCACGCGCGTGTACGCGATGATCGACGCCCTTCAGGAGGAACGGGGGTTCTATCGGTCCGACGACCAGGGCGCCACCTGGGCCCGTGTGGGCAAGCGCGCTCCCGGCGGCGGGCGTGGCGGTGGTCCTGCAGACGACGGCGAGGTCGCGCAGACCGAGGCAGAGGAAGCCGGGCAGGAAGGCGCGCCGCAGGGGGCTGGTGACAACTGGTACATGAACGCGGACCCGGGTTACTACAACGAGTTTTTCGTGGACCCGATTCGTCCCGACACGCTCTACGCGATGAGCACCAACCTCGAGCGCAGCACGGACGGCGGCCGTACGTGGGGCTCGATGCCGACGCAGGGCGTGCATGTCGATCACCACGTGATCTGGCCCAACCCGACTGACCGCAACCACTTCGTGCTCGGCAACGACGGCGGCCTCTACGAGTCCTACGACGAGGGCCGTACCTGGCGTCACTTCACGAACCTGCCGATTTCGCAGTTCTACCGCGTGTCGGTGGACTACATGAAGCCGTTTTACAACGTCTGCGGCGGCACACAGGACAACGGCTCGTTCTGCAGCCCGCACCGCACCCAGAACTCGGCGGGCATCCGTACGAGCGACGTCTACATCACGGGCGGCGGCGACGGCTTCACCACCCGCAGCGACCCTGAGGATCCGTACTTCACGTATGCCACGTCGCAGAACGGCGCGGTCACCCGCCTCGACCTGCGCACCGGGCAGTCGCAGTCGATTCGCCCGAACGCGAACAACACGCGCAACCTCGACGGCAGCGAGATTGGCCCGGCCACCGGCGGACGCGGAGGCGGTATGCCGAGCGAGCGCCCCAACTGGGACGCCCCGTACATCGTGAGCCCGCACAACCCGAAGAGCCTGCTGTGGGCGTCGAACTTCCTGTATCGCACAGAAGACCGCGGCGACAGCTGGACGCGCATCAGCCCGGACCTGACCCGACAGCTCGACGCCCGCGAAGTGCCCATCATGGGCAAGCAGTGGGATGCGGCCAAAACCGTCGGCTTCAACCGCGCGACCACCGCGCTCAGCAACATCGTGTCGGTGGACGAATCGCCCTTGCTCGCCGGCCTCATCTACGCCGGCACCGACGACGGGTTGTTGCAGGTGACAGAAGATGGCGGCCGCACCTGGCGCAAGACCGAAGACTTCCCGGGCGTGCCGAAGTTCACGTACGTGTCGGACGTGATGGCGTCGCCGCGTGATGTGAACGTGGTGTTTGTCACCCTCAATGACTGGCAGCGCGGCAACTACAAGCCGTATGTGGCGCGCAGCAACGACCGCGGCCGCACCTTTACGTCCATTGCGAGCAACCTGCCCGACAGGCATCCGACGTGGGCGATTATCCAGGATCACGTCAACAGCAACCTGCTGTTTGTCGGGACCGAGTACGGTCTGTTCGTCACGGTGGACGGTGGCTCACACTGGGTGCAGCTCAAGGGCGGCCTGCCGACGGTGCAGGTGCGTGATCTCGACGTCCAGACGCGTGAGAACGATCTGGTGCTGGGCACGTTCGGCCGGAGCTTCTACGTGCTCGACGACTACAGCGCGTTGCGCGGCGTGTCGGCCCAGAGTTTTGCGCAGGAAGCGCAACTGCTGCCGTTGCGGCACGCGTATCAGTTCCCGATGAAGAACCAGATTCGCGCGGCCCAGAGCGATTGGCGGGCGCCGAACCCGCCCTACGGCGCGATTCTCACCTACTACCTCCGTGACGCGGCAGCCGCGGGCACCCAGTGGGCGATTGCCATTACGGATGCCGCCGGCCGCGAAGTGCGCCGCATCGATCTGACCGGAGAGGCCGGCGTCAAACGTGTGGTGTGGAACCTGGCCGGCGCGCCTCCCGCGCCCGCGGCGGCGCCCGCAGGCGCACCCGCAGGCGCCCGCGGTGGTCGGGGCGGTGGCGGTGGGTTTGGTGGCCGCGGCGGCGGTGGCGGCTCGGCCGTCGAGCAGGGCCGCTACACGGCGACCATCGGCAAGGTCGCCAACGGTACCTTCACGGCGGTCGGGGCGGGACAAAGCTTTTCGGTGGTGCCGCTTCCCGAGGGGAATCGGTAGTTCGCCGCGACTAGGGATACAACAGGAAGCGCTCTCGAAGATTCATGAACTCAGCGACCTCGTCTGCCCACGGGTGGACGAGGTCGTTCGTTGTACGGCCCGCTTCCAGTCCTTCGCGCAGCCCCGCGGACCCGTAGAGAATGTCGATCGGCGGGATGGTGTATTCGTACTCGTAGGGCGGTTCGCGCCAGGCGAATTGATCCGGCCCGGCATCGCGGAACGCTTCGATCAAGGCCACGCCCGTTTCCACCGCCCGGAAGGTCGCACGATCCGTCACATGGATCTGGCAGCCTCCGCACAAGACCTTCGCATGTTTGTGGAACGCCGGTTCGAAGGCGTGCGGACGGAACGTGACGCCAGGCAATCCCCGTGCATTGAGCGCCTCGCAGAATGGTTCAGGCGCCACCCACGGCGCACCACACAGTTCAAACGGCTTCGTGGTGCCGCGCCCTTCCGACACGTTGGTGCCCTCAAACAGCACCGTTCCCGGATAGACGATGGCGGTGTCGAGCGTGGGGATGTTGGGGGAAGGCAACACCCAGGGCAGGCCCGTCGAGTCGAAGTACTGCGCACGCGACCAGCCCTGCATCGCCACGACTTCGAGCTTGGCGCCGATCGAAAAATGGTCGTTGAACAAGCGGGCCAGCTCGCCAATCGTCATGCCGTGGCGCATCGGGATCGGATACTGCCCGACAAACGATTCAAACCCCGGCATCAACATCGGTCCCTCGATTTGTGTGCCACCGATGGGATTGGGCCGGTCGCACACCACGACCGGCACTCCGTGCCGGGCCGCGGCGGTCAGGCAGTTGGCCATGGTGTAGATGTAGGTGTAGATGCGCGTGCCGACATCCTGGAGATCGATGACCAGCGCGTCCAGACCGGCGAGCATGTCGGCCGTGGGGGTGCGGGTCTCGCTGTACAGCGAATAGACCCTCACGCCACGCGTGGGGTCGTCGCCATGCGGCGATTCGATCATGTTCTCCTGGAGGTCTGAGCGGAAACCGTGCTGCGGACCGAACACCGCGCCCACGCGGACGCCCGCACCTTCCGCGCGGCTGATGACGTGCTGCAGCCTGGCATCGATCGAAGCCGGATTGCAGACGAGTCCGATCGTCCTGCCCCGCAGGAGCGACCGGTCAAAGAGGGTATCGGAACCGAGAATCACCGTGGCCATGTCCGTCGGCCATTATGGCCGATTCGGCCGCAGGCGCTCTGCCAGCGCCACCATCACGAGCGCATCGCCGCTGGTATTCATGCGCAGCCGCGCGGCTGCCGGCTGGCCTCGCAGGTCAACGACGACATCGCGCTCCACACGGGACACGGCCGCAATGGTGTGCCACGGCCAGACCTTCACGGCCCCTGCGGCCCCGGGAGCAAAGACAAGAGCGGCATTGGTGGCGAACACCTTGCCCGAGGCGTCCACTGGGTCAATCAGGCTTCCGGGCGCCAGAAAGTGACAGGTGGCCTGGCCAATCACGCGATGCTGGGTGGCGACCACCGGCAATGCCGGCAGGAGGCGGAGTGCGTGCACACGTTCAAGGCCCTCAATCATCTCCAACTGGTCTTCGGCGATATCGGGAGCCTCGTCTGGGTCGCACATCGCGATGCGCAGCGCTTCGATGCGAACGGCGTCTGGCGATTCGGCGAGGGCGTTGGCCTCGCGCCACCACGCCGCACTGTCAGGTTGTGGAGGCGCTGCGCGCCCGAACAGCCGGCGGAACATCAGTACCCGATGACGATTGTCGCCGAGACGCTCCGGCCGGGTGCGAAGACCCATCGCGGATCGGGGCTGGCGAAGTACGACCTGTTGAGCAGGTTCCTGCCGTTGGCGCGCACTTCGAGGTGCGGCGACAGCGTCCAACTCGCGCCCGCATCGAGGAGCGTGTAACCAGGCGCACGGACTTCGCTCACCCCGGGCCGCTCGTCGTCGCTGAAGGCGGCCACTCGAATGTGGGCGGAGCCCTTGTCCAACACACGCTTGCGCAGAACGACCGCCGCCATGTTCGGCGCCACGTCATCGAGCCACAGCGTGTTGCTCGCTTCTTCCAGCGCTCGTCCGCGCGCGGTCTGACCACTCAGTTCAAGGGTGACGCCACGACCGAGGTCGGCCTGCGCCTCAACCTCGACACCGCGGTACTGGGCCTTGCCGCGATTGCGGAAGAAGAAGAAGTCAGTGGCCGTCGTGTAGCGCTCAACCAAATCGGTAATCCGGTATTGATACACGTAGGCGGCCAGGCGAAGGCGGCCGGTCGTGTACCTGGCGCCGAAGTCCAGTTGCACGCTGGTTTCCGGGGCGAGGTCCGGGTTGCCGGTAATGAAGCCGCGTCCTGACGGACCCCGATAGAAGCGGTCCGACAATGTGGGGTCGCGGAAGCCACGCGAAATCTGCGCGGTGAAAGACAGCCCCTCAAACGGTCCGAGCGTGATCGCGCCGAATCCCGACATGGCCTGGTGTGAGATCGAAGTGTCACCAAAGTAGCCGCCGGTGTTCTTCGACGACACAAAGTCCACGCGCGCGCCTCCGGTGGCCCGGAGCCGAGCGGCCAGCGAGACGTCGGCCTGAACGAAGAGCCCGGTGTCGATGCGCCGCGCTGACTCGGTCGAGAGATTGTCCGTGCGCGATATTTCGCCGCCCGCGAGGTTGAAGTTGATCTGGACGTCGTGCGCTTCCAGGCCGGTGCGGCCATTGATGTCGGCGCCGAACTCGAGGCGGGCGCGGCTCAGGAATTTCTCGGCGATCGCCCGCAGGGAAAAATCCTTCGACTTGATGTCGGCACGTTCGATCCGGCGCGTCACGGTTGGCGTTGGATTCCGATCCTGGTCGGTGCGCTGCGCGACAGTGCCGAAAAAGCCCTGCACCCGGACGAGGTCGAGCCCGGCCACGCCCGCGATTTCGTAAGACGCCGTCGCACGGTGAGAATTTTCGAAGGGGTAGTAGAACCGCGTGGCCGCCGAGTTGTTGCGGGGGCGCTCGATGTTACGGCCGAAGTCACTCTGCCAGCCGAGCGACAACAGGCCGTGGCCCACCTGCTGATCCACCCGCGCCAGAACCCCCCGATCTTCGTAGCCGGAATTGAGGACGGCGGCGGTGGGCCCGTCGTAGTCCTCCACCTTCCGTGCGTGCGCCTGCAGGATGAACGCGCCCGTCGCGTAGCCCTTTTGAATTTCGACACCGCCACGGCGATCGGGCACGCCCGTGCCAAACGTTCCGGTCAGTCTGCCGCGCCAAGGGCCGCCAATGGTCGGTCGAGGGGTCTGCACCGAGATGACGCCGCCGAAGGCATCCGAACCGTACGCCACTGACCCGGGGCCGCGAGCCACATCGACTGAACTGATGCCAAACGGATCCAGGAACGTGGCGCTCGGGCCCACGCGGCGCTCGGAGGTGACCCTGGCGCCGTCGATCAGGATGAGTGTGCGCCCGCGCGCCAGTCCGCGCACGGCCGGCACGCCGGCCTGTCCTTCAGAGACCTGATTCACGCCTGGCACGTTCTCGAGCGCCTGCGTGAGGTTGCCCGGCTGGCGCAGCGCCACGTCGCGTCCGGAGAGCAGCGTCATGCCGGCGCCAGGCGCCGCATCAATACTCGGCGCCAGGCCGGCGGTCACGGTGACTTCTTCATTCACCACGGGCTCAATCAGGATCGTGAGCACCGCCGCCGCATCAAGGCTCGTCACGCGGGCCGGACGCGTCAACGTGCCGTTCGGCATGAGCACCAGCAGCTCGAACGGCGCGACAGGATCGGGCTTCCAGGAAAATCGCCCGTCGCCGTCCGTCTTCACGGATCCGGTCAGGCCCACAATCATCACTTCGGCGCCGGCCACCGGCGTGCCGGTCCGTTTGTCCACAAGGCGTCCCTCGAGGGCGAACGCACTGGAGACGATGGTCAAAAGGGCGACGGCGACGACCGCCATAACCCTGAAGATACGCATGTCACAACAATAGTGCCGCACCGGGCGCTACTACCAGAAGCAGTTTCGGAACTGGGGAACTGGGGAACTGGGGAACTGAACTACGGAAGAATCGCGATCACCACTTCCATCAGGTCGTGAATGTCCTGTTGGAAGGCGAGAGCGATCGTGACCATCGCCGCAGTGAGGCCAAGGCCCAGGCCGCGGCTCGCGCGGCCCGCAGCAGCCGGAGCCGCGTCAATCAGCCGCCGGACACGGCCCTCGACGCTCTCACCGCGATACAGTGCGCTTGCGGGTAGTTGTGCGCCGTGGAAGGCTCCGGAAGGCTGCTGGGCGGCCCGTGGAGCGAGGCGAGCCACACGAAGCAGCGCGCTCGCCAGGTGGACCCGGGCATTCTCTCCGCGCTCGGCAGCCACATCGTCGGCCGCTTCTTCGGTTGCCACGCGCCAGTCGTCACGCAACCGGATACCTGCCGGGGTGTGCGACAGCGGATCGGGCGCTGCCGCAAAGAGGGCGCGGCGCAGGTTGTCCCAACGGCGCAGGTGCCCTTGTTCGTGTGCGAGGATGGCCGCGAGTTCGTCCTCACTACACCCATCGAGCACGGTGCCGTCCACAACGAGTATGGGGCGGAAGATGCCGACGACTGCCACCACCGGGAAGCCGGAATCAATGCGGAAAGCCGGCACCGTCACACCAGGCAGCGAGAGCGCGGTGGCGTCTGCGAGCCAGGATGACAGGAGTCGGCGCGTCTCGAGCCGCATGCGCCACAGTCGGGTCAGGAATACCGACATGAGCCAGGCGCCGGTGGCCGCACTCGCGAGGACCGTCCAGCCGAGGACCTCGTCCACATCACGCGATTCAAAACGCCACAGGCCGATGAGCGCAAACAGGCCCGCGAGCGCGGCTGCGCCTGAAGGAATGAGGCGCAGCCGCAGCAGGGCGTCCGCGCGAACCGCCGCAGACCCGGCCGGCGTCCTCCGCCACCACGTGACGGCGATGACCACCGATGTCACGAGGGCGGCCACACCGAACGCGGCGAGCGCCAGCACGAGGCATCGCACAAGAAATGTCATTCAGCGTTCTCGCGATGCGCGCGGCGCGCGCGAACCAATGTCTCCAACTCACTGAGCAACGCCTCGTCGTGGTCGCCGAGCGCCTCGACAAAGCACGACAGGACCGGCGTGGCCGATGGTCCACCACGTTCAACGGCCGCCAGCAGGGCCTGTGTGGCCCGGCGTGAGTCGAACGCGGCCCGGCCGTGTACCGGCTCGTAGACGAAGGCGCGACCTTCTTTGGTGCGCGCGAGCACCCGCTTGCGGTGCAGGCGGTCCAGGGTGGTCATGAGCGTGGTGTACGCGATGTCGGAAAACTCAGGCTGGAGGTCGCGCACGGTGGCGGCGGCGCCCCGGGCCCACAGGGCGTCGAGCACACGCCATTCCAACGGCCCCAGCAGGGTGGAGGTCTTGTTAACCATTGGTGCGGAATACTTCCCAACCCACGGAGGAAGTTTACAGCAGCGGCGAAATGGGAGAAATGTCAGAAGTGCCGAAATGCCGCCCGTCGATGACACGCTGGGGCGGCAGCGCGTTGGCACGGTTGGTGCAATAATTCCAGGTATAGGGAGCGTGTTATGAAGAAGTTCGTAGCTGGATTGACGGGAATGTTACTGGTCTCGGGTATGTCATTGGCGGCAGCCGGAACACCTGGCGGGCAGGACGCGGCCAAAATTGAGGCGGGCAAGAAGGTGTACGACGCCAACAAGTGCATGACCTGCCACGCGATCGACGGCAAGGGGATGAAGAAGTATCCGCTGGATGGCGTTGGCACGAAGCTCACGGCCGACGACATCAAGAAGTGGATCGTCACCCCGGCAGAGATGGAAGCCAAACAGGCCGTCAAGCAGCCGCTCAAGATGAAGGCGTTCAAGCTGGCGCCCGCAGATCTGGACGCGCTCGTCGCCTACATGGGATCGCTCAAGAAGAAGTGAGCGAAGCGTTCACGCCGGATTACAGGAGGTGCGGGGGTGCGCCTCAGTGCCTCCTGTGATACGGCGGCATTGTCCCATTCTGGAAATTATCTAATCTCGTGGCAGAGGTCGCATGACTGGCTGATCACGCGGCCGTCGGCGGCTTTGTGGTTGTCGTCATGGCACCTGAAACACCCGGGGAAGTCCATGTGGCCGATGTTGTTGGAGTACTTGCCGAAGCCCACCTTCATAGTCGGGAACACGTTGCGCCGATAGAGTTCCTGCGTCGCGTTGACCACCCGCTCCACATCCTGCCTGCGCCCCATGTAGGCGGCTGAAACCTCCGTCCGATAGAAGCCGCGCAGTGCGACGGCGATGGCGTCCAGGGCGGCTTCCTTTGAATCGTAGGTCGCTGTGAGCGCCGCCACCGACTCGCGACGCGCAAACGGCAGGTCCAGCGGCATTTCTCCCGCCGAGAGGGCCGCGTCGACCGCACGTTCAGGCGTGTTCGCGAAGGGGTGGCCCGCGCGGTTGTGGCAGTCCACACAGTCAAACCGCCGACGTTCCCCGGCGGCCAGCGCATCGGCGGGCGTGCCTTCCGCGACGTACTCGCGTACCGTGCCATCCTTGTAGCTCACGCGCACCCAGGGAATCACGTCACGTTTTTCATCCGTCGCGATGTATTCGATCGTGCTCGACGCGCTGGTGTGCCAGTGAATGCCCGTCGCCTTGCGCAACTGGTCGCTGCCGCCACCGACATGCAGCTGCAGTGTGGTTTCGCTCATGGTATTCGCTTCGTCGCTGGCATACTCCCGGCGCGTCACCACTTTGTCGCCGTGGAATTTTTCCGGCCAGTGGCACGCCTCACACGTTTCGCGCGCCGGGCGCAGGTTGCGCACCGGTTGCGGGATGGGCCTCGAGAACGTGTTGAGCGTCACCGCCACGATCTGGCGCGTGCCCGACAACTTCGACTGCACGAACCAGGACGCGCCAGGCCCGATGTGGCACTGCACGCATCCCACACGCGCATGGGCGCTGTTCTGGAAGGCCACATGCTGCGGCTCCATCACTTCGTGGCAGACCGTGCCGCAGAACTCGGTCGAGTCCATGTAGTGCAATCCGGAATACGCCGCGAGCGACACGATCACCACGTTCATGAGGGTGAGCACCATCACGATGGCGGTCACTTTCCGGTGCCGTGGAGAGTTGAGGTTGAGCGTCGGCCACATCAACTCGCCTTTGCCGGCAGCCACCCGTCGATGCTGCCGCCACACGCCGATCGGAATCAGCACGAGTCCCGCGATGAACGCCATCGGCAGGATGATGACGAACACCATTCCCATGTAGGGGTTGGAGTGCCAGCCCACCGAATCGGCGACGAAAAAAATCAGAAACAGCGTGGCGCTGAACAGCGCCAGCAGCGCGCCCGAGTAGGAAATGGGGTGACGGAGAAATGGAAGTTTTTTCATGGAAAGGGTTGTGTCTTACGTCAGCACAGCATACAGAATCAGGCCCACCAGCAGCAGGCCAACCGTCACAGCAACGGCGCCAATGACGGTGCCCAGGCGCACCAGCCAGTCGGGAGGTGGATCCGTACGAATCCGTTCGAATCCCCCTTCGCGGATCAGGCGCGCGTATTCATCGGGGCGTTCCTCCTGCAGTTCGGCTTCCGACACCCGGCCGGTGAAGATGACCCGGTCCATCGGGAACTTTTCCGGGCGCAGGTGGCCGTTGAAGAAGTGCATCGTGAAGATGAAGCCCACCGCCAGCAGGGCTTCCTCGCCGTGGATCAGGAGCGCCACGTTGAAGATCCATCCTGGCATGAACTGCGAGAAGAAGATCGGAAACCACAGGACCAATCCCGACGCACCGATGATGCCCATCCCCCAGAAGACTGCCCAATAGTCGAACTTCTCCCAGTAGGTATACCGGTCGAAGCGTGGTCGTGGACCGCGTCCCACAAACCACCGCATGTGGCCGATCAGGTCGGTGAGGTCCCGTGGCTGCGGCACCATTGAGTACGGCCCCCACAACACACCCCAGTCCTTCCGCCCGACGATGCGGCGAAACAGGCGTGTCAGGTGGACGGCAAACACGATGATGAGCAGCGTGGCGCAGACACGGTGCAGCCAGCCGGCGATTTCAAAGGAGCCAAGCAGTGCGGCCATCCGGCTCGCCCACGGGGCATCGCTGAAGACCAGTGGCAGGCCGGTGGCGGCCAGTCCGAGAAAACTCAGCATCAGCAGGCCATGCAGCACACGGTCGTGCGCATCAAACCGGCGGACGAAGCGGTGATGGGCCCCGGGCGTGGGAACGTCGGCAGGAGTGGTCATTCAGGCGCGGTCTCCTCGGGCGGGGCCGGCCGCGATCGGCGCCGGCGCTCGGCCATGCTGCGCGGCAGCCAGAGCACGGCGTGCAGGCCGAAGAACCCGAACACGCCGATGAGCAGCCAGTGCATGAACCGCGATGCGTAGTACAGTTCCGGGTTTCGGGCAGGGTCGTCCTTGTCGGCGTGCGGATCGTATTCGGCGAAGCTCGCGGTGGCGCCGGCGTGACACGTCTGGCACGTGGACAGCACGCGGCCAGGGGCGACCATCGAGCGCGCATCAGACTTCGGATGCACTTCGTGCGCGCCGTGGCAATCCGAGCACTTGGCCACGCGCACAAAGCCCAGTGACGTCACCTGGCCGTGGAACGTGTCCCTGTAAGTCCTGATCTTGTCGAGATGGCAGGTGCCGCACTCTTTGATCGTGTCGAGCTTCCAGGATCCGGCATCGATGCGCTGAATGGCGTGGGCCGAGTGGCAGTCCGTGCACACCGGCGCCGTCGTCTTGCCGGCGGCGAGCGCGGTGCCGTGTGACCCGCGCTCAAACTGCGCCTGAATGCCACCGTGGCACGCGGCGCAGACTTGCGGGATGTTCGCGCGGAACACCTTGCTCGCCGGATCGCTCTTGGGCAGGATGTCGTGGGCGCCGTGGCACGAGGTGCAGTTCGCCGACACCAGCAGGCCGCTGCGGCTGATCGCCCGCCCGTGAATGCTGTCCTTGAACAGATCGCCGACGTTGCCAATCGCAATGTGCCCTTTGGCGATGATGGCGGGGTTACCGTGGCAGGCGCTGCACGTGGCCGGCAGGTTCAGCGGGTAGGTGCGTGACTCCGGGTCGCTGGCCGCGCGAATGTCGTGTGAGGTGTGGCAGTCCACGCACGTGGCGGCCGACGTATTGGCGCCCTGCCGCCGGGCGGTGGAGTGGATGCTGGCCGTGAACTTCACAACGGCGTCTTCGTGGCAGGTGGCGCAGCTGACCTTGGCCAGGGTGGCGGCATGCGGCAATTCCGTGCTCGCCAAATCCGTATGGCACGCGGTGCAGGTCAGGCCCAGCGCCCCGTGAATCGACCCACCAAATCGCGACGCATCCACGGCGATTGACCGGCCATTCTCCGCCTTGGCGTCCGCCTCGCCATGGCACAACAGACAGTCGTCGTTCGACGGTGCCTGAACGGCTGCCGCAGCCGGTGCCTGCATTGCCGCCAGGTTCGCCGCCCTGGGAGGTGAGGGCGGGCGAGAGGCTGCCATCGGCACCATGCCGAGGGCCGCCAGCCAGGTCAGCAAGCCAATAAAGGGGAGCGCACGGGTCGTCATGGATGCATCGCTGTTCGTTGACTCTGCAGGATCCTTGCCGCAATTGCCCCAGAGACCGGCACTGGGTAAATCCCTAAACCACGCCCTCGTCCCGGGTTCAATTTCGCGAGGTCACCGCAGCACTGGGGAAAAATCCCCTCTCATGATACCCGTTGGCCGTGTGTGTACACGTTGAATCGCCCGTCGCGGACGAATCCGAGGACGGTGATGCCGCACGCACGCGCCGCGTCCACCGCCAGGTCCGTTGGCGCCCCGACGGCCACGATCATCGGCAGCCCCGCCATGGCGGCCTTTTGGACGATTTCGTACGCCACCCGGCCGCTCACGGCGAGGATCAGGTCGCGGGCCGGCAGACCGTCACGGCGAAGCAGCGCGCCCACCACTTTGTCCACCGCGTTGTGGCGGCCCACATCCTCGCGCACGTCCACCAAAGCGCCATCGGCGGTGAAGACGGCGGCCGCATGCAGCCCACCCGTCTGGGCGAACGCGTGTTGGGCCTCGCGAAGCCGGCCGGGCAATGACACAAGGAGATCGGCGCTGAGGCGCGGCGTCTCTGCTGCCAGTGGCGCGCCCAGGCGGTCGATCTGTCGCATCGACAGCCGGCCGCACAGCCCACACGCGCTGGTCGCCGTGCCTACGCGATCACTGATGGCATTGACGTCCGCCCCGGGGCCCACCCAGACGTGAATCACGTCCGTCCGATCAGCGGCGCCACTCTCGCGCGCGTCATCGTCGTGCACCTCGATCGCCACGAGGTCGCCGGCACGTGCGACGACGCCTTCGGCCGCGAGCACGCCCGCCGCCAGATCCTCGTCATGCCCCGGTGTGCGCATGAGGAGGCCTAGGTCGCGTTCGATGCCGGTGTGCGCGTGCAGGCGTAACGCAATCGGCGCTTCCACCGCCACCAGATCCTGATCGTGCGTCAGCCGGCCCGCGCCGTACCGCGTCACGGCGCGAATGGCCACCGGTCGCGTCACTGGCGCCTCCACGCGAGCCACGCGTGCCAGGCTTCCACGAACAGACTGGCCGCGGCCCAGGCCACCACGGCGGCCACGGGCCAGGCCACGATCCACGGCTGCCAGACCGAGAGCGCAGCCACAATCATCCCGGTCAGTCCCATTACCACCAGCGGCGTCACTTCAAAATCCTCGAGCGGCCGGCTTGCGGTCAGCGCGGCGCCGACACTGCGCGCCACGCCCGTGACTTCGCGGACCGCGCGCCGTGCCGACCGTCTGGCCCTTCCGGTCCTGCGGCTCGGTCCTGATGCCAGCAGCCGGCCCCGTTCCGAGAGGGTGATCTCGGTGGCGTGGGCCATGTCCTCCTCAAACTGCGCCTCCATCGTGCTCGCCACGCCCTCGTCGTCTATCGCCACGTCGAGTTCCCAGTTGCCGAGCCAGCTGTTGATATTCAGGTTCGTGGAGCCCACACGACTCCAGCGCGAGTCGGCGACGGCGGTCTTCGCGTGCATCATCGACCCTGTCCACTCAAACACCCGGACGCCGGCGCTGAGGAGCGATCGGTACAGACTGCGGGATACGGGTACGGTCCATCCCACATCGCTGCCCTGCGGCAGCAGCAGGCGGACGTCCACGCCATCGCGCGAGGCCCGGCTCAACGCGTCGGCGTACGGGCCATGCCCGATGAAATAGGCGTCGGCAATCCAGAGGCGTCGTCGGGCCATGGCGGCCACGAGGAGGTCCATCTGGAACATACTGGCCGTGAACGGCGCGGTGGGAATCAACCGCACGCTCACGTCGCCCTCAATGGGCGGGGCCTCTGCACGCACGGGGGTGTCGCTCTCGCGGTCATCTGCGGCGGCGGCCCAACTGTCGGCAAAGGATCGTTCGGCATCTCCCACCACCGGACCGCGCAGCTGCACGGCGGTATCGCGCCAGGGGGCTGCCCGGCGGGTGCCTTCCCAGGCCTGCCCGATGCACAGACCGCCGATGAACGCCACGTCGGCGTCAACGATCAGGAGCTTGCGGTGGTTGCGCCTCACCCAGCCGAGCATGGCGGCGAATGTCGGAGGATTAAACACGCGCACGTCGGCACCGGCCTGTCGAAGGGGGTCGAACAGGCCGAGGGCCGGCCCGAATCCGCAACCGAACCAGTCATAGATCACCCGCACCGCCACACCCTCGCGCGCCTTTGCCGCCAGCAGATCGACAAAGCGACGTCCGACGGCATCCCGATGGAAGATGTACATCTCCAGGTGGATGGTTCGTCGAGCGTTGCGGATCGCCGCCTCCCACGCCGGATAGTTTTCGACGGCATCACGCAAGACACGCACGGAGTTGCCGGCCACAAGCGGCGCGCCGGCTGCGCGGCTGAATGCCTGGTCGGCCATCATCCTCATAGCCTGGCTGACGCCTGTGCTGTGCCGGGGACTGCGGGCGACCACAGGGGAAGGATATCCCGGGTGAAGAAAACGACCTCAGAGGTCGTTTTTCGGGCGATTGAGCGTCACGACAAGCAGGGCGGCTGCGACGAGGGCGGCGCCGGTGCTGAACGGAAACTGTGGCCCGGCGCGATCGAAGATAAAACCCGCCCAGACGGGACCCAAGACCTGTGCGAGCGCCGCCGCCGCCTGTGCAGCGCCCAGCATCACGCCCTGCTCAATGGCACCCGAGCGGTGTGAGACGAGCGCCGCCATCGTCGGGGTGCCGAGGCCAACGCCAACGGCGGTGACCGCGACCATCAGGTACAGCATCGACGGCGAGAACGCGACCGAGAGGCCGGCGAACCCAATGGCACTCAGCACCAGTCCCACCACAAGCGTGCCGTGATCGCCCCAACGCTGCACGGCCTGTCGGACGAGTCCGCCCTGAGCGACGACCATCATCACCCCGAGGAACGCGATGACGCGGTTGGCATCCGACTGGCTGAACGCCAGGACCGCGATCGCAAAAAACGCGAAGTGTGAACGCAGCGCCGCCATGGCGAAGCTTGCGAGAAACGTCGCGATCAGGAGCGGCCGAAGGGAGCTGCGGCCGAGCGCCTGCAGGAGCGGCGCAAACGGATTCAGTTGGTGTGTCGCCGCCGGCGCGGCCCGGGTACCAGGCGCCAGTGACTCCGGCAGCCGCCACCATGCGAGGATCGTGCTGGCCAGTGCCAGGCCTCCCGCCGTAAATGCCGGCACGTGCGGTCCGAACGCCGAGAGACCGATGCCCACGAGTGGGCCCACGATGAATCCGGTGCCGAGTGCCACACCCGAGAGCGCCAGCGCACGCGAACGTTGGCCGGCTTCCGTAATGTCGGCGATGTACGCCTGCGACATGCCGACGTTGGCGCCGGTCAGGCCATCAACGATCCGGCCGGCGAAGAGCACCCACAAGGCCGGAGCCCATCCGAATGCAAAATACGCGACGGCCGAACCCAGGAAACTGAGCAACAGCACGCCTCGCCGGCCATGACGGTCTGACCACGCGCCAAGCAGGGGCGTGGTCACAAACTGGGCGGCCGCATACGCCAGCGAGAGCCAGCCAATCGTCAGTGCGTCGGCACGAAACTCACGCACGATCAGGGGGATCACCGGCACCAGCAGGCCCAAACCCATCATGTCCAGAAAGACGATGACGAGGATCCAGCGCAGGGCACCGGGCGGCGCATCGGGACGGGACAGCGGGCGCCGCGCAGGCGAAGACATCCGGTCAAGTCTATGCGGTTGAATCTACAATCTGAAACCTGAGATCGGGAATCGCTTATCTGACTATCGGTAACCTGGAATCTGTGATTTATCGGCAATCGATGCTACTGGCGCTCATCGTCTCGCTCGCCTTGGTCCTGGCCGCGCCATTCATCGGCGAACTGCGCCGCTGGGTGGCGGCGACGCTGCCGGGGCAGTACGTGTGGATTGTGAACGGGGTGGTGGGGCTGTCGGTGGCCGCGCTGGCGGTGGCCGCGTTGATGCGCATTCGAGAGGGGCGCGTCTGGCGGTTTGCGCTCCTTGGCGTGGCGGCGCTGGTGGCGGTGGTGTTCGCGCGTCTGACCGGCAGCGCCAACCCTGCTGTGGCGGCCGTGGAGCACTTTCACTTCGTGCAGTACGGCGTCATCACCTGGCTCTTTTACCGTGCGTGGCGCGGGAAGGGTGACGCGACCAGCCTGGTGTGGCCGGCCTCGGCGGCGTTTGTGTTTGGCGTCGCTGAAGAGTGGTGGCAGTGGTTTCTCCCGGCGCGCGTCGGCGAGTGGCAGGACGTGATGCTCAATACGGTGGCGATCGCCTGTGGCGTGATGGCCAGCGTGGCGATGGCGCCCATGGAGCGGCCCACGGCGGGCCGCGTCCTGCGTGGCGATCGGGGCGCGCTGGCCGGTGTGCTGGTTGCGGCAGTCGCCGGGGCGGCGTTCGTCTGGACCGTGCATGTCGGCTTTGCGATTACTGACCCGGACGCCGGGATGTTCCGATCGCGATACTCCGCGGCGCAGTTGCACGAGCTCGCGACGGAACGCACGGCACGATGGGCGATCACGCCGCCGCTCGTGCGGCGAACCCTCGCGCGTGAAGATCAATACCGCTCAGAGGGTGAAGCCCACGTGCGTGCCAGAAACGACGCGTGGGAGGCGGGCGATGTGGCGACGGCCTGGGGCGAGAATCAGGTACTCGAGCGCTACTACGCGCCTGTGCTCGACACGCCGTCACACATCTCAAAGACCGGGCACCGCTGGCATCCCGATCATCGCGCGGACGCCGAGCGGCGGTTTCGCGCGCTCGGCGCACCGCCGCCATTCACCAGCACAGCGGCGGTGGACACCAAGTGGGTCCTGAAATCAGGGTCCTGAGTCCAGAGTCCAGAGTCCAGAGTCCAGGGTCCTACCGAAGCAGGTTCGCGAGGATCCGATACGCGCCGGGCGTTCCGGCCGGCAGCTGGCGCCAGAGGCCAAGGCCCACATACGTCCACGTGCCTTTGCCCAATTGCGCCACGGTCAACATGCCCTTCTTTTCACCCGGGTTGAAGGCCCATGGGTCGGTGGCGGCCAGGATGTCGGTGTACCGCGGATCGTTGGCGCCAAAGAAGTAGAGACCGCGCTCCTGCACCCAGCCCTCGAAGTCGGCAGCCGTGATGCGGTTTGGGCGGCTCATCTCAGTGGTGCCGTCTTCAAGTACCCGCACCGGGGCCTCTTCCACCGTCACGCGATTGCTCGTGATGCCACCTGGATACGGGACGTAGGGACTATTGGGCGGCGCACTTCCGCGACCGCCGCGTCCACCCCCGGGACCACCACCGCCGAACGCGCCTGGAGGAGGACCAGCCTGGCCGCCGCCGAGCTGATTCATGGCCGTCTTGTTGTATTGCACAACAAGGTGGCCACCGTTGCGAGCGAAGTCGAAGAGCCGCTGGTTGTACGCGCGTACGTCCGGCCGTTTCTCATAGGCGCGGATGCCGAGCACGATCGTCGAGTACTTCGACAAATCTCCAAACGCCACGTCGTCGGGCGACAACATCGTCACGGTCGCGCCGAGCTGGCGGATGGCTGCAGGGACATCATCCCCCGTGCCCACCACGTAGCCGACCTGCAGGTTGGCCGGCACCACCACGTCAATCATCTTGATCTTCGACGCGGCCGGGTGAAAGAGGTGCCGCGTCTGAATGTGGTTATACGCGATGACCTGGTAGCCTTCGCGAAACGTCTCGGTGCCGCGCTCGGCCACGGCGCGAATGACGGCTTCGCCCGGTGTGACCCGCGCCGGCGGCGTCACGAAGAACTGCGCCGACATTTCTTCTTCTTCCACGGAGAAGTTCAGTGTGGCTTCGGCGGGTTCCACCTTCCAGCCCGCCGGAGTTTCGAGCCGCACTTTGACCGCCGATCCGCCAGGTGCATTGTTGAGCACCGAGACGCGAAATTCCTTCTTCTTGCCTCCCGCCGTCAGCGGCACCACCGCAATGTCCGGCGTCAGTTTCACCGACACGTGCGGCACGATGTTCAGCACCTTCTGCTTTTCGCCGCCCACCCAGGGGCCGTCGTAGCGGTAATACGCGGGCGCGGTCACGGCGGCGTTCGCTCCGCCGGCGGCATAGCTCACCGTGGCGGTCACATCCGGGGGACTCCACGGCAGCAGATGGTGTTCGGGAATGTCGAGGTCGTAGATGTCGCCGCCCGTGCGCTCCACCGGACCGGGTTTGCGCTTCCAGTACGGCTGTGAGTACCGCGCGTTCGGCCCGACGGTGACGCTGTAGAGCAGCGTGGCGGCCTCGTTGTGTTTCAAGGCGACCGGCTGGCCCTGCTTGAGCACGGCGGTCCAGCCTTCCGGCACCTGGAGCGAGACCTCGTCCACCGACATCGGCTCTGTCCCTGTGTTGAACACCTGCGCCATGACATCGAAGGTCTGGCCGCGCACCACGTTGCCATCAGGCACGGTGATGTGGGTGACGACGCCCTGGGCCAGTTCGAGGGCTTTCATGAAATCGCGTTCCTTGCGATCGAGGCGCCAGACAATTTCGGCGCGCGCGTCGGCAGTCAACGTGCTGCCGGCCACGGCCGTGCGCAAGGCGCGCACCTGACCCAGACCCCGGGTGATGTGGGGCAACGTCTTGTGTGTGGCGCGCGCGTCGAAGGCCTCGATGGCCGCGCGTGCCGACGCCTCGATGGCATCGAGGTCCGCGCCAAGTGTCGGTATTTTCGCTTCCTGGCCGGTCGCGAACGCGGCCAGTCGCCGCAGTGACGTGTCAATACCTTCAAGCACGTCCTGCTCGTCGCCGGCCACGCGCGGCTGGCTGTCATAGAGCGAATACGAGCCGCCCGCTTCACCGGGCCGGCTTTCGGTCTGGCCCATGCCCTGGCACAGGTGGTTGCGGCGCGCGAGTGTGCCGAACTGCGCCCACGACATGCCGAGCAGCGGGTCGTAGTCGCCCGTGCTGATGCGGACCGGCCGTTGCGGCGGCGCCGCGCCGCCGGCTGATGACTGCGCCGCACCCCCGCCGGGGTTTCCCGCGCCCGCCTGATAGACCTTGCGGGCCTGCCAGGGCCGGAGTCCGGCCTTGAGTTGCTCCGGGAAGCGCGTGGGGTCTGCCGCCACGCGGAACGCCTCCTGTGCCAGGCGCGCCGAGCCCATGTGGTGCTGGCCCCCCGCCTGGCCATCGCGGTTCATGGTGAGGATGATGTCGGGCCGCGTCATGCGGATGACCTTCACGACGTCGGCCAGGATTTCGTCCTTGCCCCACTTTTCAAAGGTCTCTTCGACGCTGAAGGAGTAGCCGAACTCGTAGGCGCGCGTGTGGTACTGGTCGGCGCCGTCGTACCGGTGCACCGCTGCGAGTTCCTCCGATCGCAGGATGCCGATCGCCTGGAACAGCTCCGGGCCAATTTCATTCTGGCCGCCGTCGCCGCGCGTGACCGTCAACAGCGAGGTCTTGAGTCCGCGGCCGCGATTGAGCGCCACCAGCACGCCATTGTTCTCATCGTCCGGGTGGGCCGTGACGTACAGCATTGAACCCTCGACGGGCAGCTGGCGCAGGGCCAGGCCGAGTCCGACCGGCCCGGTGTCGTGGTTGAGTACCGTGACCTGGGTGCTGACGCGTGGCGACACAGACAAGAGCACGGCAGCCATCGCGGCAGCGCCCAACGCGGTTCTGATCAATCGTCTCGACATCACTGCTCCTTCTCTTTTTTTGAACCCTGGACCCTGGACTCTGGACCCTGGACATCTTCAAGTATTTGTATCGCCCACGGCACTGTGTACGCGCTGGTCCACCCGAATACGCGGAGGCCGTTGGTGAATGACCAGATCGGGCGGCGCGGTGGCGGCGCCGTGGTGCCCTGATTTGATGCGTTGGGCCGGAATCGGTTCGGGTCGTCTGGGAAGTGATCGGCGCGCTCGAGGGCGCTGAACAAGTCCTGTTGCGTCCAGCGTTCATCGATGGGCCGGGGCAGGGGATCGACCTTGAGCGGGTCCAGCCGGCGGGTCATCTCGTCGACAAACGAGCGATCTCCGGTCAACCGGTATCCGAGCGCGAGACTGTGAATGCTTGAGAGGTACGACTCCATGCCGTGGTTGAGGGGCGGCATGTCACGGACCGCGCGCGCGTGCCGGATGAGGGCGCTGCGCACCGCTGGGGCGCCAGTCATCGACAGATATTTGCCGAGCCCGTGCGACGCGTAGACGTTGGTATATCCGTATCGCTCCAGCACGAGGCTGTCGGCCTGGTCGCGCTGCAGGGCCAACATGCGACCCACGCGGTCGTCGAGCTCACGTTCGTAGCGCACATCCTTGGTGGCGTCCCACACTTCCGCGAGATTCCAGATCGACAGGTAGAGCCGCCGCCCGGTCAATTCGTGTTCACCCCAGAGCCGGCGCAAGTGCATATCGGCTGTGAGGCGAGCCACGTCGAGACCCCGTTGTTCACCCGCCAGGTAATACGAGGCCATCCAGCCCTGCACCCAGACGTGCGCACTGAGGATGTGCATCCAGTGCTGGTCGGCATGGCGCCGGCCGACGCCCAGGTATTTCGTGGCTGGTGGCGCCGTCAACGTGGACCAGTAGTCCATCGGGTAGTTCGTGTCGCCGATGAACTGCGGTCCGGCGGGCCAGTGGGTGTTGTCCACGTCCATGGTGTGACGGCTGAACGCCATCGCCGTGTCGAAGGTGTCCGCATCGCCCGTGCGCATGAACTGCAGCCACCACATGAAGTCCTGCGCGGGTTCTCCGTTGCCGAAGACGCTCCAGCGCTGGCCGTCAAAGGTGTTCATCATGTCGCCGTGTTCGAACATGCCGAACCACGGTTCCCACGCCTGGTTGAAACGCATCCAGGAAAACTTGTAATCCAGACTTCGTTGCAGATCGCCGTGACGAGCGCTCTGCGGCGCCATGGCGCCATAGACGTCACTCGTGCCGTACCACGCCGGTGCGACGTGGGCCACCGGGGGCGCCAGCACGAGCTGCATGGTGGCGGCCACTTCGTCCACCGTGGTCTGGGACCCGTGAAAGAAGAGCAGCACTTCACTGGTTTTGGCGAGCCCCTGGGCCCAGTTTTCGACGGCGTTCTCGTTGGCCGGTGCGTTCGAGGCGCGTGCGAAACTCATGGGGCCCGCCTCGGGCGCCCAGAAGAATGCTGATATCGTGCCGGCGGCCGCGTCGAAGGTCAGGGCTTTCGGATACTCCTCAACGAGGTGTTTGATCCCGATGGCCACCCCTCGCGTGCCATCAAAGACATCGATCCAGCCCTCGGCACGTTCAGCGCGATCGATGACCCGCACTCCACTTGTCACCGTCGCCTCGAACCCCTCGGCGGCGCTCAGGCGCGAGCTTGCCGACGAATTCGGGACCGGCGGAATCCGGTCGGGCTTCGGGCCAAGCTGGACCAGGCTGGCCGGGCCCGGAGGCACGAGCGCCACGCGCCGGTCGCCAGGTGACCACCAGGACCCGTTGCGCAGACCGATCCGAGTCTCGGCGCGCGCAGTCAGCGGCAGTGACAACGACAGGCCCAGGCCCTGCAACCGGTCGTTGGGCACCGTCCAGCCCGTGTCTGTGGGGTCGGTGGTGATGAGTGACGCGCCCTGGGTGGCGACATGCGGATAGTCGCCTGCCTGCGGCCGATGTTTGTCTGGCGTGCCCGTGTAAATCCATGTGTGCAGCACGCGAATGTACGGTTTGCCCGCGTACGCGTGGATGCGCGTGACGAAGGGTGACGTCTGGTTGTCGGCGCGCCCGTATCGGTACTCGCCTTCCACCCGGAGGATGGCGTGCAGCGGGCCGGTCCCTTTGTCCATCGTGGTGCGCAGGACGACGGCCCGTGAGTGATCCACGCCCGCGTCGTCCAGAACATCCGCGAACGAGCCTCGGCCCACGGGGCCGGTGGCGATCACGTCCGCGTCGCTATAGCCGTCGCCCGCAAGGTCAAGTTGGACCGATGACAAGAATCCGGTATCACCCTGGCGCACGACGAAGCGCAGAGGTCCCGTGGTGATCTCGGCCAGGCCCTGCGCGCGCGGGTTGTTGACAAATTCCAGGCGCGAGGTGACCGGCTGCCGGCGCACGGCGGGGCCGTATTCGAGCGAATACGCCGGTCCGGCCTCGGCGAAGAAAAACACCCAGACCCACTTGAGGCTCGGGTCAATCGGATCCCAGGTGGTCACTTCGGTGACCTGACTGGGCTGCTCAGTGCCGTCGGGCCGCAGCACCCGAACGTGGTCGGGTGACTCCAGCGCACCTTTGGGAAATGGGACGCCCAGTGTGACCGGAGCGCCTGGAAGGTACCGTTCGACCGTCAGGGGAATGCGGCCCTGCTTCACGCTGACAGCAGGGGCAGCGCCCTGCGGCGGCCGGGCCTGCGGCACGGCGACCAGCGCACCGGTCGCGAATGCCGTGACGATGAAGAGAAGAGGCCTGACCCGAACGAAAGACGGCATGGCGCTCGCTTGCTGGGAGAAGACGTGAACCTCCGGTGACCGCAGGCGTGGTGCCTGCGGTCACCGGTCGAACGACTAGAAAAACAGCTTGAAGCCGAGTTGGAACTTGCGCTGCTCGAATCCGCCAGTGGGAATCAGGGCGAAGCTGTTGTTCGGCAGTGTCCCCGTGGCCGCGCCGGTCGTGGCATTCACCGGGTAGGTGGTCTGCACGCCGGACACCTGCTCGTTGTTGAAGATGTTCTTGAACTCCGCCTGCACCTCGAACCGGTAGCTCTTGTGCAGATTAAAGAAGCGCGAGAATCGCAGGTCCATGTTCTTGCGCGTCGGCAGGTTCAGCGAGTTGCGCGTGATGAACAGCGGGCGGTCATTGTTGGTGCCGTCGCCGTTGAGGTCCGTGTTGCCCGCCAGCTGCACGGGTGTGCCGCTGTTCACCTGCACGAGCAGGGACACCTGGTTGTTGTTGATGATGTGGTGCAGCACGCGGTTGGCGATCGTGAAGTTCGCCAGAGCGACGATGCTCGCATTAAACGTATGCCGGATGTCGAGCGAGTTCGGGCCCTTGTCGCGCTGCAGGTCGAACGGATCCGATCGCGCGGCATCACCCTGCACCGACAGCGTGCCGCCGCCGAGCGGTGCCGTGTCGATGCCCTTGGCCAGCGTGTAGTTCAGGTCAAACTGGAGGCTGCCGTTCCAGCGCTTGCCGAACTGCAGCGTCATGGCCTTGTACCAGGACTCGCCGATCGACTGTACGAGCCGGACGCGATTGTACCGTGGGTCCACCCGGTTGGCCGCGTTCACGGTCGCGCTGAATACCTTGCGGCCGTCATCCAGCGTGCGGACGGGATTGTCGGTGAAGTTCACTTCCGAGATGACGGGCATCGTATAGCCGCGCGCATACATCGCGCTGACCGACGCCGAGTAGTTGGTGCCGATGGCGCGCTCGTACGCAATGTTGTTCTGCCACGTGCGACCGGACACGAAATCGGGATCCATGCCGAAGAGCACGCTCTGGGTGCCCGTGGCGGTCGTCAGCACGTTCGGGAAACTGGGCGCGTTGGCCGCGGTTGGCGCCAGCGAGACGGCGATGCGTCGCGGGTCGCCAGAGTTTTCATACGACTGCTCGATGATCGCCAGCAGCATCTGGTCGTACATCACGACCGAGCTGCCGCGGATGACGGACTTGCCGGACTCGTCCGGTGTCCACGCAAAGCCGAACCTGGGGCCGAAGTTATTGGCGTCGCGGTTGAACGTCTGGGAGTAGGGCGACCCCTCGATGCCTTTGTTGTACATGTTGAGGTCGTACCGCACACCGTACAGCAGCTTCAGCCTGGGCGAGATCTTCCAGTCGTCCTGAATGAAGCCCGACAGCCCGGCGTTGGTCATGTCGAATTCCGGCTCGATCGCCACGGTTTGCGCGAACGTCGTGTAGCCCTTGGGGTTGGCGCCACTCTTGGCCGCCAGGTACGCCGCCACTGTGGGGAAGGTGTAGGTGGCCGGCAGCGGAACCGCGCGTTTGTCATCGATGAACGAGTAGTCGACGCCCACCTTGAAGTTGTGGTTGCCGCGGAGCATCGTGAAGTTGTTGACCACCTGGTAGATGCGCTGCTGCAGCAGTTCGCCGTCGCCGGTCGGCATGCCGAACTGGATGCTGTTGTTGACACCGTTGATGACGCCGCCATTGATGTTGACCGAAACGCCGGTGCCGGCGCCCTCCGCCGAGTCACGGCGCGAGGTGCGCTGCATCACCTGCATCCGCAGTTCGTTGAGGTTCGAGGCACCGAGGGTGGAGACCGCCTGTACGGCGTGCGACCACATCCGGTCGTTGAAGTCCACCGACCGCTCGATGGCCGTGTTGCCGCCGCCGCCTGCGTTGAGCGGATTGTCGTTCCTGAAAAGGTTGGTGCGCGCGGTGAGGCGCTGGCTCGGGGTGGCCTGCCAGTCAACCTTGCCGATGATGAAAAGTACTTGCTGGTACGCGTCGATGGCGCCGGGCTGGGCCGCCACACCCACCTGGGTGGCGATGCCCGGGTCGATGTTGATGAGGCGCGGCATTTCGCGGTAGGTGCGTTCCGTGCCTGTGTAGAAATGCAGCGAGTTCTTCACAATCGGGCCGCCGGCCGTGCCGGTGAAAATCTTGAGCGAGTTATCCGGTCGTGTATCGTCCGTCCGCACGCCCTGGAAGAAGAACGGGAATGCCGACCAGGACTTGCGCCGGAAGCGGTAGCCGAGATCACCCTTGAAGGTGTTGGTGCCTGACGGCGTGACGGCGTTGTAGACCAGGCCGGTCGTGCTGCCGAACTCGGGCGCGAATCCGGACGTCACCACCTGGACTTCGCTGATCATGACTTCCGACATCGGCATCATGCGCAGGCCGGCGCGGTCGCGCTGGGTATTCGTGTTGCCGTCCACCTGGTAGTTCACGCGCAGGGCCTGCCCGTTGACGCCGAAGCGCGGCACGCCGAACTCACTGTTTTCCGAGCCCGTCACGCCGGGCTGCAGGAGGGCAAAATTGTAGGGGTTGCGCGAGACGAGCGGCAGGTTCTTGATTTCACGCTCGTTCAGGTTGCGGCCCACGTCCGTCTTGCCCAGGTTGACCACCGCCGAGTCGGCGCTGACGGTCACGGTCTCGCTCAGCGCGCCCACTTTCAGGGCCACACTCAGGACAACCGTCTGCCCGGCCACCAGATTGATGCCCACCTGTTCGAACTTCGAGAATCCGGAGAGTTCTGCCGTGACGGTGAACACGCCCAGTGGCAGAAGGGGGGCCCGGAACACGCCAGATTCGTTGCTCACGACCACGCGCTGCGCGCCCGTGCTGGTATTGGTCACGGTGACGGTCACGCCAGGCAACACGGCCCCGGACGAGTCCTTGACTGTGCCTTCGATGGTTCCGTTGATGGCCTGAGACTGTCCATAGGCCGTGCCGGCGGTGGCGCACACGGCCACGAGGGCCATGGCAAAAAGACGACGCAACTGCATCACTGATTCCTCCAAAACGACCTGTCCGGGCCGACTTCCTTAAGTCGGTGAACGAAGTCGGTCGAAAGAAGTAGAAGCCTTCGTTACGCGGCTGTCAAGTGGGCAGATCGAGGCCTAGCTTGAGGCCCTGAAGCCACCGCAAGGCGCGCTGTCTTGACGACGAGTGAGCACGGCCGTACAGTGGCGGCATGCGCTCCGCGACGGTTCGGCGGCTTCGCGCGCGGCTGCTCCTGGCCACGTTTGTGTTGACCCTCGGGTTGACAGGCCTGAGCAGGGACCACCTCGGCATTATTGACATCGCGTGCGGCGCCGTCAGCCTGACCGTCGGTGACCGTGCGACAGCGGTCGGCGACGCCTCGGACGGCGAGGCACAGCACTGTCCCGTTTGCCACTTCCTGCAAGCCGTACGCGGTGCCAGCGCCACTTCCGAAGCGCGCCTGGCCATGCCCGGTGGACTGGCCGTGCCCGTCCTGATGGCCCTCGAGGTGCCCGCGGCCATCGACCTCCTCACACGGCCCTCGCGCGGCCCTCCCACTTCAACCCGCTCAACCGCTCTGTAGGCCCCGCTTCGCACGGCGAGACGGGGCGCGAGTTGTCCCCGTGTTGTCGGAAGGTGCAGGCCATGCAAGCGTGGTGTCTCCGATCGATCCATCGATGTATTTTTTTGTTGTGCCTTGGCGTGAGCGGCCTCACGCCCGGCCTGGCGTTGGCCCAGGCCGCAGGCGGGACGCCGGCTGTGCCGCCTCCGCCGGCCGCTGCGCCGGCACAACCCGCGGCGGCCGCTGGCTCTAACGTCTTCAATCCGGACATTTCGGTCATTGCGAACTTCGTCGCGGCAGCCGGAAAAAACCCGAACGCCGGTGAGCGGTCGCTCCAACTTCGCGAAGTGGAACTGTCGTTCAGGTCGGTGGTGGATACCTACGCACGGGCCGACTTTTTTCTCGCGGCGTCACCCGAAGGCGTGGAGATCGAGGAGGGATACATCACCTTCACCTCGCTCCCTGGGTCGTTGCTGCTCAAAGCGGGCAAACTGCGCGCGCAGTTCGGCAAGGTCAACACGCTGCACACTCACGCCGTACCCACGGCGGACCGGCCGCTCGTCACCCAGCATCTGGTGGGAGGCGAGGAGGGCATCTCCGATTCCGGGTTGTCGCTGTCACGGCTCGTGCAGAACCCGCTGGCCTTTCTTGAAGCGACCGCAGAGGTCTTCAGCGGCGACTCGGCGGTCTTCCAGAGCGACCAGCGGTCGAAGCTCAACTACGTGGGCCGGTTGCGCGCGTATCGCGATCTCACGGAAAGCGCGAATCTCGATCTCGGCGGGTCGGTCGCGTGGGGCCCCACCAACGTGGGGCCCGACGCCAATCGCCGCTTGATTGGCGTGGATGCCACCTTTCGCTACCGGCCGCTGCGCCGCGCGATCTATCGCCGCTTCCAGGCGCGGACGGAACTGGTCTGGAGCCGGCAGGACCTGCCCGGGGCCCCGGCCGCGAGCGCGTTCGGCCTGTTTGGATTGGCGGAGTACCAGTTCGCCAGGCGCTGGTATATCGGCGGGCGGCTCGACCGTTCCGAGCGCGCCCTGGATCCGGACCTGCGCGACTCCGGGGCGTCGGTGTTCCTCTCGTTCTGGCCCAGTGAGTTCAGTCAATTGCGCGGCCAGTACCGTCACACGCGATACGGCGAGGGTCGCCGCGCGAACGAGTTTCTCTTTCAATTGAGTTTTGGCATCGGGGCGCACGGCGCCCATGTGTTCTGAGGCATGCCCATGAAAATACTCCTTGCATCAATCTGTGCCGGTGTCGTCTTGCTCGCCGGCCCTCTCGGCGGCGTGTTCGCGACTTCGGCGCCACTCAAGATCGTGACCACCACCGAGGACCTGGCCGCAATCGCGCGCGACATCGGCGGCGACGCCGTGACCGTCGAAGCCATCGCGCGGGGCTACCAGGACCCGCATTTTGTTGAGGCCAAACCCAGTTTTATTCTGAAATTCAGTCGCGCCGACCTTCTCATCGTGGTGGGCCGGGAACTTGAAATTGGCTGGCTGCCTCCGCTGATCAACAGCAGCCGCAACGCGCGCATCCAGGTGGGCGCCACGGGATACCTCGACCCTTCAGCGAACGTGAAGATCCTGGACCTGCCCACCGGACAGTTGACGCGCGCGATGGGCGACGTGCACCCTTCCGGCAACCCGCACTACTGGCTCGATCCCGGAAACGGCCGTGTCATCGCGGCAGCGATTCGTGACCGGCTCACCCAGCTTGACCGCGCGAACCAGGCGGGTTACGCCCAGCGGTACGCCGACTTCGATCGGCGCCTGGCCGACGCAGAACGGCGATGGGATACGGCCATGAAGCCGTTCAAGGGCACCAAGGTCGTGACATATCACCGGTCGTGGCCGAACTTCACCGACCGGTTTGGTCTTGACGTGATCGGGTACGTCGAGCCCAAGCCCGGTGTGCCTCCCTCACCAGCGCACACGCTCGGCTTGATCACTGAGATGAAACGCCAGCAGGTGAAGGTGATCATCATTGAGCCGTACTTCGATACGAAGACCCCCAAACAGATTGCGTCGCAAACCGGCGCGCAGGTGCTGACGCTGGCGCCCTCGGTGGGAGGCCTGCCAGGCACCGACGACTACATCAAGCTGTTCGACTTCAACATCAATCTGCTGGTGACGACGCTCGCAAAGGCCGGGAAGTAGTGGCGATGGACTGGGCCCTCGTTTCGTTTCTCGCGCCGGCGATAGTGGCCAGTTTGATCATCGCCGGCATTCACGCGTACCTCGGGCTGCACGTGGTGGAACGCGGGGTCATCTTCGTGGACCTGTCGCTGGCGCAGATCGCCTCGCTTGGCGCCACGCTCGCGTTGCTCGTCCCCGCGTTCGGCGGCGATTCCCATCACCCGGGCGTCTACTGGATGAGCCTCGGGTTCACCTTCATTGGCGCGGCAATCTTTTCACTGGTCAAAGGGCATAACGCCCGCGTGCCGCAGGAAGCCATCATCGGCATTTCCTACGCGGTGGCGTCAGCGGCCGTGATCGTCGCCATGAGCCAGTCCACCGGTGAGAGCGAACATCTGCGCGACATGCTCGTGGGCAACATCCTGTCGGTGTCGTGGGAAGAAGTGTGGAAGACCGCAGGGGTGTACGTGGCGATCGGTGCGTTTCACTTCGTGTACCGCAAACGCTTCCTGCTGATCTCCATGAATCCGGCGGCCGCCGAGGCATCGGGGATCTCGGTGCGGTTCTGGGATTTTCTGTTCTACGCGTCGTTTGGTGTGGTCGTGACCCGGTCGGTGGCCATCGCCGGCGTCCTGTTGGTGTTCTGCTACCTCATCGTGCCGTCCGTGGCCGGCATGTTGTATGCGAGCCGCGTCGGGTCGCGACTGACGCTGGGCTGGGTGATGGGTGGCATCACGTCGATGCTGGGGATGTATCTGTCGGTGTCCTTCGACTTACCGACCGGCGCCACCATCGTGTGCACGTTTGGTGGGGTTCTGGCCCTCATGGCCGCCGCCAGGCCGTGGCTGCGGCCCGGCCTCGGTCCGGGCGGCGCCGAACGGCACGTAGAGTGACAGATCCGCATCCCCTTGCACGCGCGTCAGTTTGAGCACGTCCACGGCGAACTGCTCCAGGGCGGGTGACGCCTCGCGGTGGTTGATCACGACGTAGCCCAGATCGACCTCGCGCACGAATGCGGCGGCAGCCGCACGGGCCTCGAGCCGTTGTGCCTGGGTGACCGGCAGGCCGCCACTGAGGGCGACCAGGGGGCCCAGGACCGGATGGCTGATGTGGGACTCGCGCCGCCGGGGCGTCGTCCGCGACAAGTACCCGCCGATCAGGCGTTTCTCGTGGACCGTCTGGAAGAACTGCGCGTGGGCGGTGAAGTTGCCGAGCGACGCCAGGCCGTCACGCACCCCAGTGGGCAGCCTCAGGACGCTGACCGGCCGAGGGTCCTGGGCGATGCGTTGGTAAATCTCCGGCACGCCGGCGGAGTACAGCCGCCGCGGCGCCGGAAACAAATCCACGCACAACAACAGCGCGACGGCCACCAGCACCCAGGGACGATGTTTTCCCGCGCGGGACGTCCACGCGCTCAGGGCGGCGGCAAACAGCATGGCCACAGCCATGGTCGCCACAATGGCCATACGACTGGGCATCCGCGCGTCTGAGATGACCGGCACGTAACGCAGCAGCGTCCACGGAGTTGGAATGTACGTGTTCACGCCGGCTACGTAGATGAACGGACCCATCGTCATGAGCCCGAACGCCACCGCGGCCGCGAGCCACCGCATCGAGGGCCGCCATGACGTGCGCCACCACGCCAAGCCGATCACGAGCAACGCAACCATCGACAGGCTCGCGCTCTGTTCGATGAGTCCGCCCGGATGCTGGGCGAGGGCGGTCCGAACCACCTCGGGCATCAGCGGATGTGCGGCATGCGGGAGCAGGAGGGCCAACAGGTCCGCGCCTTGCGGTCCCGAGCGCCAGAGCACGGGTGCGGCGTCCATCGCTTCGCCAAAGGCCTGGGCCGAGAGCACGGGCGCCGCCAGCGCGCCGGCGGACGCGACCGCCACGATCACGAGCCACGTGGCCGTGACCCACTGCGGCCAGGGTTCGCGCGTGCGCTGAATGCGAAACATCACCAGTGCGCGCAGGCAAATCACGAACGTCAGGATCAGCACCGGCGTATAGAGCGAACGCACGGAAATTTCCCACGGGCCTGTCTGCATCACTCCGCCACCCGTGAGGAGCCGGACGGCCACCGGGACAGCCGCGAGCACGGCACAAATAGTCAGCGCCCGTTTCCAGACACGGGGTCGAGACATCGCCGGCGTGAGCCTCACGGTGTGGCTCACGAGAAACCCCATGCCCAACATGAGGCAATACACCGCGTAGTACGGGTCCGCCGTGATCGACCACGCGGACACGAGACCGAGCGCGAGTGCGTCGCGCGTGCGGCGACGTTCCCAGCACCGAATCAGGCACCAGACAAAAAAGGGCAGAGGGGCAGCCGCGACGAGACTGAAATGGCCAAAGCTGCGCCCCACCATGAAACCGCAACACGCGAACAGCGCACCTGCCAGCCACGCTTCGGCGTCGTGCGTCGTGACCCGGCGCGCCAACAGAAACATCCCAAAGCCGGCGAGGGCGATGTTGATCAGGTAGATCAGATTGAATGAGGCCACCACGTCAAAGACGATCTGCAGCGGCACGGCGAGCAGATTGGCAAACAACGTGTAGTTGTGATGGCCCAGATTGGCAGGTTCATCCCCGGCAAAAATCGAGCTCGTCCAGAGGGGCCACGCGCCGTTATCCACGAGTTCGTGGCGGAAGACCCACGTGTTCCAGACGTACACGCCGGTGTCACCCGAGGGCGGCCCCGTCAGCTGGCTCGACAGGTACAGGGGCAAGGGCCACGCTTGAAGGAGAGCGAGTCCGAAGAACGCGAACAAGACGATCGTGGCCCGTGGCCACGTCAGCCGATGCATACAGGTACTGGGTATGCAAAATTATCACAGTTGTCAAGCGTCTAACGCGTGCGCGAATCCAATTCGTCCCAGCGTGCGAGCGCCGCAATCAGGGCGGTGCGTTCTTCGTCCTGTTGTTGGAGCGTGATCCGGATCTGTTCTGCGCCCTTGCGATAAAACTCCGCGCTGGCGATGACATCGTCACGTGTGGCAATGCTGCGTTCGAGCAATTCGATCTGCGCGGGCAGCCCATCGAACTCGCGCTGTTCCTTGAACGAGAGCTTTTTCTTGGCAATCGCCTTCGCAGGCGGAGCCTGATCCGTCGGCGACCGTTTCCCGGAGGCGTCGCCTGCCGAGGTCGGGGTGGCTGACTGCCGCAGCCAATCGTCGTATCCTCCCACATACTCGCGGACGATACCGTTGCCTTCGCAGGCCATCGTGCTGGTGACGACATTGTTGAGGAACGCCCGGTCGTGGCTGACGAGCAGCACCGTGCCGTCGAACTCCGCCAGTTGTGACTCCAGCAATTCGAGGGTCTCGATGTCGAGGTCGTTCGTTGGCTCGTCGAGCACCAGTACGTTCGCCGGGCGCGTGAAGAGTCGCGCCAGCAGCAGGCGATTACGTTCCCCGCCCGACAACGCTTTGACTTTGGACCGCGCACGCGCGGCCGGGAACAGGAAGTCTTCGAGGTAGCCGTGGACGTGCCGGCTGCGTCCACCGACCGTCACCACGTCGTTGCCGTCACCAACGGTGTCCACCACGGTGCGCTCGGGGTCCAGTTGCTCGCGCTGCTGGTCGTAGTACGCAATCTGGACGTTGGTCCCAATCTCCACCGTGCCGGTGTCAGGTGGCAATTCGCCCACGAGCATCTTTAACAGCGTGGTCTTGCCCGCGCCGTTTGGTCCAAGCACGCCGATGCGATCACCACGCATGATGCGGGTTGAAAATTCGGCAATGACAGGACCCTGGACTCTGGACTCTGGACCCTGGACCGCGAAGGTCTTCGAGATGCTCTTGACGTCGAAGACGAGCTTGCCCGACCGCTCACCGGCGTCCATCGTCAGTCGCACCGAGCCGATGGCCTGCCGGCGCTGGGAGCGTTCGGCGCGCATCTGCATGAGCGCTTTGACGCGGCCTTCGTCGCGGGTGCGTCGCGCCTTGATGCCCTGCCGCAACCAGACTTCTTCCTGCGCGAGCCGCTTGTCGAACTTCTCGTGGGCCATGGCCGCGATGGCGAGTGCTTCTTCCTTGCGTCGCAGATACTCGTCGTACACAGGAACGGCACCGCTGCGGGCGGCAGGATCCGGGGCGTAGGAGGTCAGGTGGCCCCGATCGAGTTCCACCAGTCGCGTGGCCACTCGTTGAAGGAAGGCGCGGTCGTGCGTGACGAACACCACGGCGCCGCGGTGTTTTTCAACGATGTCCTCGAGCCACGTGATGGCCTCGATGTCGAGATGGTTGGTGGGTTCGTCGAGCAGCAATATGTCGGGCTGTGCGGCCAGGGCCCGCGCCAGCCAGACGCGCCGGCGCCATCCGCCCGACAGCTCGTTCACGCGGGCGGTGGCATTGAGATCCAGGCGCTCGATGATCTGATCCACACGTTGTTCGCGTTCCCAGTCTTCCTCGTCGAGCCCGTGCACGCCCTCGGAGACCACATCGTGGACGCTCCGGCGGTCGGCACTGGCTTCAAGGACATCCTGCGGCAGCCGTGAGACCTTCACACCAGGCCCTCGCCAAATCGTGCCCGCGTCGGGTTCCAGGTCACCGGCAATGATCTTGAGGAGGGTGGACTTGCCGGTGCCGTTACGTCCGACAATGGCGATCCGCTCGCCGGCTTCAATTTGCAGCGAGGCGTCGTCGAGCAACGGCACGTGGCCGAAGGCCGTGGAAATGTGGTCGAGGGTCAGGAGGGGCATGGTTCGCGGAAGCTAGTTGCGGTTCTGTGCCTCGGCGTTCCAACAGGGATGCCCTGCGGAGCGGCCCAGAGCGTCCGCGCGGAGGGCCGTGGAGCTAGCCGGGGTGCAGGGTCCCCCGGCGATCCAATAATAGTGCGGAAGGGGAGACTCGAACCCCCACAGATCCTGACGTGATTCTACGGGCGCAACCGGATCTTGGCAAGCTGGCTGAGCGCGCGTTGGTCCCAATCGTGCTGCGGCCGAAGCCGGTCCCGCAGACCGGGGCTGTGGCTACAATGCGCGTATGCGACTGAACCGGATGATACAGGCCGTCGACCTGCATGCGGCCGGCGAACCCGGACGCGTCATCGTCGGCGGCGTGCTCGACGTGCCGGGCACGACGATGTTCGAGAAGATGACGTGGCTGCAGACACACGGCGACGACCTGCGGCTGCGGATGCTGCGCGAACCACGCGGCTACCCGGCCGCCAACTGCAACCTGATCCTGCCCACCACCCACGCCGAAGCCCAGGCCGGCTTCGTCATCATGGAACAGGTCGAATACCCCGGCATGTCGGGCACAAACACGATCTGCGTGGTGACCACCCTGCTCGAAACAGGCATGCTGCCGATGACCGAACCCACCACCGACGTGGTGCTGGAATCGCCGGCGGGCCTGATCCGGGTCCACGCGGAGTGCCGCAACGGCAAAGTGCGTGGGGTCACGTTCACCAACGTCCCGGCGTTTGCCACCCACCTGGACCAGCCCATCGAAGTGCCACAACTGGGCACGGTGACCGTCGACGTCGCCTACGGCGGCATGTTCTACGTGATTGCCGATGCGGCACAGTTCGGCTTCCGGCTGACGCCCGACGAAGGACGCGACATCACCCGCACGACCGAGATGATCGAGGCCGCGGCCGCCGAACAACTGCCCGTCGTCCACCCGGACCAACCTGGGTTTGCCGGCATCACCATCGGCCAGCTGTCAGGCCCGCCGCACGACCCGGCCAACTCGTGCCGTAACGCCGTGACGGTGTCCACCGGCATCCTCGACTGGAACAAACCCTCCACGTGGACGGGCGTCATCGATCGCTCACCCTGCGGCACGGGCACGTCGGCAAAAATGGCAATCCTGCACGCGAAGGGTCAGCTGGGCCTGCACGAAGACTTCCGCCACGAGGGCATCCTGGGCACGGTGTTCACGGGCCGCCTGATCGCCACAACCACGGTTGGCGCCGGCGCGCAGGCGCGTACGGCGGTGGTGCCCACCATCACGGGCACCGCGTGGATCACGGGATTCGCCTCGTATGTGGTGGATCCGGAAGACCCGTTCCCGAACGGGTACACAGTGGGGGACATTTGGTAGGTCCAGAGTCCAGAGTCCAGGGTCCAGGGTCCGGGGTCCGGGGTAAGGAGTTGTTGACGTGAGAATTTCCAGGTTGTGGGGTGCGGCGGTGTGGCTGGGAGTAGTTGCGTCGCTGGGTGCGTTCCAGGCTCCAGCGGCGACGCATCCGCTGGCCCGCGACCTGCGGTGGCGCAACATCGGTCCGGCCAACATGACGGGCCGCATCGCCGCCATCGAGGCCCTGTCCACCGATCACCGCTACGTGGTGGTGGCGTCCGCTTCGGGCGGCGTGTTCCTTTCGAAAAATGCCGGCATCACATGGGACCCGATCTTCGACCGCTCCGAGGGCGCCGGCTCGATCGGCTCAGTGGCGATCTTCGAGCCGAACCCCAACATCATCTGGGTGGGCACGGGTGAGGCGGCCAACCGCAACTCGAGCGGCTGGGGCAACGGGCTGTTCAAGACCATCGACGCCGGCAAGACGTGGCGGCACGTCGGTCTGGCCAACACCCACCACATCGCGGAGATCGCGCTGCACCCGACCAATCCCGACATCGCCTACGCCGCCTCCCCCGGCCACCTGTGGGGCTACTCGGGCGACCGCGGCCTGTTCAAGACCACTGACGGCGGCACCACCTGGACGAAACTGGCGGGCGGCCTGCCCAACGACGGACGCACGGGCGCCACCGAAGTCGTGATGGACCCGCGCAACCCCGACATCCTGTACGCCGGCATGTATCACCGGCTGCGACAGCCGGCAACGATGCACTCGGGCGGACCCAATGGCGGCATCTTCAAGACGCGCGATGGCGGCCGCACGTGGCAGCGGATGAGCAACGGCCTGGCGGCCGGCGACTCGGGCATGATCGATATCTCGATTCACCGCGCCAACCCCGACATCGTCGTGGCGGCGTACGAAGCCGACGAGAACATCCCGTACGACCCGTCGCGACCGACGAGCGCACAGACGCCGGGCTCGGGCATTTACATCTCCGAGGATGCGGGGGCGTCGTGGAAGTGGCTGCTGAAGACCCACCTGCGACCGTTCTACCACGGGCAGGTGCTCATCGACCCGAACAACCCGAAGCGCATCTTCTCGGTGGGACGCGAGTTCAAGGTGTCGCTCGACGGCGGCGTCACCTGGCGCGACAAATGGTGGGGCGGCGGCGGGGACGAGCACGACTTCTGGATGTCGCCCAGCGACTCGAAGATCTTCTATACCGCCACCGACCAGGGCGCGTACCTGACGGTGGATGACGGCCAGACGATTCTCTCGTTCGACAACATGGCCATCGGGCAGTACTACAAGGTGGGCGTCGACATGCGCGACCCGTACTGGGTGGTCGGCGGTCTGCAGGACAACGCGATCTGGAGCGGCCCGAGCAATTCTCGAGAGACCCGCGGCATCCTCAACATGCACAACACGTGGCTGGGTGAAGGCGACGGCTTTGCCTCCCTGGTCGACCCCACCGACTATCGCGTGACCTACATGGTGAATCACGTCGGGTTTGCGATGCGCCTGAACGTTGAGACACGCCAGCCGACGTTCATCACGCCCACGCCGGAGACGGTGCTGAATTTTTCGGATTACTCCGACGTGGGCTACACCGAAACACCCATCCGATACACGATTGCACCCGGCGAGCACTGGTTCCGCTATGGGCAACCCAACCGGCCGCTGATGCCGCCGCACTTCCGCTTCAACTGGAACAGTCCGCTGACGATGTCGCCCAGCAACCCGCGCACGCTGTACTTCGGCGGCAATCACGTGTTCAAGTCGGTGGATCGCGGCGACACGTGGCGCATCATCAGCCCCGACCTGACGGCCAATAATGCCGAGTTGCGCAATCCGTCGAACTCGGGCGGGTTGACGCGCGAGGTGACGGGCGGCGAAAACCACTTCACGGTGTTCGACGTCCGAGAGTCGCCGCTCGACCCGGCGCTGATCTGGGCGGGCACTGACGATGGCAATGTGCAGGTGACGAGGAACGGCGGCGCCCGCTGGACGAATGTGCGCAGCAACCTGCCGGGTGTCACCGGCGAGGTGTGGGTCAGCCGCGTGGAGCCCTCACACCACGCGGTCGGCACGGCCTACGTGGTGCTCGACAACCATCGGCTCGACGACATGGATCCGCATGTGTTCGTGACACGCGACTTTGGCGCCACGTTCACCAACATCACTGGCAATCTGCCCAAGGGCATCGGGTCATACGTCATCAACGAAGACCCGGTGAACCCGAACCTGCTGTTTCTGGGCACGGAGTTCGGCGTGTACGCCTCGACCGAAGGCGGCGCCACGTGGTTCAAGCTGTCAAGCGGCATGCCCAACGTGGCGGTGCTGGATCTGGTGATTCACCCGCGTGACGGAGACCTGATTGCCGGCACCCATGGCCGGGCCATCTGGATTCTGGATGACCTTACCCCACTACGGCAGATGACGCCGGCCGTGGCGAACACGGCCGCGCACCTGTTCCGAAGCGAGGTGGCCACCAGGTGGGTGACGATCGACCTGGGGCGCATGCAGGAAGACTTCCTGTTTCGCGGTGCCAATCCACCAGCGGGCGCCTCGATCAATTTCTGGCTGCGCGAAGCGCCGCAAGGCCCGGTGACACTGAACGTCTCGGAGTTTGCCGGTGACCGCATCGCGACCGTGCGTCTGGGCGGCGGCGGTGCGCAGGCCGGCATCAATCGCGCGCACTGGAACTTCCAGTTCCCGACCACCGCAGCCGAACGCGCCGCCATGGCGGCCCGTCTCGACGCGGCCATCGCGTTTCTGGACGGGCGCGTGGCTGATGCCACCCGGCGCCAGCAGCTCGGCCGGCTGCGCACGGCGCTGACGGCCGCCTCCACCGATGCCGCGCTCAATCGGGTGCGCCTGGAGTTGGTGACCGACTTCAACGGCGAGGCGGCCGGGCGCCCGCTGTTCGGCTCGCCCATCGGCAACAGCACGGCCGGCGCCGGCACCTACCGCGTCACCCTGCGAGTGAACGGGCAGACGCTCGAGGGCACGGTCACCGTGCGTGACGACCCGATGATGGCCGAGCACGGGGGCCGCTAGGAGGGGTTCTACTGGGACGCGGTCACGGCGATCGCTGGGAAAGTAGGGAAGTAGGGAAGTAGGGAAGTAGGATGACGCCATCGCGTTTCTGGACGCCATGGTTCAGTGATCCTCTGCGGGTGGGCTGAGGCGCTGGCAGCGGCCCCCTACAATATCCGCACGTCTCATCCGTCTACACCTGTAGGCGAATGACTGGTGACACACCTGCACCCCATGGCCGTTGAACAAGACCGGCGGATCGACGACGTGGTCACGCGGGAAGAGTCGCGGCTTCGCCAATTCATCCGCCGGCGCGTGCCGGACCCGCGCGATGCGGAAGACATTCTCCAGGACGTCTTCTACGAGTTGGTCGAGGCGAACCGGCGGCTGATGCCCATCGACCACGTCACGGGCTGGCTGTTTCGCGTGGCGCGCAACCGCATCACCGATCTCTTCCGGAAGAAGAAGCCCGAACCCTTCCCCAGCCGCGCCGCCTCGGGCCACGGGGATGAGAACGACGAGTGGCTACGGTTCGAGGAGCTGCTGCCCTCACCCGACGCCGGCCCTGACGCGTTACTCGCACGCCAGGCGCTCATCGATGCCCTTGCACTGGCGGTGGACGAGTTGCCGGACGCACAGCGCGACGTGTTTGTCGCGCACGAAATCGACGGCCGCAGCTTCAAGGCAATGGCCGCCGAGACCGGCATCAGCGTGAACACGCTGCTCTCACGCAAGCGCTACGCGGTCCTCCAACTGCGCGAGCGGTTGCAGGACATCTACGACGAACTGACGAACCACTGAGGACCCGACCATGATCCATCGATCGAGGAAGTTGCTGTTCATCGCGCCGCTGGCGATTCTGGGAATGCTGCTGTTCGCCTTCGTCGGCGGCCAGGTTGTACTCCTGCTCTGGAACTGGCTGATGCCGCCGCTCTTCGGGTGGCCGCAGGTCTCCTTCTGGCAGGCGCTGGGCTTGCTCGCCCTGTGCCGAATCCTCTTCGGCGGATTCGGGCGCGGCCTGTCGTCGTCACGCAGCGGTCGCTACACACCGGAGGAACGTGAACGATTCCGGCGGGCGGTGCGCGACCGTTTCGGCTTCGGCCCACGGGCCGGCGAAGGCCAGGGGCAATAACGTCCTACATCGGCTGGATGCGATTCGCGCGGGCGCGGCCACGTGTCGCACCAATCACGAATCCCAGCAGGATCCCGGCACCGGCCGCGATCGCCACGGTCTGAATCGGCGCGCGCCGGATCTTGAGTGTGGCGGCATCACGCAGATCTTCGAGATCGTTGGTGCGCTGTCGAATCACCCGTTTGGCTGCTTGCACACGGTCGTCAATCTTCTCGGTTGCCACTGTCTTCAGGTCAGCGAAAGCCATATTTGCCTCCGGTTCAGGAGATTGCAGTACACGTGCCACGGGCGGCCCGCACAGCGCGTGGCGAATGAAGAAGCTCGGAACGAGGTGTGTGGGAAAAACAACTCGGTCTCGTGAGGCAGTCGGCACCCATCAGCGCACGCACGATCTCGCGCACGCGCGAGACCGAGGCCGCGGTACGACGATCGCAGGCAGCTGCGCCGGCGAACAGATGGGCGCCATTTGTTTTAGACTTTCTGGATGCCATTCGTTTCCGTGACACGCCTGCGCCTGAGGTCATGGCGATTTCTGCCGGCCTTTCTCTTCCACGCCGCCAGATCGCAGCGGCAGTCGAAGGGCGCCGACGGCAACCTGACGTCTGAGGTCTTGAACGACGCTCGACTGGCGTTCTGGACCGTGACGACCTGGCGCGACGAGGCGGCGATGCGGGGCTACATGATCTCCGGCGCACACAAAGTGGCGATGCCGAAGCTGATGGAATGGTGCGACGAAGCCGCGACCGCGCACTGGAATCAGGACAGCACGACGCCGCCGACCTGGGCCGAAGCCCATGCGCGACTGGTCGCCGATGGCCGGCGCTCGAAAGTACGATTCCCGTCGCAGGCGCACGTGGACTATTCGATTCCCGCGCCGAGGACCCGATGACCACCTTTGCGAAACTTTCTGACCCCGGCGCCGTGGACTCGTTGACCGCACGCCTCAACGCGCTCTTGCCCGGATCGGAGCGGCAGTGGGGGCGAATGACGAGTCACCAGATGGTGTGCCATCTGAGCGATGCGTTCCTCGTCGTCACCGGCCATCGCCCGGTCGCCACGCGCGGAGACCACTGGTTCAACCGCACCGTCGTGAAGTGGATCGCACTCCATACGTCGATGACCTGGCCGAAGGGGGTCAAGACCATGCCGGAGGTGGATGCGGAGAAGGGTGGCACGGCGCCCGACGTCTTCGAGGGCGATCGCGCACGGGCGATCGCGCTGCTGCGGGCGTTTGGCGCCCCAACATCAGTGCCGGCGGCGCACCCGCTCTTCGGCACGATGTCCCGTGACGAGTGGATGATCTGGGGCTACCGCCACACCGATCACCACCTGCGCCAGTTCGGCGGCTGATCGCGCGGCCAGCCCCAGAGCTGGAGGGCCTCAGTTCCAACCGCAATGGGGTATTCAGTCTCTTCGGCAAGCCATCCAATGGCACTGGGACCGAAGCGGCGATCGTTGCGGGCGCTGTTTGAGCGCTATGGCAAGAACGCCGGCCCCGACCTCTGGGTCGCTCCCTTGAAGCCAGCGCCGGGTGGCGCAAAGACCGAGCCGCGCCCATGGCATCCGCGGCGGCATGACCTACGACGTGTCGGCCGACGGCCAGAAGTTGGTGATCGACGACGGTGCTTCAGACAACGCGCGATCGCTGACGCTGGTGCAGCACTGGACGGCCTTGCTAGCGCAAATGAGCGCGGCTCATCATGAGGTGTGCCGGCCCAGCCAGAAGCGCCGCCAGTCGCCGCCGCTGCGGTGAAGCGCGATGAACGTGTAGAGACTGCCGGCGAAGAAACCGAGCGTCATCATCGCGATCGTCCATAACACGGCGACGAGCACGGATCGCTCGCGGTAGATGATCCAGCCCGAAAACAGCACGAAGCCCGTGTAGAGATCGACCAGCGAGACAATGCCCCAGGGCATGGCCGCGAGCTGGCGCCCTTCGCCGAAGAAGTCACCGTTCGCGAAGCCATGAAAAAGCGCGGCCGACATCACCACCACGCCGAGCAGGGCAACGGCCTTTGCGAGGATCATCACAGCAGGATACCGGCCACGTGTCGTCGCGGCAACCGCCGTCGGTCCAGCCGGCCTGCACGATTGGCACACGAGTGGCACAGCGCGGTCGCGGTCAGCGGCCGCGCCACGCGAACGGAGAGAGGCGTCGAAGCGCCGAACGAGTGAGTGTGTAGGGAGTCTGAGGGCGAAGCCCTCAGACCAATATTGGTGCGGAAGGGGGGACTCGAACCCCCACGATATTGCTACCGCCAGCCCCTCAAGCTGGTGCGTCTGCCAATTCCGCCACTTCCGCGTGGTCTTGCTCGTGAACGAGGTCTATTTCCCGCCGCCGCCCGTCCGACCGCCAGCCGGTGGTGTCGCCGGCGGCGTTGTTGCCGGAGGCGTCGGCACTGCGCCCGGGTTCGACAGCGGATCAACGACCGGCGCCGTGGCGGCCGGTGCCGCCGGACCAGAGACGCCGCTCACAACCGACCCGCCGAAACCACCCGACGATCCCATGACCGCCAGGGCCAGCGCGCCGAGCATGAACAGCGCGCCCAGAATTGTCGTGGCCCGTGTCAGGACCGTGGCGCCGGCGCGTGCGCCAAACGCCGCCTGGCTGCTTGAACCGCCGAAGGCAGCCGCAATGTCTCCGCCCTTCCCCTGCTGCAGCAGGACGACCACCAGCAGCAGGAAACAGACGATCGCGTAGACGCCAAGGAAGACGTAATACATAGCCATTCACTCTAACAGACGGCGTGGAGCCCCGTCTAGGACGTGGCTTTTTGGACGATCAAGGCGAAACTGGCCGCGTCGAGGGACGCGCCGCCCACCAGGGCGCCATCCACATCAGCCAGCCCGATGAGTTCACGGATGTTTTCGGGCTTGACCGACCCGCCGTAGAGAATCCGGGTGCGGTCCGCGTGCGCGCCGCCAAACCACTCCCGCAGGCGCCGCCGAATGTGGGCATGGGCCTCGCCGGCTTCGGCCGCGGTGGCGTTTTTGCCGGTGCCGATGGCCCAGACGGGCTCGTAAGCCACGATCAAGGCGCCGATCTGATCGCCACTGCAGCCATCGAGTCCGGCCCGCACCTGGGCGTCAAGCACGGTCAGGGTGTCGCCCCGCTCTCGTTCGTCGAGCGTCTCACCCACACACACGATAGGCGTCAGGCCTGCGCCGTGCGCCGCGGCGACCTTGCGCTGCACCCACTCGTCTGTCTCACCAAAGAGGCGCCGGCGTTCCGAGTGGCCGATGATGACCGACAACGCGCCGGCGGCCTTCAGCATGCCGGCGCTGACCTCGCCGGTGAAGGCGCCCTCGCGTTCGAAGTGGAGGTTCTGCCCGGCCACCGTGTGGTGTGAGCCGTGGACGGCTTCCGCGGCGGCGGCAATGGCCGTGAACGGCGGCGCAATGACCACTTCGGCCGCGTCCGCGCTCAATTCTCTGGTCAGCAGGGCGAATTCGCGGACCCACGCCACAGCTTCCAGGCCGCTCTTGTTCATTTTCCAGTTCGCCGCGAAGACGGGGATTCTCATGAGAGGGCCACCACCCCTGGCAATGCCTGACCACCCAGGAACTCGAGCGAGGCGCCACCGCCGGTGGAGATGTGCGTCATGCGATCGGCCACGCCCGCCTGGGTCACAGCAGCCACCGAATCACCGCCGCCGATGATCGTCGTGCCGTCTACGGCGGCGACGGCCTGCGCCACACCGATCGTGCCGGCCGCAAACGGCGGCAGCTCAAAGACACCCATGGGGCCGTTCCACACCACTGTGCGTGCGGTCGCGATGACGGCGGCGAACGCGGCGATGGTCTTGGGACCGATGTCGAGGCCCTTCCGATCGCCGATAGCCGAATCGCCGATCGCGAGCACCTCGGTGGCCGCGTCGGCGCTGATTGCAGCCGCCACGACATGATCAACCGGCAGTTCCAACCGTACACCGCGGGCCTTGGCGCGTTGTTCGAGGTCGCGGGCGGTGTCCACCAGGTCGGCTTCCACGAGCGATGTGCCGACGTCAAGGCCGCGCGCCTTGAAGAACGTGTAGGCCATGGCGCCCCCAATGACCAGCGCATCCACCTTGCCCAGCAGGTTCTCGATGACTTCGAGTTTGTCCGATACCTTGGCGCCACCGAGGATGGCGACAAATGGACGGTCGGGGTTATTCAGCGCACGACCCAGGTAGGTCACTTCCGCTTCCATCAGCAGTCCCGCGGCGTGATCGGCCATCAGGTGGACCATGCCTTCGGTGGAGGCGTGCGCCCGATGCGCCGCGCCAAACGCGTCATTCACATAGACGTCGGCCAGCGCTGCAAGGGAAGCCGCGAACCCGGCGTCATTCGCTTCTTCTTCTTTGTGGAAACGGAGATTCTCGAGAAGGATGACTCCACCAGGATTGGCCGCGATCACTTCTGCGGCCGCGGGACCGATGCAGTCGGGGGCGAACGCGACCTGACGCTTGAGGAGCGATGCCAGATGATCGGCAATGGGGCGCAGGCTGAACTCCGGATTCGGTTTCCCTTTGGGCCGGCCCAGGTGCGACGCCAGAATCACCGTGGCGCCCGCGTCGATTGCGGCATGAATGGTGGGCAATGCCGCACGGATACGGGTGTCGTCGGTGATGTGCCCGTCCTTGAGCGGGACGTTGAAGTCCACGCGAATGAAGGCGCGTCGACCCTTCAGCGCGACGTCACGGATGGTTCGCATGGCGACCCTCAGAGGCCGCGCGTGGCCATGTACCGGACCAGATCGACGCAGCGGCTCGAGTAGCCCCACTCGTTGTCGTACCAGGCCATGACCTTGGCGAAATTGCCGTCCATCACCTTCGTGTACGCCGCGTCGAGCATGGCCGAGTGTGGGTTGCCGCGGAAATCGATCGACACGAGCGGTGCCGTCACATATTCAAGGATGCCGGCCAGCGGGCCGTCGGCGGCCGCCTTGAACGCGGCGTTGAGCGCCTCGGCCGTCGCCGGCCGCTCGAGGTTGGCGCTCAGATCCACCACAGAAACGTTGGGGGTCGGCACGCGCATCGCGATGCCGTCGAGGCGACCCTTGAGCTCCGGCAGAACCTCGGCCACCGCGCTTGCCGCACCCGTGGTGGTGGGGATGATCGACAGGGCCGCCGCGCGGGCGCGCCTCAAATCCTTGTGGGGCAGGTCCAGCAGATTCTGGTCGTTGGTGTAGGCATGCACGGTGGTCATCCACCCGCTCTTGAGCCCAAAGGCGTTGTGCAGCACCTTCACCACCGGCGCCAGGCAGTTGGTGGTGCACGAGGCGTTGGAGATGATGTGGTGGGTGGCCGGGTCGTACGACTCGTGGTTGACACCCATGACCACCGTGACGTCCGGTTTCTTCGCCGGGGCGGTGATGATGACGCGTTTGGCCCCTGCCGTCAGGTGTTTCGCCGCATCCTCGCGGTTGGTGAAGCGGCCGGTGCCTTCAAACACCACATCCACGCCCAGGTCCTTCCAGGGCAGCGCCGCCGGGTCCTTGAGTGCCAGCACCTTGAACGCATCGCCATCCACCGTAATGCCGTCGGACGATGCGCTGATATTCGCCTTGAGGTTGCCGAGAATCGAATCGTATTTCAGGAGGTGGGCCAACGTGGCCGCGTCGGTCAGGTCATTGACCGCGACGATGTCGATGTCGTCGTACGCCATGGCCGCCCGCATGATGTTGCGCCCGATTCTGCCGAACCCGTTGATACCAACCTTGATCGCCATGGCTGCGATTATAAGACGTATATTGTCCAGTGTTGTGCACGTCCTCTACTCTTTGGCCGTTGTCGTCCTGGCCCTGGTCCTGTCGCCCTGGTTCCTCTACCAGGCCATCCGGTATCGAAAATATGTGGGGAGCCTCGGCCAGCGGATGGGGGTCCTGCCGGTCACGTTCAACCTTGACGGTGACGACTCCATCTGGATTCACGCCGTATCGGTGGGCGAGGCGCTGACGGCCCGGGCCCTGATTCCCGAACTCCGGGAGCGATACCCCGACCTGAAAATTTTTCTCTCGACCACGACGATGACCGGGCAGCAGATTGCCCGGGAGCGCCTGTCGGATCTGGACGCCGTGTTTTTCTTCCCGTTCGATCTGCAGCCGTTTGTGTCGAGAACGTTGCGCCTGGTGCGTCCCAGGCTCTTCATCATGATGGAGACGGAAATCTGGCCCAATCTGCTGCGGGCCTGCCGCAAGGCCGGCGTGAAGACCCTGATGGCCAACGGGCGGATTTCATCACGTTCGTATCCGCGATACCGCATGGCCCGGGGCTTCTTTCGCACCGTGCTGGCCGACGTCGATCAATTCTGCATGCAAAGTGATGAGTCGGCCCGGCGCATCATCGACATCGGCGCCGATCCGGCGCGTGTCTCGGTGACGGGCAGCCTGAAGTTTGATTCGCTGGAGTCGCCGACCGCGGCTGCTGGCCGGGGTGCCGGGCGTGTGCTGCGTTTTTTCCGGATTCCGGAATCGCGACCGGTGCTGATGGCGGCAAGCACCATGAAGGGGGAAGAGGCCGCCGCGTTGACCGCGTTTGGCGTGGTTCGCCGTACGCACCCGACCGCGATGCTGATCATGGCGCCGCGCAAGCCGGAACGATTCGATGAGGCGGTGGCCCTTGTCAGGGCGGAAGGGCTGCGCGTGGTCCGGCGCACGGAGCTGATTGTGGATACCGAGCCTGCCGCCGATGTTGTGGTGCTCGACTCAATTGGTGAACTTGCGCACCTGTTCCAGGTGGCGACCGCGGTGTTTGTCGGCGGCAGTCTGGTGGATCACGGCGGCCACAACATCCTGGAACCGGCCGTCCACGGCAAGGCGATCGTGTTCGGGCCTCACATGCAGAACTTTGCGGAGATCGCCGAGACGTTCCTGGGCCGCCGCGCCGCGGTGCAAGTGGCGACGCCGTCCGAACTGGGTGAGGTGTGGGTGCGCCTGCTGTCAGATGCGGCTGAGCGCGCGCGACTGGGCGCGGCGGCACGCGAACTGGTCGAGGCCAATCGCGGCGCCAAGGCGCGCACGCTCGCCGCGGTCGCCGCCCTGCTGCCGCCGCCCGGACCCCGACTGGTGCGGCGGTGAACGGGCTGACCGGAGATCGGGGAAGAGAGGGGGACGGGTGTCGATCTGTGGAAAACCCGGCTCAGGGGAAAACGACCGCTGCTGGGAAAACGACCTCTGAGGTAGTTTTTGTCCCTTCCGCCGAAAAAACTACCTCAGAGGTCGTTTTCCGCTCAGCGGTCGTTTTCCCATCAGCCGGGTTTTCCACAGATCGACACCCGTCCCCTTTCGTAATCTCCGTCGGGAATATCGCGTTTGGTGGGCGGGGGAAGACGCCCACTGTGGCGGCCATTGCGCGGCTGCTCCTTGAAATGGGTGAACGGCCCGCGATTCTTTCCAGGGGCTACGGCCGGCGACGGACAGAGGATGGCGTGGTGGTGGTCTCGGACGGGCGGCACCTGCTGGCCGATGTGGATCGCGCGGGCGACGAACCACTGATGCTGGCCAGGGATCTGCCCGGCGTCGCCGTGCTGGTGTGCGACCAGCGGGCGATCGCCGGCGCGTTCGCGCGCCACATCCTGCGGGCCACCGCCCTGGTGCTCGACGACGGGTTTCAGCATCGGCAGATGGCGCGCGATGTGGACCTGGTACTTGTGACGCCGGGCGACCTGACGGGCCGCCGCGCGCCGTTCGGCGCGCTGCGGGAGCCGGTGTCGGCGCTGGCGCGCGCCGACGCGGTGATTGAGGACCGGGGCACACAGGGGGACGGGTGTCGATCTGTGGAAAACCCGGCTGGGGAAAAGACGTCGGGTGTCTTTTTGCCTGCGTCCGCCAAAAAGACACCCGACGTCTTTTCCGTGACCGGGTTTTCCACAGATCGACACCCGTCCCCTTTCCGCCTCGTTCGCCACACCGGGACGCCCGTCTCGATCGAGACGGGCGTCCCGGCGCTGGCGCCCGGCGCGCGCGTGATCGCGCTGGCCGGCATCGCCGGCCCGGCGCGATTCACCCGCGCGGTCGAAGACGCCGGCTATGTGGTCGCCGGGGCCTGGGGCCCCGGCGACCACCACCGCTACACGCGCGCGGACCTCGCGCGCCTCGCGCGCGATGTCCGCGCGGGTGGCGCCGCCGGTGTCCTCACCACAAGTAAAGATGCCGTTCGCCTGCGCGCGCTGCGTCCACTGCCCGTGCCCGTCTACGAGTGGCCCCTGCGCGTCACCATCGAGCCCGCCGCCGAATTTGCCGGGTGGCTCGCAGCGCAGGTCCAATCCGCTCGCGGACGATCCGGGGGCTCGTCGGCGGTGCCGGCGTGAGTGCGCGCGCGCTGCGTCATCGCATTGAGTACGCGATTGTGGTCGTCGTTCGGGCCATGGTCGCACCGTGGCCCGACCGGGCCGTCAGCCTGCTGGGCGCCGGCATCGGTCACATCTTCTGGGCCATCGATGCCGGCCATCGGCGCCTCGCCATCCGGCAGTTGCAGGCCGCGTTCCCATCAAAACCGCCGGCGGCATGCCGTGCCATCGCGCGAAAGACATTTGCGCACTTCGGCCGCTCGCTGACGCTGCTGCTCAAGTTCAGCACATTGAGCCCCGAGCAGATCCGCGCCCGGGTGAGTTTTGAGGGCGAGGACCGCGTGCGCGAAGCGATCGCCGCCGGCCGCGGGGTGTTGCTGGTGACCGGGCATTTTGGCCTGTGGGAGGTCTACGGACTCGCGCACCCACTGGTGCTGCCGCCGATGTTCGTCCTGGCGCGAAAGCTCGACAACCCGCAGTTGCAGACGCTGCTGGAACACACGCGGACCCGCACCGGCAATCAGGTGATTTACCGCCGCGGCGCGCTGCGGCGCGTCCTGCGCGCGCTCGGTGCCGGCGACGCGGTCACCATTCTGATCGACCAGCACATCCAGCCGGCCGACGCCGTGTCGGTTCAATTTTTCGGACGGCCTGCCGCCACGACCTCCGCTGTCGGCGCGTTGGCGATTCGAACTGGCGCCGCCGTGATCCCGATATTTGCCATTCCGTCCCCCGACGGCACCTGCCGCATCGTCTACGAACATCCGATCGAATTGCCGCGCGCGGATTCTCCGGACCCGGTTGTGGAGCTCACACAGCGCTGCACGGACGTCCTCGAGATGTACGTGCGGCGCCAGCCCGAACTCTGGCTCTGGATGCACCGGCGATGGCGCGACGATGAGCCACCGGTGGCAGGCATGTTTCCCCGTGCCGAAGGCGAGAGCTCGTCGTGAAACGTGTCGTGATACGCGCGCCGAATTGGCTCGGTGACACCGTCCTGGCCCTGCCGGCTATGGCGGCACTCCGCACGCACTTTGCCTCCGTGTCGCTCACGGTGGCTGCTCCTCCATCGGTGGCGGCGCTGTTCCGCGAAGACACCGGGGTGCGGCCTGATGCCGTTCTGGTGCTGCCGCCTTCGCCGCGTGATGCGGTGATGGCGTTGCGTGAGGGCGCCTTCGACCTCGGCATCCTCTTCCCGAATTCATTCCGGTCGGCGTGGTCGCTGCGTCGGGCCGGCATCCCGCAGCGATGGGGCATCGCCCGCAGCGCGCGTGGATGGTTGCTCACGCGTCGAAGTGAGCGGGCGGCGGGCGGCGCCCACCATGCCGACTACTACCGTGGGCTTGTCCGCGGGCTGGGCATTGCGTGTGACGACGCGCCTCCCACGCTGGCGGCATCGGCTGGAAGTCTCGCAGTGGTTGCGAACCTGCTGTTGCGGGCCCGCATTCCGGTGGACGCGCCGCTGGTGGGTGTGGCGCCAGGCGCGGCATACGGCCAGGCGAAGCAGTGGCCGCCCGAGCGAATGGCCGCCGTGATGGCGCATCTCATACGCGAGCACGGTGTCACGTGTGTTGTGGTGGGTGCGGCGCACGACCGCCCCAGTCTGCGTGCGATAGAATCCTGGCTCCGATCGCACGCGCCCGAGACGGAATCGCGCGTGCTGGATCTCGTGGGCCGAACCGATCTCGGCAGCCTGGTGGGAGTGGCATCGAGGTGCCGTGTGTTTGTGTCCAACGACTCGGGAGCGATGCATGTGGCGGCCGCGCTTGGGCGACCGGTGATTGCGATGTTCGGCCCGACCGACGAACGCGCCACGCGTCCCCTCGGCCGCGGCGCGGTGTTGACGGCCGATGTGTTCTGCCGGCCGTGCCACCTCCGCGATTGCCCAATTGACCACCGCTGCATGAAGCGTATCGACGTGGAGACAGTGGTGGCCGCCGTGTCGCAACACCTTGAGCGGCCAGCGCCGGAAGGAATGTCGTGAGTCGTCAAGCCGTGTTCCTCGATCGCGATGGGACGATGATCGATGAGGTCGGGTATCTCGATCGGCGTGAAGACGTGCGGTGGTTTCCGTGGACGATGGACGCGGTCCGTCTGCTCAACCGCGCCGGTTACCTCGTGTGTGTGGTGACCAACCAGGGCGGCATTGGATTGGGGTTGTTCGACGAACCGTTTGTGCACGAGCTGCATGCCTCGCTTGATGTCACCTTGCACGAGTCTGGCGCGGTCGTGGACGGGTGGTTCCTCTGTCCGCATCATCCGCGCGCGGTTGCGGCAGAGATGCGCGGACCGTGTGCCTGCCGAAAGCCAGGCCGCGGCATGATCGACGCGGCGTGCGCGCGCTGGGACATTGACCTGGCCCGGTCGTGGGTGGTCGGAGACCGCGACATTGATGTCATGATGGCCGCCGCCGTGGGCGCACGCGGTATTCTGGTGCGGACGGGCCACGGTGAACGCGACTTGCGGAAACCGAATCTCAGTCTGCCCGCAGGGACACCGGTGGTGATGGATCTGATGGAAGCAACGGTGCTGATCCTCGCGGAAGGAGAGCGGCGCACATGACCCGCGAAGAGACACAGCGATACGCGGACCTCATCTCCCGTTTCTCACGCGCCCGTGTGGTCGTGGCCGGGGATCTCATTGCCGACGAGTTCCTGTACGGACAGGTCGAGCGGGTCTCGCGCGAAGCGCCGGTGCTGATCCTCAAGTACGACACCACTGAGGTGCTGCCAGGCGGTGCCGGCAACGCGGCGAACAACGTGGTGGCCTTGGGCGCCCGTGTGAAAGTGGTGGGTGCGGTGGGTCGCGACGATGCCGGTCGCCGGTTGCTCGAGGCCATGCCCTCGCGCGCGAATACGCGTGGCGTGGCGCGAGTGCGGGGCTACGTGACACCCGTCAAGACCCGGGTGCTGGCCGGTGGCGTGCATTCGGCCAAGCAGCAAGTGGTGCGCATCGATCGGGCCGGTCAGGTCATGTCGGCCAGGCAGCGTGCCGCGGTGGTACGCCGCCTTGAGGACGCGTTGGCGGCCGCCCTCGCCAATGCCGACGTGGTGATCGTGTCCGACTATGGGAGCGGCCTGTATGCGCCGGAGCTCATCGCGCGCGCCGAGGCCAAGGCCGCCGGACGCGGCGACCGGCTTCGTGCCGGCGCCAAAGGGGCAGTGGACCCGGCGTACGTCGGGCGGGTACCGATGATTCTGGTGGACTCCAGGTATGGCCTTGCCGGATTTCGCGGCGTGACGGCCTGCACGCCCAATGAGCCTGAGGTTGAGGCCTTGTTGGGCGTGTCGATTGGTGATGACCCGGCGGCCCTTGAAAAGGCGGGCCGCACGTTGCTGCGGAAGCTGCAGTCGAGGGCCGTGCTCATCACGCGGGGCAGCCGTGGCATGGCGTTGTTCGAGCCCGGCCGCCCGACCGACCACATTCCCATTGTCGGATCAGATCAAATCGCTGATGTGACCGGTGCGGGCGACACGGTGATTGCCACGTTCGGCCTGGCCCTGGCGTCGGGAGCCACGTTTGGCGAGGCGGCGCGCCTGGCCAACCACGCGGGTGGTCTGGTGGTCATGAAGCGCGGCACCGCCACCGTCTCTGCCGCCGAACTGCTGGCCGCGACGTGCTGACCGAAACCGAGCTCCTCGCGCAGATTGCCGCCGATCGGCAGGCCGGGATGACCGTCGCCTTCGCAAACGGCTGTTTCGACCTGCTGCACGTCGGGCACGTGCGGTACCTCCAGGGCGCACGCGCCGAGGGTGATCGGCTGGTCGTCGCGGTCAACTCCGACTCTTCCGTGCGAAGGCTCAAGGGCGAAGGCCGCCCCATCCTCAATGAGGCGGCGCGCGCGGAGTTGGTGGCCGCGCTCGCCTGCGTCAACTACGTGGTGGTGTTTGATGACCCCACGGTGGATCGGTTGTTGACGATGATCAAGCCGGACGTGCACTGCAAGGGGACTGACTACACCGTGGACACGGTGCCCGAACGTGAAACCGTTCGTGCGTACGGTGGACGCGTCGCCATCGTGGGCGATCCGAAAGACCACTCCACCAGGGCGCTGCTCACGAAGCTCGCAGGTTCCGCGGCGGAATGACCATGCGGGCGCCGGAGCGGATTCTGGTGGTGCGCCTGGGGTCACTCGGCGATCTCATTCATGCCCTGCCGGCCGTGGCATCGTTACGGGCGGCGTGGCCCACGGCGCAGATCGACTGGGTGGTGGAGCAGGCGCATGCCGAACTGCTGACGCTTGTGCCCGACCTGACTCGGGTCATCGTGCTGGGGCGCCGCACAGCCGGGGGATGGTGGTCCACGATTCGGGCGTTGCGCGCCCGCCGCTACGATCTCGCGATCGATTTGCAGGGGTTGGTGAAGTCGGCTGCCTTGGCGCGTGGGTCGGGCGCCGGTCGCGTGGTGGGTTTTGACCGGGCCGGACTGCGCGAGCCGGCGGCGCGGTTGTTTTATACCGAGTCCGTGGCCGTCGGTGAGGGGCGCCACGTCATCGAGAAGAATCTCTCCCTCGTGCGTGCGCTGACCCCGGGACCCCAGGACTCCAGGACCCCGACGATAGCTTTCCGTTTTCCGCTGTCTGAGTCGGCGTCGCCGGCCCTGGACGCGTTACGCGCTCAGGGGATTGGCGACTTCGCCGTGATCAATCCGGGTGCGGCCTGGCCGAACAAACGGTGGCCGCCGCAGTTGTTCGGCGAAGTGTCTCGGGTGATTCGGTCCACCTACGGATGGACGCCGGTCGTCTTGTGGGGGCCGGGCGAGCACGCCATCGCGCAGGCCGTCGTTGATGGTTCCGCCGGCGCGGCCGTCTGCGCACCTTCGACCACGCTGGCCGACATTGTCGCCATCGCCCGCGCTGCGAAACTGTTCGTCTCTGGCGACACCGGACCGTTGCATATCGCGGGCGCCACCGCCACGCCCATCGTGGCGCTCTTTGGCCCCACCACGCCGGCCCGCAACGGTCCATGGGATGATCGTGACGTGTCCATCAGCCGGTACGACTCGTGTGACTGTCACTACAAGCGTCAATGCCATCGACAGCCGACGTGGTGCCTTGGCGATGTGACTGTTGATGAAGTGACGCGGGCGATTGCCCGGCGGATGGGAGCCGCCTGATGCTGACGCAATTGGCGCGGTGGCGTGTGCCGCTGGGGTTCCTCTCGTTTGTGGTGGCGTTCTGGCTGGCCACGCCCACGACCGCGTCGGTTCTGGCTGGGGCGGCGGTCGCGCTGGTCGGCCAGGCGTTGCGAGTGTGGGCGGCCGGTCACATCGAGAAGGGCGCTGAGGTAACGCGTTCGGGGCCGTACCGCCTGATGCGACACCCGTTGTACGTCGGGTCGGGCATCATGGCGGTCGGGTTCGGTATTGCCGCGGCGAGCATCGGGACGGCGGTCCTGGTTCTTGCGTATTTTCTGGTCACGTACGTGGCAGCGATGCGCTCGGAAGAAGCCACGCTTGACCAGAGATTTGACGGCGAATATGCGGCCTATCGCGCCGGCCGCGCCGCAGAAGTGGTGCGCCGGTTCAGTGCACACCGCGCCTTCGGCCGTAATCGTGAGTATCGGAGCGTGGCCGGCCTGGTCTGCGTATTTGTGCTGCTCTGGCTCAGGGTCTAGGATGGCCCGAGCGGACTCTGGACCCGCCTCCGCGCGCTGCGCTACGGCGGGCAGGCCCTGGACTTTGGACTCTGGACTTGTCATCGGGCCCGCGTCGGTGGGATAATCGTCCGGTTGTCGGCACGGGCGGTTAGCTCAGCGGTAGAGCACTGGCCTTACACGCCGGCTGTCACAGGTTCGAATCCTGTATCGCCCATTTTTTGCGGGGTCGTAGTTCAGTTGGTTAGAACGCTGGCCTGTCACGCCAGAGGTCGCGAGTTCGAGTCTCGTCGGCCCCGCCACTTCCTTTCGTCATGACCATTCCACCACCCGTCGGTCACGCGCGCGTGCAGGCGCTGCTCCGGCAGGCGGTGGGCCACGGCCGGGTCCCGCAGACGCTGTTGTTTGCCGGGCCGGAGGGCGTGGGCAAACACACCGTGGCGCGGGCCCTCGCGCAAACCCTGAATTGCCCGGCCGCGCGCGAGGGCGTGGCCTGCGGCACATGCAGCGTGTGCGTCCGAATCAACAAAGGCCAGTTTTCTGATGTCGTTGAGGTGGACAACGGCGACATTGCCTCCATCTCGATCAAGTCCATTCGCGATCGCGTGATCGATCTGGTTGGGTATCGGCCGTTCGAAGGCCAGCGACGGGTGTTCATCATCGACCCCGCCGACGCCCTTAGCGTGCAGGCACAGGATGCCCTGCTCAAGACACTGGAAGAACCCCCTCCGGCCGCCATTCTGATCCTCATTTCCGCGTACCCGGACGCGTTGCGCCCCACGGTGTTGTCGCGCTGCCGGCGGGTGCGTTTTGGTGTCCTCGCGGACCACGAGGTGGCGCAGGTGCTGCAGAGCCGCCACGGCATTGACGCGGCCTCCGCGCAGACGTGCGCCGCGTTGGCCGGCGGCAGTGTGTCGCGGGCCCTCGCGCTCGACGGCGCCGAGCTCGAAGGCGATCAGGCACTGGCAATGGATCTGGTCCGGAAGTCCGTGGCCCCGTCGCTGGAGGCAAAACTGAAGGCGGCCGCCGAACTGGCCAAGTCACCCAAACATCGGCGGGCGCGCGAATCGCTGGGCATCCGGCTGGCACTCGTGTCATCGCTGCTGCGCGATATAGGCGCCCTCGCCACCGCGACGGCCGGCACGGCGATGCTCTCCAACTCAGGACGTGAAGCCGACCTGCGCGCCCTCGTTCGCGCCTATCCGCCAGACCGCGTGATCGCTGCGTTCGGCGTGGTCGCGCGAGGCCAGGCCGCGCTGGACCGCAATGCGAGCCCGAAGATCGTCGCCGACTGGGTCGCCGTGGGCATCTAGGCGGACACCCGCAATAGAGAGCTCAGCGATCCGCCATGCAATTGAGGATTGAGGATTGAGCGATTGAGGATCGGGATGGCTCGATTGCTGATTTGGGATTGAGGATGGGAATTGTCGGATGGTCTGATGGTGGGATGGTGGGATCGCTGATGGTGCGATGGGCAATTCAATCCAGGCAATCCAATCCGACAATCCCGCAATCCAATCCCAATCCCGCAATCCAATCCCAAATCCGGCAATCGCCCCATCCCGCAATCTCGCGATCCGCCCATCGCACCATGAGGCAATTTCAATCGCCAAATCCTCAATCCTCAATTTCCAAGCGCGTGCAATCCCAATCCTCAATCGCTCAATCCTCAACCCTCAACCCTCAATCTCTTATAATCACCCTGCCATGTCCCACGCCGACACGCTGCTCGAACGAATCGCCAATCGCACCGCCAAAGTTGGCGTAGTCGGCCTGGGTTACGTCGGGCTGCCCCTGGCCGTGGAATTCGGGCAGGCGGGTTTTTCGGTGACAGGGATTGACCTGGATGCGCGAAAGGTCGATCAGATCAATCGCCGCGAGTCCTACATCCAGGATGTGCCCACCGAGGCGGTGGCCGCGCTGGTCACGGCGGGCAAATTGGCCGCCACCACGGACCCTGGAGCCGTGCGGGACTTCGACACGATCAACATCTGCGTGCCCACGCCGCTCCGCAAGACCAAGGACCCGGACCTCTCGTTTGTGGTGTCGGCTGTTGAGGCGATTGCCGGCCATCTCCACCCGGGCATGCTCGTGATTCTCGAGTCCACCACGTATCCCGGCACCACCGAAGAAGTGGTGCAGCCCATTCTCGAGCGCGGCGGGCTCAAGGCGGGCGTCGATTTCTTTCTGGCGTTTTCTCCCGAACGCGTGGACCCCGGCAATGAAAAATGGACCACCAAGAACGTGCCCAAGGTGGTGGGCGGGTTGACGCCCGATTGCGCGCGGCTCGCCGGCGCGCTGTATCGCTCGTCGATCGATCGCGTGGTCGAAGTGAGTTCGCCAAAAGTGGCCGAGATGGTGAAGTTGCTCGAAAACACCTTCCGCGCGGTGAACATCGGGATGGTGAATGAACTGGCGATGATGTGTGATCGTCTGGGCATCAGCGTCTGGGAAGTCGTCGATGCGGCCGCCACGAAGCCGTTCGGGTTCATGCCGTTTTACCCGGGGCCCGGCCTGGGAGGGCACTGCATTCCGATTGACCCCTTCTACCTGTCATGGAAGGTCAAGGAGGTCGGCTTCGAAGCCCGGTTCATCGAACTGGCCGGCCAGGTGAATGGCGCCATGCCGCACCACGTGGTGGACAAGATCACCGATGCGCTGAATGCCCACTGCAAGGCGGTCAACGGGGCCGAGATTCTGGTGATGGGTGTGGCGTACAAACGCGACATCGATGACGTGCGCGAATCGCCCGCGCTCGACGTGATCGCCCTGCTGATGAAAAAAGGCGCGCGCGTGACCTATCACGATCCCTTTGCGCCGTTCATCGATGGTCTGCACTGGCCCGGCGCGGTGGACATGTCGTCGGTGCCCCTGACGCCGGCGGCGATGGCTGCGGCAGACTGCGTGGTGGTGCTGACTGACCACCGGCAGTTCGACTTCAAGGACGTGGTGAAGTACGCCCGCCTCGTGGTGGACACTCGTCACGCCATCAAGACCGACCACCCCCACGTCTTCAAACTCGGGGCACCGGTTCCGAAGCAGTGACCCCGCTCCCCGCCATCGCCGTCACCGTTGGCGACCCTGCCGGCATCGGACCGGAAATTGCCGAGGCGGCGGTGCGCGACCCGCGCGTGCTCGCGGTATGCCGCCCCGTGCTCTACGGGCCGCACCGGCCCGAGGACCTCGCCATCTACCCGGCAGGGAAGGTGCACGCGGACGCCGGCCGGCGCGCATACGCGGAGATTGTCCGCGCAGTGGAAGATGCTCTCGCCGGTCGCGTTCAGGCGATTGCCACCGCACCCATCAACAAGGCCGCGTTCGCGGCTGCCGGGCTGCCGTGGCGCGGGCACACGGATCTCCTGGCACACCTGTGTGGCGTTGATGGGGCCACCATGATGTTCTGGTCGCAGCCACTCCGGGTGGTGCTGGCCACCGTGCACATTCCCCTGGCGCAGGTGCCATTCGCGCTCACCACCGCAGGGCTGCTGCAGACGCTTCGCGTGACGGCTGCCGCCATGCCGCGTTTCGGTTTTGTCTCGCCGCGAATCGCCGTGGCGGGGCTCAATCCCCACGCCGGCGAAGACGGCTTGCTCGGCCTGGAAGAGATTGAGACCATCGCTCCTGCCCTCGACGCCGCGCGCGCGGAGGGTATCGACGTGACGGGCCCGTTTCCCGGCGACACCGTGTTTGTGCGCGCCACGCGGGGCGACTTCGACGTTGTGGTGGCGTGTTACCACGACCAGGGGCTCATTCCGATCAAGCTGCTCGCCTTTGGCCACGCGGTCAACGTCACGTTGGGGCTGCCGATCATCCGGACGTCGGTCGATCACGGCACCGCGTTTGATATCGCGCGTCAGGGCCGCGCCGATGCCGGCAGCATGGTGGAAGCCATTCTCCTGGCCGCCCGCCTCGCCGCATGATCGTCGTCATCGGCGCGGGCGTCACCGGACTGGCGTGTGCGCTGTCGCTCGCGCAGAGGGGCCGTGACGTGGTGGTGCTCGAACGGCACCGGCGCGCGGGGCTCGACACATCCACGCACAACAGCGGCGTGATTCATGCCGGCCTCTACTACCCGCCGGGGTCACTCAAGGCCACCCTGTGTGTGGAGGGCCGTGATCGCCTCAAGCAGTTCTGCCAGGCACACCAGGTGCCGCATCACGAGTCGGGCAAGTTGGTGGTGGCCACCGACGCGTCCGAGGAACCGGACCTCGAGCCCCTCGCCACCAATGCCCGGGCCTGTGGTGTGGAGGTGGACCTCGTTGACGCGGCGTTCGTGCACGCGCGCGAGCCCCATGTACGTGCCACGCGGGCGTTGTGGTCCCCGCACACCGGCTGGGTTGATGCCCACGCCTTTGTGTCGGCATTGCAGCGCCAGGTGGAGGCGCACGGCGGCCATGTGCTTCCTGGGTCTCCTGTACTGGCAGTGGAACCGGCCGGCGACCGTGTTGAGGTGGTGACACCGCTCGAACGCATCGACGCTGATGCGGTCGTGAACGCGGCTGGTCTCCACGCGGATGATGTCTCGCGCGTCTGTGATGGTGAGCCGTTCACGATTCACCCCTGCCGTGGCGAATACGCGGAACTGACGCCGAAGGCCTCGCGACTCATCAGCGGCCTCGTTTATCCGGTGCCGCACGGTTCGGGGCATGGGCTCGGCGTTCATCTCACGCGCACCGTGGAGGGCACCGTCTGGGTCGGCCCGACCATTCGGTACCAGTCGCGCAAAGACGACTACGAGGCCGACCGCGAACCGCTCGCATCGTTTCTCGAGCCGACCCGCCGCCTGCTGCCCGCCGTCACGATGGACGACCTGCGCCTTGGCGGCAGCGGAATCCGGGCGAAGGCGCACCCGGCCACCGAGCGATTTGCCGACTTCCTCATCCGCACCGACCACCGGCGCCCGTGGCTGACGCATGCCGCCGGCATCGATTCGCCAGGGCTGACCGCAAGTCTGGCCATCGGCGAACGTGTCGCCGACATCGTCGGAATGCGCTGATCGTTCCCAGCGAAGCTGTAATATCAATGCGGATGGTGGCGTTCTGAGCAAGACCACGTCGTATCAGACCGGACACGCGCGCCCACCGGCGCCGGCCGGAAAAAAAGACGACGCCCCCGTCGTGATGGCGGAGAACCGCAAGGCGGCATTCGACTACCACCTGCTCGAGCACTTTGAGGCCGGGATGGTGCTGGTGGGCACCGAGGTCAAAGCCATTCGCGAGGGGCTGGTCAACCTTCGCGATAGCTACGTCCGCATTGAAGGTGGCGAAGCGTTTCTTTTCAAATTGCACATCGGCCAGTACAGCCACAGCGGTTCCGCGTCACACGATCCGGGTCGCACCCGAAAACTCCTGCTCAACAAACACGAGTTGCGCAAGCTCATCGGCAAGACGGCCGAGAAGGGCCTGACGGTGGTGCCGACGCGGATGTACCTCAAGGGCGGCCGGATCAAGCTGGCCGTGTCCCTGGCGAAAGGCAAGAAGGCGCCCGACAAGCGTGAGACGGTCAAAAAACGTGACGCCGACCGGGAGACTCGGGCAGCCGTCAAGGAACGCGTCAGGTAAGATTCCCCATGCCCGAATCTCGTAAAGGCATCATTCTGGCCGGCGGCTCGGGCACTCGCCTCTATCCCGCGACGCGCGCAGTGTCAAAGCAGTTGCTGCCCATCTTTGACAAGCCGATGGTGTATTACCCGCTCAGCACATTGATGCTGGCAGGCGTGCGCGACATCCTGATCATTTCGACACCGCGGGACACACCGATTTTTGAGTCGCTGCTGGGCGACGGTCGCGACTGGGGACTCTCCCTGTCGTACGCCGTGCAGCCGGAACCCAACGGCCTGGCGCAGGCGTTTGTCATCGGGCGCGACTTTCTCCAGGGCGGACCATCTGTGCTCATCCTGGGTGACAACCTCTTTTACGGTCACGACTTGCCGGAGCGGCTCGCGGCGGCCAATCACCGCGCCGCCGGTGCCACGGTGTTTGCCTACCATGTGCAGGATCCGGAACGGTACGGTGTGGTGGCATTTGACGCACAGGGCCGCGCCACGTCCATCGAAGAAAAGCCCGCGCGACCACAGTCACACTTTGCCGTGACGGGCCTGTATTTTTATGACAACCGGGCGCCGGAGTTTGTGGCCACGCAGCAGCTCTCCGCGCGCGGTGAACTGGAGATTACCGACCTCAACCGGCGCTACCTCGAGGCCGGCGAACTCGCGGTCGAGGTGATGGGCCGTGGCTACGCATGGCTTGATACCGGCACGCACACGTCGCTGCTCGAGGCGAGCCAGTTCATTGAAACCATCGAGCGCCGGCAGGGCCTGAAGATCGCCTGTCCTGAAGAAGTCGCGTTTCGGCAGGGCTGGATCGACGGCGCACAACTCGAGCGGCTCGCCGCGCCGTTTGGTCCCCACAATGAATACGGGCGATATCTGACGTCGCTCCTCGGAGGCGCGTAAACATGTGGACGATGATCGGCCGGTGGAAGTGGTTCCTGGTCGGGGCGCTGCTCGGCGCTCTGGTACTCGTGGTGTGGTTCCGCTCGCTGGGCGCGCCAGAGATGTTCGCCGACCTGGTCGATCGGTTCCCGCTGGCCACGCAGGCGCGGCCCCGCCCAGACGCGTTCACCCTGGGTGACGTCACGATCGCCGGGCGGACGCTGAAGTCGATCGCCGTTTCAGAGGCCTCTCGAATCATCTGGCAGGAAGACGTGCCGCCACATGCCTGGCTCGATGTCAGCCTGGGCCTGCGCGAAGAAGCCTGGACCAAGCCGGGCGACGGCGTGCTCTTCATGGTCGGCGTCACGGCGAACGGCAAGTACGATGAACTCGTGAGCCTGGTCGTCAACCCGTCTGGGAACCCGGTTGACCGGCAGTGGTATCCGCTCCTGCTCGACTTGTCGCCGTACGCGGGTCAGAAGGTCGAGATTATTTTTAATACCCGCGCCGGCGCGGGTGCGGCCACGCCCGACAACGATCTGGCGGTCTGGGGCGCCCCCGCCATCGTCACACGCTAGCGGCCGTAGCGTGCCAGGTCGGCGTCCACCATCATGGTGACGAGCCCGGCAAAATCCACCGTGGGCGCCCAGCCCAACTGGGCCTTGGCTTTTGACGCATCGCCGATGAGATGGTCCACCTCGGCCGGGCGGATGAATGCCGGGTCGAGCACGACGTGCTGCTGCCAGTCGAGGCCGGCATGTGTGAAGGCAATCTCCACGAGTTGCCTGACCGAGTGACTCTCGCCGGTCGCGATGACGTAGTCGTCCGGCTCGTCCTGCTGCAGCATCATCCACATCGCGCGGACGTAGTCGCCGGCAAAGCCCCAGTCGCGCTGTGCATCGAGGTTGCCCAGTCCGAGTTGGTCGGTGAGGCCGGCTTTGATGCGGGCCACGCCATCGGTGACCTTCCGCGTGACAAACTCGAGCCCGCGCCGCGGCGACTCGTGGTTGAACAGGATGCCGGACACCGCAAACAGGTCGTAGCTTTCGCGGTAGTTCACGGTGATGTAGTGGGCAAAGACCTTTGAGACGCCGTACGGGCTTCTCGGGTAAAAGGGCGTCAGTTCGGTCTGGGGAATCTCGCGCACTTTGCCGTACATCTCGGAGGAGGATGCCTGGTAGACCCGGATTTTCGGATCCACGACGCGCACCGCTTCGAGCACCCGCGTGACACCTTGCGAGTTGAATTCACCAGTGAGCATGGGCTGGTCCCACGACGCCGGCACGAAGGACATGGCCGCAAGGTTGTACAACTCCTGCGGCTGGGCGCGTTCGAGCGCGCGAATGAGCGACAATTGATCGAGCAAATCACCCGGGATGAGGGTGATGCGATCGAGCAGGTGCTCGATGCGCCAGTAGTTCGCCGCCGACAAGCGGCGGGTGAGGCCGAAGACCTCGTACCCTTCGGCGAGCAGCAGTTCGGCCAGATACGAACCGTCCTGGCCGGTAATACCCGTAATTAGCGCGCGCCGTGATGCCATCGGTTCAGGACGATAACACAGCCGCTCGGTAATCTCCGCGCTACGATAGCAGCTACGATGACGACTCCCACCTCCACACCCCCGTCTCACTCACCCGTGCCGCTGCTCGATTTGAAGGCACAGTACGAACCCCTGCGCGAGCAGATTCTTGCGGCGGTCACCCGCGTCTGTGACAGCCAGCGGTTCATCCTGGGTCCCGAAACCCAGGCCCTCGAGCGCGAGTTGGCCGGAATGCTGGGCGTGACCGACTCGGTCGGCGTGTCGTCAGGGACCGACGCCCTTCTGGTGGCGATGATGGCGCTGGGTGTGGGCCCCGGCGATGAAGTGGTGACCTCGACGTACTCGTTTTTCGCCACCGCCGGTTGCATCAGCAGACTTGGCGCGCGACCAGTGCTCGTGGATATCGACCCGGTGACGTACAACATCGATCCTGCGGGTGTGTCCGCCGCCCTGACCTCGAAGACGCGGGCGATCGTGCCGGTGCATCTCTATGGCCATTGCGCGGACATGGACGCGCTGATGTCCATCGCCGCCGGCGCCGGCGTGCCGATCATTGAGGATGCCTGTCAGAGCATCGGCGCTACCTGGCAGGGGCGTCAGGCCGGGTCCATGGGCGCGGCCGGCTGTTTTTCATTTTTTCCGTCGAAGAACCTCGGCGCGTTTGGGGACGGCGGGTTGGTGACCACGCAGGATGCCGCGCTTGCCGCAGAGATTCGTCTCCTGCGCGGCCACGGCGCGGAACGTCGCTACTACCATGACAAGGTCGGCGGCAATTTCAGACTCGATGAGCTGCAGGCTGCAGTCTTGCGCGTCAAAGCTCCGTACTTGTCCGGTTGGACGGCCGCACGCCGGCGCAACGCCGACCGCTACCGCGCGTTGTTTGCCTCCCATGGCCTGTCGCAAGTCGTGCTGCCTGTGGAGCAGGCCGGCGCCTTCCATATCTACAATCAGTTCATTGTTCGCCTGCCGCAGCGAGACGCCGCGAAAGACTTCCTGCAGGCGGCCGGAATCGGGTGCGAGGTGTACTACCCGGTGCCGTTTCATCTGCAGCAGTGTTTCCGCGATCTGGGTCACTCCGCCGGAGATTTTCCGCACAGTGAACGCGCGGCGGCTGAGTCGCTGGCGTTGCCCATTTATGGCGAACTCACCGAAGCGCATCAGGAGTACGTGGTGGCCACCCTCGCGCGTTTTTATGAGGCGGCGTCGGCGTGAACGTGCTCGTGACTGGTGCGGCCGGCCAACTCGGTGCCGCGACGGTGGAGGCCTGGACGGCGGACGGCCACACCGTAGCCGGACTGTCGCGTGCCGATCTCGACATCACGGAGTGTGATCAGGTCCGCCGCGTCATGGCGCAATTTGCGCCTGACCTCATCCTCAACTGTGCGGCCGATAACCGCGTGGATGCCGCACAGGCGGCGCCGCTGCCGCCACTCGCGGCCAACGCCTTTGCGGTGCGCACGCTCGCGCGCGTGGCGGCTGAACACGGCGCCACACTGGTCCACTACGGCACCGACTTCGTCTTTGACGGAGACGCCGATCGACCCTACACCGAAGACGATGCCCCGAATCCGCGCAGTGTGTATGGCATGACCAAGTTCCTCGGAGAACAGTTGGCGACCGACGCCCCGCGCCACTACGTGCTCAGGGTCGAGAGCCTGTTTGGTGGCGGGACGGCCGGCAGTTCGATCGACCGGCTCTGGTCGCAGATGTCGTCGGGCGGGCCGGCGGTGGCGTTCAGCGACCGCGTGGTGTCACCCAGTTTCGTTGAAGACGTGATTGCCGCCACGCGTACGCTCGTCGAACGCCAGGCGCCCGCGGGTCTGTATCACTGCGTGAATACCGGCCACGCCACGTGGTTTGACGTGGCCGACCATCTGCGGCGCCTGGGCGGATTTCCCGAGATGAGCCTGCAGGCCGGGTGCGCAGCCGAGATGACGTGGTCTGCGCCGCGTCCGCTCTTTGCCGCGCTCTCAAATGCCAAGCTGCATCGTGCCGGGGTCACGATGCCCACCTGGCAGGACGCGATGGGGCGTTTTGTCAGGCAGCGGAGCCACCAGTAATGGCGGAGCCCTTCCGGCTGGCCGTAGTCAACTCTCACCCGATTCAGTACTTTGCCCCGCTCTACGCGTACCTGAATCGCGATGAGGGGCTTGAGGTGACCGCTCTCTATTGCAGCGATTTCAGCCTGCGTGGCGGACTGGACCCTGGGTTTGGACAGGCCGTCCAATGGGATGTGGACCTGCTGAACGGGTATCAATCGGTGTTCCTTGGCGACAACGCTCGCCGCCGTGTGCCCGGAGGGTTCTGGTCGCTGGTGTGTCCGGAGGTCTGGACCGAAATTCGCCGCGGGAAATACGACGCGGTGTTGCTGCACGGTTATGCCTACGCGGCAGATGTCCTGGCGTTCCTCGCGGCCAGGAGCCGGGGCATTCCCGTGTTCCTCCGGTCGGAGACACACCTGGGGCTGCGGCGGCAGCCGTGGAAGCGGCGCGTGCGTGATGGCGTGTTGTCTCGCGCGTTCCGTTTTGTGGATCGATTCCTGGCCATCGGTACGGCCAACCGCGAGTACTACCGCGCGCTGGGTGTGCCGTCCGAGAAGATCTTCGATGTGCCGTACACCGTGGACAACGATCGCTTCATGAAGGCGTCCACGTTGTCGCAGGACGAGTGCGCGGCGATGCGTCAGCGGTTCGGCCTGACAGCGGACCGGCCCGTGGTGTTGTTTGCCTCGAAGTTCATCCCCCGCAAACATCCCGAGGATGTGATTCGGGCGATTGCGCTCCTGCGCGACGAAGGCGTGGACGCGTCGCTGCTGATGGTCGGCACCGGGGAGATGGAAGCGGCGCTCAAGGCGCTTGTCGTCGAATACAATCTCGACGGCCGGGTGGTCTTTGGCGGCTTCGTGAACCAGGCTGAGTTGCCGAGGGTCTACGCGGCGTCGGATGTGTTTGTGCTGCCCGCCGAGAGCGAGCCGTGGGGCCTGATCGTGAATGAAGTGATGTGCGCGGGTGTTCCGGTCGTCGTCGCCGAGGAAGTGGGCTGTGTGCCGGATCTGGTGCATGACGGCCGGACGGGCCTGCTGATGCCGGCCGGTGATGTCCCTGCGCTTGCCGCTGCGCTCCGCCGCCTGCTGGCCGGTGATGCCGAGCGCCTCGAGATGGGGCGCCGGGCCCGCGACCTGATGGCCGGGTGGAGCTACGAGCGGTGCCGCCTCGGCATTGTCGCGGCAGCGCACAGCGTGCGGGTTCCTGATCAGATGTCGCCACGCTGACTATCGTGTCGATCCTGCGCCATTCCGCCTGGGCTGCGGCAGCCGCCATCGTCCTGACGGTCGCGCGTTTCCTGTTCGCCGCCATCCTGGCACGACGGCTCTCGCTGACGGACTTCGGCCAGTATGTCTACGGACAGTGGCTCGCGGACCTGACGTTCATGGTGTGTTCGCTTGGCGCTATGGGCGCCATCAGCCGCTACGTTGCCGAGTTTCGCCATGACCCCGGCCTGCTGACGGCCGTGGTCCGGCGTTGGCGGCCATTCGCCCTTGGCTTGCCGTGGGTCGCAGCGGCAGCTGTGCCGTTTGCCGCATGGCTGTCTGGCCTGTCCCTTGATGCCAACGGTCTCGCGCTGCTGGCACTGCTGACCATGACCAGCGGCTTGTGGGCGATGCAGACGGCCGCGCTGACGGGAATGCAGCGGTTTGATCTCGCATTCGGCGGAAGCGTCGTCGCCGCCGTGGTGCTGGTCGCCGGTGCGCTGTGGATGCCCCTCGACGCGAACGGGCCCAGCCGTGTCTTCGGACTGATGGCGCTCGCCTCGGGTAGCGCGGCCGTGGTGGGCTCCGCCTCGACGCGACGGTTGCTTGACGGCCCACCAGCGGTGATCGATGCGCCGCGATGGCGGGGCATTCGTGAATACGCGATCAACATGTGGCTGACGGCGTTGCTGTGGAGCCTTGTCTGGTCGCGTGGAGAAATGCCGATCGTCCGGGCCTATCTGGGCGATGCCGGCGTGGCTCATTACGCCGCTGCTCTCGTGCTGTTCGGCGGCGCCATCCAGGGTGTGATGCTGGCGACCGGGGGCGTCGCGCCACAGCTGACGCGGTTGTGGGGCGAAGGGGGCAAGGCACAGGCTGTCGCACTGGCCCGCAGGATCATGGACATGCAACTGCTGGTCTGTGGCGCCGCCGCGGTCATGCTCATCGGGCTGGGACCTGAAGTGATGCAACTGGCGTTCGGGGCCGGGTTTCGCGCCGGCTCGACTGTGCTGGCCGTCTTGAGTCTCGGGTTGATCGGCCTGACCGTTTCCTGTCAGAACCACCTGCTCCAGATTGCGACGGACGGCCGGTTCAGCCGCAATGCCACATCGGCCGGCCTGATCGCTTTGATGGCGTCTGCAACAGTTCTGGTTGCGAGTGCGGGGTTGTTCGGCGCTGCCGTCGCCCGGGCAGGTACCATGCTGCTGATGGCAGGCGTGTCGCTGTTTTTTGTGCACCGGCGGTGGGGGGGCGCCGCGTACTCCCTGCGCAACGTGGTGGCGGTTCTGGCCATCGTGGTCGCCTGCGTGGCGGTGCAGCCGCAGTTGGCGGACCTGAGCTGGGTGCTGCGTGCGGGCGTCGCCCTGCTGGCGGCCGGGTTGTTGACCGTGGCCGTCCGGGACGCCGAAGGGCGGATGCAGGTCACGATGATCGTTCAGCGGCTGCGCCTCGCGATGGGGGACCAGCGGTGACTCGGCTGTCGCCGGTGGCCCAGCCGCCACAACACCTCGATGCAATTCCGCGCGCGTACTGGGTCAAAATCGCGATCGCCTTTTTCGTGATGGGTGTGTGGGCGTTGTGGATGGGGCCGTCGTACCACGCCGATGAATGGTGGGTGCACGGCGTCTGGTGTTTTGTCGGGCTGGCGGTCGCGGTGCCGACGCTGGTGCGTGTGGTGCGCCTGGACTTTGCGCAGGTGCTGACCGATCACCGCCTGATGTTCCTGTCGTCGTTCTCGCTCTACTTCCTGTTCGGTTCGGCCATGTTGACCTACGGGTCGGAGCTGGAGGTGGGCGCGGTGCTGGGGCACTTTCCCATCGGGACACCTGAAGCGCTCAGGGTCGACGGCATCAATGCAATTGGGTTTTCGATGGCGCTGTTGACGGCGGCGTTGTCGCGCGGCACATGGCTCGGTGCTCAAGCCGCGAAAACCGCAGCGGTCGTGAGCCGCCTTCCGGCGACCCGGGTCATCACCACCCTGCTGGTGTTGGGCGGAGGCGCGGCCTACTATCTGCTGACCTTTGATCTTGGGTGGCGTCAAGGCATCCCTGCGGGACTCTTCCGCAACCTCGCGCAGTTGGTGCTGGTCGCGATCTTCCTTGCGGTGTCCCACCGAGGGGAGCGCGAGAGGATCCTGCGGTTGTTCGGGGTGCTCGTGGCGTTGGGGTTGGCGTTTACCAGCACCCTGATGTTCAGCAAGTCGGGGGCGCTGCTGCCGCTGGCTGCGTTGGTTGCGGGTCTGGCCATGCGGTACGGGTCGCGACGCGTATTGCCTCTTGGGCTGGTCATGCTGGCCGGCGGGTTTTTTATCCTCGGCAATCTCACGATCCAATCGCGTATCACCTCGTACAGCAGCTACACCATGTCCATGGTCGAACGCGTGGTCACTGTGTTTGACGCGTGGGCCTTGTCCAGCGATCTCGAAGAGGAAGACGAATATTCCTATTGGGGCCGGCTGTGTTACGTACCGACCGCGGCGGCCGGCCTCGCCTTCTACGATGAAGGCAATGGTGGCGACGGGTTTCAGCTCATGTGGTGGGTGGCCGTGCCCAGGTTCCTTGCGCCGCAGAAGCCGCAGATCACAAAGACCAGTGTCGAGTTGTACGAAAAGATCACGGGGTATACCACGTCGTCGGACGGGCAAGGGATCTTCGCCAGTGGGTACTATCACGGCGGATGGTTCGGACTGGTGTTCGCCAGTGTGGTGTGCGGATGGATTGTGGCGCAGACCTCCGCGATCGCGAGGGCCATTTACCTCGGCGGTGCGTTGCTCATGCTCCCGTTGTCGCTGCTCGGCCTGTTTATCGCGTTCCGCATTGACGGCGACTTTGTGTCCGACTATCTGGGCGCCTTCATGTTCATCCTCTACCCGATTCTGGCGGCGGCCCTGTTCGTGCCCCGCGTTTCGGCCGGCGCCGGCGTGACGACAGCGGCGGTCGGAGCGAGCCGTTGAGGGTGCTGTTTGTGGGCGAAACGTGGCAGGGATCGTTCGCGCGATCCCTGCGCGAAGCGCTGGTGCCCCTGCCCGGCATCGAAGTGGACGATGTGGGGGAGGATCACTATTCGCCCCGCGCGCGATCGCGCCGGGTACGGGCCACGCGTCGGCTCCTCGGTCCGTGGTATCGACGGGAGTTGCATCGCGCGATCGTGTCGGCCCTGGATGCGCGACGGCCCGATGTCCTGATGGTGTACAAGGGGGCCCAGGTGGCCGCGGCCACCGTCGAGGTGGCCAGACGGGCACGGGTCTTTACGGTCAACGTGTTTCCGGACTATTCACCGCACGCGTATGGCGCCAGGTTGAAGGCCGCCATGGGTGAATACCAACTGGTGGTGTCCACCAAGCCCTTTCATCCGGCGATCTGGGCGAGTACTTACGGCTATAGGAACCACTGCGTCTTCGTGCCTCATGGCTACGACCCGAACGTGCACGCCTGGCCTGAGCCTCCGGACGTGCAGGATTTTGATCTGCTGCTGGCCGCGACCTGGCGGCCGGAGTATCACGCGTTGATGCAAGAGTTGGCGGCGGCGTTGGCCGGTCACTCGTTGAAGGTCGGCGTCATTGGGAGTGGATGGATCGAACGCCGCCATCAACTGCCCCCCGAATGGGAGGTGGCGCCGTCGCTGCACGGCCGGAGTTATGGCGAGTGGTTGCGCCGGGGCCGAATCGTGGTGGCGCCGGTCAATCGCGAGGTGGTCATCCAGGGGGTTCGCCAACCCGGCGACGAAGACACCACGCGCACGTATGAGCTGGCGGCCATGGGCTGCTTCTTCCTGCATCGCCGCACCGCGTACGCCCAGTCGGTGTACGACGAACACACAGAAGTGCCCATGTGGGACACACCGCAGGAACTGGCTGGTCTCGTGCTCCGGTATCTCCCGTTAGAGGCGGAGCGGCGGCAGATGGCGGCGCGGGCGCAGGCGCGCGCCGTGCCGGCGTATTCCCTGACGCATCGCGCGGCCGAGGTCATCGATCAGGTTAGAAGAGCGATGAGTGGCCCCGCAGATCGGCGGACGCTGTGACGCTGGGGCGTCGTCCTCGTCTGGCATTGGTGGTGCCCAGCCTGAGCCGAGAGGGCGGGGTGGCGGCCACGGCGCGCTTCATCAAGGACGTGGTGCTGCGTTCAGGCGGGTTCGACCTGCAGCTGGTCTCGTTGTCTGAATCCGCGAATGATCATCAGAGCCTTCGGCTTGCGAATCCCTGGAGTTGGCTGAATTGCCCGACGGTGGCGACCGGCGAATGGGAAGGTCTTCCCTTTGTCCACGTCGGTGCAATGGTTGGGGAGTTCGAGTTTCAGCGGTATCGACCGCGAGCGGTGCTCACCAGCGCGCTGGCCGGCTGCGACGTGGTGCAGGTGGTGTCCGGCTCACCCGCGTGGGCCAACTCCGTGCTGGGGCTGGGAAAACCCGTGTCGTTGCACGTGGCGACCCGTGCGCGGATTGAACGGCGACAGCGTGACGCCAGTCCGCGCAGCCCCTCGGCGTTGTGGCGCCGCGCGATGACGTTTGTCACCGACAAGCTCGACGACCGGGCGCTGCGCGGCGTTCAGGCAATTCAAGCGATGAATCCAACACTGCTTGATTACGCAAGGAACTTGAATGCCGGGCGCGTTGTTGACATGCGCCACTTGCCGCCTGGCATTAACGCCGACCGTTACCGGCCCGTCGAATCGCGTCAGACCTTCCGGGATTCGTACATCCTTTGCGTAGCGAGGCTGGGCGACCCACGCAAGAAAATTGGTCTCCTCCTAGACGCCTACGCCCTTATGCCTCATGTGTTTCGGAGCCGAACCAAGCTGGTTCTGGCGGGCGCGTCGGCGCCCCCGCAGTCATTCTGGCGGCGGGCCGACGCGCTGGGTTTGCGTGACCGCGTGCAGTATGTCGAACGGCCGGATGAGCGGGCCTTGCTGCATCTCTACCAGAACGCGAGTCTGTTCGCGCTATCGTCGGACGAAGAGGGATTCGGTCTGGTCCTTCTCGAAGCCATGGCGTGCGGCGTGCCTGTGGTGTCTACACGAAGTGGTGGTCCGGACGCCATAATCACCGACGGCCTCGACGGGTATCTGGTTCCGCTCGACGACGTCGAGGCGCTGTCAGGACGAATGACGGTGTTATTGAGCGAGCCGTTGCGCAACGTCGAAATGGGACGTCAGGCTCGGCTAACGGTTGAACGCCGGTATGACGAACACGTCGCCGGCGAGGCCTTTGTCGATATTTGGGACCGGTTGGCCCATCAGGGAGGGGCCGGCTGATGTGTGGTTTTATCGCGGCGTTTTCTGAATCAGCAGACCTCGAGCAACCGGTTCGTCTGGCCATGCAGCGGTTGCATCGGCGTGGACCCGATGCCGAGGCGCTGTGGCAGGAACCGGGCGTCTGCCTGGGTCACCGACGTCTCGCCATCATTGATCTCGACGCGCGGGCGGCGCAGCCGATGCCGTCCGCATGCGGCCGTTACCTGATGGTCTATAACGGCGAAATTTACAATTTTTCCATTTTGCGTGACGAGTTGGCGAGGCAGGGCCACACGTTCCGGACGACGTCGGATACCGAGGTGATTCTCGCGTTGTTCGCGGCCGAAGGCGCGGCGATGCTGCCCAGACTGCACGGCATGTTCGCGCTGGTCATCTGGGATCGGGTGGCCAGGCGGGCGTTTGTGGCGCGCGACCCGTACGGGATCAAGCCGCTGTATTCCGCCGTGACGTCGAACGGCGTCATGCTCGCGTCGCAGGTCAAGGCCCTGCTCGCCACCGGGTGCGTGGCCCGCGAGCCAAACCCGCAGGGACAACTCGGCTTCTGGCTGCTCGGCAGTGTGCCCGACCCACTGACCTGGTATCGCGACATCGCGGCCATCCCTGCTGGGCACTATGGCTGGATCGAGCACGGGCAACTGACACGCACGGTGTGCTGGTCGGACATTGGCCGGCATTGGCGTGAGGCGGCGGTCTCGCCTGTGCCGGACTCCGTGTCGGACCATGACGTGCGAACACAGGTGCGCGCTGCGGTTCGCGAGTCCGTGGCCAGGCACATGGTGTCCGATGTGCCGGTGGGGGTGTTCCTGTCAGGCGGCATCGACTCGGGGGTGTTGGCCGCAGTGATGGCGGAAGCCGGCCGCGGCAGAATCGAGGGCGTCACGATCGCCTACGACGAGTTTGTAGGCAGTCGTGAGGACGAGGCCCCGGTCGCCGCGACGATTGCGGCGCGGTACGGCATTCGCCACCATGTCCGGCGCGTCACGCGTGACGAGTTCACCGCCGACCTGCCGCGCATCATCGACGCGATGGATCAGCCGAGTATCGACGGAATCAACACGTGGTACGCGAGCAAGGCCGCCGCCGAATGTGGTTTGAAGGTGGTGGTGTCGGGCGTGGGTGGCGATGAGTTGTTTCAGGGGTACGAGAGCTTCACCACGCTGCCACGGCTGGTGCGCCGGTGGAACGCGTGGGCACGAGTCCCCGGCGTGCCGGCGCTGGCGAAGCTGGCAGGCGCGGCGCAGGCCTGGCGCACCGGCAACGACCGATGGCGTCACGCCCCGGAGTGGGCGCGCACCATCGGTGGCGCCTGGTGGCTGCGGCGCAGCCTGAACGCACCCGAAGCGCTTGCCGCGATCATGGGTGACCGCCAGGCTGCGACCTCGCTCGGGGCGTTTGATGCCGGTCGGTGGGTCAGTCGGATGTGTGGCGAACTCGCGGCGGACCCGCGCCTGGCGCTGGGCCAGATTGAATCCATGACGTACCTGCGCAATCAGTTGCTGCGCGACAGCGACTGGGCGAGCATGGACCACAGCGTCGAACTGCGGACGCCGCTGGTGGATGCGCGACTGCTGATGTCCCTGCAGCCCGTGCTCGCGTCATTTTTCCGATATCCGGGCAAACGGCTTCTGGCAGAGACGCCGAACGACGCGCTCCCCCGCGAGATTCTCGAACGTCGAAAGACCGGATTCGGGATTCCGGTAGGCCGCTGGCTGGCGGCAGGCGCGGACGGCGGTGCGCCGGTGCCCGACAGCCGCGCGTGGGCCCACCGGCTCGTGGCGGCATTTGATCGGACCAGCGAAGTGCCCGGATCGTCGGCCCGCTGAAGGTGGGGTACACTCGCGTTCGTTTGGAAACACACGCTCGTTTGGTGAAGTTTTTTCTGGTCGCCTCGACGATGGTGCTCTTCCTCGCAGGCGCTGCCTATCTGGCGCGCGGAGCGTACTTCGCCTTTTCGTCCTCGGCGGACTTCCAACTGCGGTGGACCGAGCAGCAATACGTATTCCGGGGCAAGAATCCGTCCGCGGTGATTCCACTGAGCCGGCTACCCGACCCGAGGAGGGAGTCATACCGTGACCTGCCTCCTGACCCCGATCTTGGCACGGCGATCGGTGGGTATCCTCCGTGGGCCTACTTCACTGGGGCGGTCTTTGCCTGGCCTTCGAGTTTTGTGGCCGCCCGGTGGTATTTCGCCGGAATCAACCTGGTACTGTTGGCCCTGTTGCTGGCTTGGGCCGTCCGGCTCGCCGGGCCCGCCGACCGGAGGCTGGGGTTGTTGTTTGCCGCCTCGCTGCTGGCTACCAGCAGCATCTGCACGACGCTCGGACTCGGACAATATGGCGTGATCGTTCTGGCCGCACTCGTGGGCGCCTATCAGCTTGACCAGCGGGGTCGCTCGTTACTGGCCGGGGTCCTCCTTGGTGTGGCGATGATCAAGGTGACGCTCGCCGGGCCGTTCCTGCTGCCGTTCCTGCTGCGACAACGCTGGAAAACTGTGCTGAGCGCAGCGGCGTACGTCGGTCTTGGCGCACTGGTGGTCTGGCCTGCCATTGATGCGAGCCCGTTCGTGTGGTTGACCGAGGTTCTGGGTACGGCAAGTCATTACGTGGGCGACAACAGTGTCGTGTCGCTCACGGTGGGCTCTGGTCTGGGTGCGCGTGATGCCGTCAAAATTGCCGCCGTCGTGACCACGGCAGCGGCCCTGGTGGTGTTGTATCTGTGGCGCCACGCGTCCATGCTGAGTCTGTTTGCGATCGCCAGTGTGGCGGCGCGATTCTGGACCTACCACACGCACTACGACAACCTGATTTTGATCTTTCTCATGCTGGCGCTGGGCGTGCACGCCCTTCGTCACGACCGGGCGTGGGCGTGGACGGGTTTTGTTGCCGTCGGGTTGTCGCTCTGGTTCCCGGCGCGTTTCGCCGACGTGGCGGCGTACCAGACGTTCCAGTGGGTGATGTGGTCGGCCGGTCTGGTGCTCCTGCTGATCCTGGAATGGCCCGGACGATCGGTGCCACGGCACGCAGGAGCGTAGGCGCGTATGACGCCGAAGTTGCGTGTGCTGGTATTCAGCGGATGTTACCTCCCAGGGTTCCGGGCGGGTGGTCCGATTAGTTCGCTGGTGAATCTCGTGAAGGCGCTTGGTGCGGAAGTCGATTTCCGGATCGTGACGCTCGACACGGATGTCGGCAGTCACACACCCTACGCCACCGTCACGTCCGGCGTCTGGCAGACGGTTGACGGTACCGAGGTGTTGTATCTCTCGCGGGGCGCCGTGTCGATCCGCAGGCTGGCCGGGGAAATAGACCGGCATGCGCCGCAATTGATGTACCTCAACGGATTCTTTGAGCCGGTCTTTACCATCCGTCTCATGGTGGCGCGCCGGCTCGGAATGATCCCGAGGATCCCCATCCTCCTCGCGCCCAGGGGTGACTGTTCTCCGGGTGCGCTGAGTCTGAAGCGCGCCAAAAAATCCGTCTACATTTCGTGCGCGCGTCTCGCCGGACTCTATCGGGATCTCTCGTGGCATGCGTCAAGTGCCCTTGAGCGCCAGGACATCATGCGCGTGATGACGGCCGTGCCTGCCGAGCGTATCCATGTCGCTCCGGTGCTGACCGCCGAGACAACCGCGGCTCCGTCCCGGCCGCCGGCGCCCGCTGATGGCGCCCTGCGTGTCTGTTTCCTGTCACGTATCTCCCCGATCAAAAACCTCGATTTCGCCCTGCGCGTGCTGGCCTCGGTGCAGGCGCCCGTGGTCTTCACGATCTATGGCCCCATCGAGGATGCCGGGTATTGGGCGGCGTGCGAGGCACTGGTCGCCCGGTTGCCGGAGCACATCCGGGCGGTTTACGCCGGCGAGGTGCCATCCGCCGATGTGAGGGGAACGCTGGCGCGGCATGACCTGTTGTTCCTGCCCAGTCGGGGCGAGAGTTTTGGTCATGTCATCCATGAGGCACTCTCGGCTGGTGTGCCTGTGTTGACGAGCGATCAAACCCCCTGGACCGATCTGGATCAGCACGGCGCCGGGTGGAGCCTGCCTCTGCACTCCATGGCGGCTTTCGCGCACACCATCGACGCGGTCAGCCGGCGTTCGCCGCAGGAACGCGACGCCGCCGCAGCCCGCGCGACCGCGTATGCCGCACAGCGGGCCGACAGGCCGGCCGCGATTCGCCGGACGTACGAGTTGCTCAGTCGGGTGGCCGGCACATGACCACTCGTGCCGCCTGGCTTGCCGTCGCCTTTCTGGCACTCGTCACCCCGGTGCTCGTCTTCCCGGGAATACTCGGGTACGCCAACATGCTTGTGGCCGCCACGGTCGGCATGGTGGCGCTTGGAGTGGCGGTCGGTCTGATCCACAACACGGGTCGGCTCGCCTGGCCCCTGGCGCTGCTGTCGCTCGCCGCCATCTTCGGGTGGTGGCGCGTCCCCGACAACGTGAACACGCTCAACCATTTTTGCGGACTGGCGCTGGGAGTCCTGGCGATGAGCACACTTGCCGTCTGGTGCCGCAACCGGCTGACATTCGCCGCCGCGACCGGTGCGTGCCTGCTCCTGGGAGCCGTGGTGCTTGGCGTCGGCCTCAGGAGTACGACGCCGCTCCATGAAACCCAGTCGCAGGTCGGCAATCCCCTGTCGGATCCCCGGACATCCGTGCCGCTCCCGCTGCAGGAACTGCATGCCCGCCGGTCGGTGAACCCCAACGCACTCGGCGCCACAGCGATGCTCATCCTGCCGATCGCGGCTGCGGTGGCGATCGCGCCGGTGCCATGGCACGGTCTGCCTCTGGCGCTGCGTCTGCTGGGATGGATGTCGGCCGCCCTCTCGGCTGTGGTCGTCCTCCTCACGCAGTCACGCTCGGTGTGGCTGTCTGCCATGTGCCTTCTGGTGTTGCTCACGCGGCGGTGGATCCAGGCGCGCACCTGGTGGCGACTGGTGGCGGCCTCTGGTGTCCTGGTCGCGGTTGCCGTCGTGATCGCCCGCGATCATCCCGTGGTCATAGCCACAGCCACGGCCGTCGGCGCCCGGGCCGACATCTGGCGCGATGGTGTCAACGCGTGGCGATCGTCGCCCTGGTTCGGCATCGGCCTCGACTACTTGAGGGAAAGCGGTCTGGCGATGGTGCGCATTGCGCCAGACCGGATGGCCGGCGCGCCGCACGCGCACAACATGTTTTTGCAGACGGCCCTGGATGTCGGCCTCTGCGGCCTGGTGGCATATTTGGCTATCATAGGGTTCGTTTTGCGCCGCGCGGCGGATCTGGTGACTGCCCCCGGCGTTGAAACACTCGCGCGATATGTCGGGGTCGGCGCGGGATTGTCAGTGGTCTCAGTCCACGTCTACGGCCTGTTCGATGCCGTGCCGCTCGGAGCCAAGGTCGGGCTGTTCCAGTGGCTGTCGTGCGGATTGATTCTGGCGGCCTCGCGCATGCGAACGCCGCCTGAGGAAACATGAGTTTGCACGGATCGTTGTTGATCACTGGCGGAACCGGGACGTTCGGCAACGCCGTTGCCGGGCGGCTGCTGGCTGAAGGCCTCAGCGAGATCCGCATCTTCTCGCGCGACGAAAAAAAGCAGGACGATATGCGCCGCCGCTGGGCGGACCGCCGCGTGCGGTTTTATCTCGGCGACGTCCGCGATGAACAGGGCCTGCGCGACGCGATGGCCGGTGTCGACTACGTCTTCCACGCCGCCGCACTCAAGCAGGTGCCGTCCTGCGAGTTCTTCCCGGTCGAAGCCATGCGGACCAACGCGTTCGGGACGGAAAATGTGCTCAACGCCGCGATGGCTGCGCGCGTCAAGCGCGTCATTGTCCTGTCCACCGACAAAGCGGTGTATCCCATCAACGCCATGGGCATCTCGAAAGCGATGATGGAGAAGATCGCGGTGGCCAAGTCACGCGTCGCCGGCCGCGACACCGTCATCTGTTGCACACGGTACGGCAATGTCATGGGGAGCCGGGGGTCGGTGGTGCCGCTCTTCGCGCGCCACGCGCAGGCGGGGCAGTCCCTGCCGGTGACCGACCCCGCGATGACGCGATTCATGATGTCCATTGACGGCGCCGTGGACCTGGTGTTGTGGGCGTTTGAACACGGCAATCCCGGCGACATCTTCGTGCAGAAGGCGCCCGCGGCCACAATTGAGACGCTGGCGCACGCCGTCAACCGCGCGCTCGGCACCCAGAGTGCCATCCGGCTGATCGGGACCCGACACGGAGAGAAGCTGTTCGAGACCCTGCTGACGCGCGAGGAAATGGCGATTGCCGAGGACATGGGCCACTACTACCGAGTGGCCGCGGATGGCCGCGACCTGAACTACAGCCTCTACTTCGACACCGGCCGCCGCGACTCCTCGGCCCACGACGACTACACCAGCCACAACACCACGCAACTGTCGGTGGCCGAACTCGGTGACCTCCTCCTGTCGGTCGACACCATCAAGCGCGCCAGAGCCGGCGAGAAGATCGACGAGTAGCCAGCGCCGTGAAGACACTGGTGACCGGCGCGCACGGCTTCATCGGCAGAAACCTCGTGGTGAGGCTCCGCCGGGCCGGGATGGACGTGGCCGAGGTGCATCGCGGTTCAACGCCCGATGATCTGCGATCCGGTGTGCGCGACGCCGGCGTCGTCTTCCACCTTGCCGGCATGAATCGCCCCGCGCCGGGGATCGACGCCGATGCGGAATTCGCCGCCGGGAACGTCGGCTCGGTCGACGCTCTCCTGGCCGCGATCGACGATGTCCGCGCCAGACCGCTGATCGTCCTGTCATCTTCCACCCAGGCCGCCGCAGCCAATGCGTACGGCCGCTCCAAGTTGGCGGCAGAAGCCGCGCTCAAGGCACATGCCACCCGCCGCGGCCTGGCGGTCGTGATTTACCGGCTGCCTGGTGTGTTCGGCAAGTGGGGCCGGCCCGACTACAACTCCGTCGTGTCGACGTTCTGCCATCGGATTGCGCGCGGCCAGGCGATCGAAATTTCTGATCCGGCCCGTGTCATCGAACTGGTGCACGTCGACGATGTGGTCGAACAATTCCAGTCGCACATGTCTCCGCCGATGCCGTCCGGTCTCAGTCGCGGAACCGTGCGACCGTCCTTCACCATCTCGTTGGGTGCGCTCGCGGCGCGAATCCAGGGGTTCAAGGCAGCTCGGACCACACTCGAAGTGGCCGACGCTGCCGACCCGCTGACGCGAAGACTCCTGGGGACCTACCTGACGTATTTGCCGCTGTCAGACCTCGCGTATCCCCTGCAGCAGCGCGTTGATGCGCGCGGGGTGCTGGCCGAACTGCTGAAGTCGCCCACGTTCGGGCAGATGTTTGTGTCGCGCACCCACCCCGGCGTGACCCGCGGCAACCACTACCATGACCTCAAGGTCGAGAAATTCTGCGTACTCGAAGGCGACGCCATCATTCGATTCCGCGCCATTCTTGGTGACGACGTGACCGAGCATCGGGTGTCGGGCCGTGACTTCACGGTGGTCGATATCCCGCCGGGTGTGACCCACAGCATTGAGAATGTCGGCACGTCCGAGTTGATTACATTGTTCTGGGCGTCGGAGATCTTCGACCCGGCGCGGCCAGACACCTATGCGAACGAGGTGCGCCGTGGCTAGTTCCAGGTTCAAGGTGATGACGATCGTCGGCACGCGGCCCGAGATCATCCGGTTGTCGCGTGTGATGGTGCGGCTCGATCGCGACACCGACCATGTGCTGGTCCACACGGGCCAGAACTACGACTACGAGCTCAACCAGGTGTTTTTTGACGACCTCGAGTTGCGCCCGCCCGACCACTACCTGAATGCCGCAGGGGCGACCGCGGCTGAGACGATTGGGCAGGTGATCATCGCCGTGGATCGGCTGCTCGAGGCAGTACGCCCTGAAGCCGTTCTGATCCTGGGAGACACCAATTCGTCGCTGGCGGCGATTCCAGCCAAACGCCGCAGGATTCCGGTGTTCCACATGGAAGCCGGCAATCGCTGTTTCGACATGCGTGTGCCCGAGGAAATCAATCGGCGCATCGTGGATCATATTTCGGACATCAACCTGCCCTATAGCGCCATCGCACGGGAATACCTTCTGCGTGAAGGCGTGCCCCCCGATCGGGTGGTCGTCACCGGCAGTCCGATGTACGAAGTCCTCCACCATGTGATGCCCAAGGTTGAACGATCGAAGATTCTGGAGCAACTCGGTCTCACGCCGCAGGGCTATTTTCTGGTGAGTTGCCATCGCGAGGAGAATGTGGATTCGCCGTCGAATCTGTCCGGCCTCGTGGACATCCTGAACAGTCTGGCGACCACAACGGGCAAGCGGGTCATTGTCACGACCCACCCGCGCGCGCGCCGGCGGCTGGACGGCGTTGCTCTGGACGAACGCGTCGAGTTGCACAAACCGTTCGGGCTGACCGACTACGTGGCGCTGCAGCTGGGCGCTGACGTGACGCTGTCCGACAGCGGCACGATCACGGAGGAAGCGTCGATCCTCAATCTCCGCGCGCTCAATATCAGGGACGCGCATGAGCGACCCGAGGGGATGGAGGAAGCGGCCGTCATCATGACCGGCCTTCGCTGGCCGCGTGTCGCGCAGGGACTGACCCTGCTGGCGGGGCAGCCGCGTGGCCCCGAGCGAGTCCTGCGCGTGGTTCGGGATTACGACGTGCCGAACGTCTCGGAGAAAGTGGTCCGCATTCTGTTGAGCTACACCGACTATGTGCGGCGGGTGGTGTGGCACGAATCGCCGGCCGCCGGCACCTGATGGCGCGCGTGCTGGTGCTCACGCTGGTGGCTCCGCCAGACGGCGTGTCCACGGCCGTGATTGTGGGAGAACTCGCGGCGGACCTCAAGACGTCGGGCCACGAGGTGACGGTGATGACGACCGTGCCGCATTACAACCGAGATGCCCAGGCCGAGGCGCGGCAGCCGCTGCGCCGGATGTGGGGCGGGCTGCTGGCGCGCAGCGAATGCGCCGGCGTGCCGGTGATTCACGTCATCATGCCGCGCAAGAACGCCAGTCCCTGGCTCCGTGTCCTGGCGTGGGCGCAGTTCCATGTCCTGAGCCTCATGGCGTCGTTGGCGCTCGTGCGGAACGTGGATGTCATTGTGGCGCCCTCACCGCCGCTGACCATCGGGTTGTGCGCGTGGCTGTTGGGACTGATCTACCGCGCGCCCTTTATTTACAACGTGCAGGAGCTGTACCCGGACATCGCCGTTCGACTGGGCGCGATCAGGAGCCCGTGGCTGATCCGGCCGCTGTACGCTCTTGAGCGTTTTGTTTACGCGCGCGCTCGCGTGATCACGCCGATTGCCGAGCACATGCGCCAACGCATTCTGGAAAAAGGCGTCCCTGAGACCAAAGTCCGGCTCATTCCGAATTTTGTCGACGTCGATGACATGAGGCCGCTGCCCAAGGAGAATGCCTTCAGCCGCGCGCATGGACTGGACCGCGACTTTGTGGTGACGTACGCCGGCAACATGGGGCCGGCCCAGGATCTCGAAACCGTCCTCGAAGCTGCCGCGTTGCTACGAGACGAAACCGGCCTCACGTTCCTGTTTGTGGGTGACGGCGGCCGCCGCGCTGCGCTTGAGGACCAGGCGCGACGCCTGGGATTGGGACATGTGCGGTTTTTGGCGCACCAGGATTACGCGGTCGTGCCCGAGATCTACGCCACGTCGGATCTCTGTCTCGTGACGCTTGCGGCCAGGACCGGGAGTGACGCCGTGCCGTCGAAGGTGTACCGCATCATGGCCTGCGCGCGTCCGGTCCTGGTGTCGGCGGATGTGGACTCCGATCTCGCCGTTCTGGTGTCGGGCACGCGATCCGGGATGGTTGTCCCACCCGAGTCTCCGGCGGCCATGGCGGACGCCATTCGTCGCGCGATGCGCGACCCTTCAGCGGGCGCCGCGATGGGGCTGGCAGGCAGGGCGCATGTGCTGGAGCACTACGGCCGCCGCTCGGTCAGCGCGCGCTATGACGCGCTGGTGCGCGAGGTCACGCGGTGAGAGTAATGGTCACCGGCGCCACCGGGTTTGTCGGGTCGGTGCTGGTGTCGCGGCTGGCCGCGACGCCATCGTGTGAGGTGCGCGCCGTGTGCCGGACTCCGCCTTCAGCGCCGACGGCGGGTATCGAGTGGGTTGTGGGGCCCGAGCTGGGGCCTGACGCCGACTGGCGCCCTCTCCTCGTTGGGGTGGATGTCGTTGTCCATCTTGCGGCGCGCGTGCACGTGATGAATGCGGCCGGCCCGGCGGCCGCGCAGCAGTTCAGCCGCACCAACGTGGAGGGCACCCGGCGTCTCGCCCTGCAGGCCACCGACGCCGGTGTGCGCCGCTTCGTGTTCCTGAGTTCGGTCAAAGTCAACGGAGAACAGGGGCGCTTCAACGAAGAGAGTCCCGCGGCGCCGGCGGATCCGTACGCTGAGAGCAAGAGTGAGGGTGAACGCGTTCTTCGTGAACTTGCGCGGAGAGCGCCGCTTGAGGTCGTCATCCTTCGGCCGCCGTTGGTGTACGGTCCCGGCGTGAAGGCAAACTTCCGGTCGTTGTTGCACGCGGTGCGCCGCGGCATTCCGCTGCCGCTCGGGGGCATCGCGAATTCCCGCAGTCTGGTGAGTGTGGACAACCTGGTGGACTTGATCGTCGTGTGTCTGGATCATCCCGCTGCCGCGTCCGAGACCTTCCTGGTCAGTGATGGGGAAGACCTGTCGACGCCGGCCCTCGTGCGCCGCTTGGCGGCGGCCGCTGGCTGTCGCGCGCGGCTTGTGCCGGTGCCTCGCTGGGGACTTCGGCTGGCCGGCGCACTGAGCGGGCAGACGCCGGCGATCGAACGCCTGACCGGTTCCCTGCAGGTGGACATTTCCAAGGCGCGACGGGTGTTGGGGTGGCAGCCTCCGTTTTCGGTGGATGAAGGCCTGCGCAAGGCGGCGCGCCAATGATGACGCCAGTCATGGGGGCGATTCTGCTGCTGACGGCCGCCGTCGTGTCCTGGTGGCTCACCGATCGGGTACGGCAGTACGCACTCCGCCGGGACATGGTGGATGTGCCCAATTCCCGCAGCTCGCATTCTGTCGCCACGCCCCGCGGCGGGGGTGGGGCGATTGTGTTGGTTACCACGGCAGTATTGTGCTGGTGGTGGTGGACCGGCAGCCCCGGCGCGCTCCCGCCGGTGGTGCTCGGGTGCGGCGTGTTGGTGGCCGCGGTCGGCTTCGCGGATGACCATCGCCACGTGCCTCCAGCGCTTCGCCTCACCATGCACTTCATTGCCGCGAGTCTCGCGGTCTCAAGCCTGGCGGACCCGGCCTGGAGTGTGCCCGTCGCCGCCCTGCTGGTTGTCGCCATCGTCTGGCTCATCAACCTGACCAACTTCATGGACGGCATCGATGGCATCGCGGGCGCGCAGACACTGACGGTCTGCATCGGCGGGGCTGTGCTGTCGGCGGTCGTGCTGCCGGGCTCGGTCCTGTGGCTGGAGCCGGCAGTGGTCGCCTCAGCCACGGCTGGGTTTCTCGCATGGAACTGGCCGCCCGCGCGCATCTTCATGGGCGATGTCGGAAGCGGGTATCTCGGGTTCATCGTGGCGGTGTTCTCGTTGCGCGCCCTGTCGGCCACTCCGGCTCTTGGTTGGAGTTGGCTCATCCTCTCAGGTGTCTTCATCGCCGATGCCACGATTACTCTGTTGCGACGGGCGATGCGGCGTGAGCGCGTGGTCGAGGCGCATCGCAGCCATGCGTATCAGCACCTCGCGGTGGCGTGGAGCGCGCACCAGCCAGTCACGCTGGCGATCATCGGAATCAACGCGCTCTGGCTCGCGCCTCTGGCGGCCCTGGTCGCGATCGGGCAACTGAGTGTACTGGGGGGCCTGGTGGTGGCCTATGTGCCGCTGGTTGTCGCGGCCGTGATGCTTGGCGCGGGGCTGCCACCGGTGGCCACCGGCAGGCGGTGACGACCAGTGCCATGTTAGGCTGATGACCCGACCCGATGCTTGGGAGATTTGTCCGTTATGACCGAACCGAATCGCGACGTTTCTGAGGCCTGGAAGATTGATGTCGTAGCCTTGCTCAAGGCCCACGGACGAATTTCGATCCTGGCGGCGGCTGCGGTGGCGGTTCTTGTTGGCGTGGGCGGCTTCGTGTACATGCGGTTTATCCAGCCGGTGACGCGGCAGGTGAGTCTGGAGTTTCGGCCGACCTTCCTTGCCGCAGACAAGATGGAATATCCCAACGGGTTGCCCTTTTCGTCCTCCGACGTCACAGCGGCGTCGGTGATCGACCAGGTGTGGACCACGGCCGAGGTCAAACCCTATTGCGCGCCCGAACCGTTTCGTGCGGGATTTTTTGTCGAACAACGGTCCGATGATTCCGTGTGGCTCGACCTTGAGTACCAGGCGCTCCTGGGCCAGCCTCGACTCGACCCGGTCGAACGGCGGCAGTTGCAGGATGAACATGCGGCCAAGCGGCGCGCCTTGCCGATTCAGTACCGTCTGGTGTTCAGTCTGCCGTCTGAGTGCGCGTCGATCCCGAATGCCGTGTTGGTGAAGGCCATGTCGATTGTGCTGCCCACGTGGGCGACCGAAAGCGAGAGCAAACGAGGCGTGTTGAAGTACCAGGTGACCGTGCTCAGTCCCACCACCCTCGACGTGACATCTGAAGGGCCTGGAGGATGGGTCATTGGGGCCGACCAGCTTCGTAGCGCGCTGGAGCGGATTATTCTGAACGTCGAAGAAGTTGCAAAAATTCCTGGCGCTGTCCAGGTGCGTTTGAACCCAGCACCGGACGCGGCCGGAGGTGCTGGTGCGGCTGCGCCGGCCGGCGTCGATCGGCTGACCTTCTGGGAACTTCGCGGCAAGCTCGACGATTTGTTGCGCGCCCAGCTCGAACCACTGGTGATGACGTCCGGCAGGGCGTTGGCCCGGGAATCGTTTGCGTGGATCAACGAAGCTGTGGCGTCTGCCGAACGCGAGCAAAAATCGGCTGAGAACCGGGCGAAGAAATACCAGGAAGGCCTGCAGCAATACTCCGGCACCTCGGCTCCAATGGACGCGAGGCTGGCCGCGGCGCCAGCGGGTTCGAACCGGGACGCGGGGCAAGCGCCCATGCCCCTGATCGATCAGTCCTTCATCGATCGCATTATTCAGATGTCTGGCATGACGGCGGGATTCCGGCAGGCTTTGACCCAGCAAATGGTGACCGCGAATCTCGACGCGGTTCGCGCGCAGAATCGCGCCGACTATTACAAGCGGCTGCAGTCGCTACGTGACTCCGGCGGCGCGTCAATCAGCGCGGATGACCTGAAGAAGCGCCTTGAGGAGATCAAGGCCGAGGGCAAGATGCTGACCAGGCAGTTCGGCGAACTCTACGACCAGTTCTCCCGCGTCGCCTTGCGCCCGGCGGGTGGACTCTACCAATCTGAAAAGCCTGTGGCGTTTGACGAGAACCGGGCGTTCACCCGACGCTCCCTCTTGCAGCTGGTGGCCGCAGCTTTCATGGCCATGGTGGTCGTCGTGTTCGGGTTCCTCGTCGTTCGCGAGCGCCTGGCACTGGAGCGCCGCTGAACGTAGCCGTTGTTGTCCCGTGCCGCAACGAGGCGGGGTCCATTGAGGCCCTCCTCGACGCCCTCGGATCCCAGACGGTCCTTCCCGATGAAATTGTCGTCGTGGATGACGGATCCACCGACGACTCAGCCGGCGTGATTCGCCGTTGGTCCTCGGCGAACACCAGGACGCCTGCACGAGTCGTCGCCGGACCTGGCCGCGGCCCCGGGCCGGCCATGAATGCCGGGATCCTCGCCACCTCTGCCGACGTGATCGTCCGCCTGGATGGGCACAGCGTGCCCGATGCCAACTACATTGAGCACTCGATAGCCGGGCTGGCCGATGCGCGTGCCGGCGTGGTGGGTGGAGGTTGGAAGGTGCAGCCCGGTGCCGAGACCCGCATGGCCCGGGCAATCGCCGACGTTGTGTCGCACCCGCTGGGATCGGGCGGGGCCCTTTATCGCCATCCGGATTCTGCCGGTCCGGTCACCGTTCGGGTGGAGACCGTCCCGTTTGGCTCATTCCGCCGCGAGCTCTGGAAGCAGCTCGGCGGGTTCGATGAGTCCCTCTCAGCCAATCAGGACTTCGACTTCAATTATCGTGTCCGGAAGGCTGGCTTGGACGTGGTGTTCGATCGCCGGATTTCAGCGACGTACACCGCGCGGCCGACGCTGGCAACGCTGAGCCGCCAGTACTTCCGATACGGCTACTGGAAGCGTCAGATGCTGCGCAAAGACGTGCAGGCGATTCACTGGCGCCAGGTGCCGCCGATGCTCCTGGTGCCCTGGGTGCTGGCCACCGGCGTGATGGCACTGCTGTGGCCCTCGCCGCTGAGCGGCGTCGCTGCGGGCCTGTATCCGGCTGTGCTCACGGCCGGTGCCGTGTTGGTGGCAAGACGTGGGGCGAGTGCCCTGGCGGCCTTTACCGCGTTGGCCACCCTGCAGGTGAGCTGGAGCGCCGGATTCTGGCGTGGGATGCTCGGCGGCGGTCCGCCGCACCACTGATATTGCGTTTTTCGGCGATAATCCCTACGGCAACGTGATCCGCAACCGATACCTCTTCCTTGCCGACCTGCTGGCCATCATCGTGGCCGCCTGGGGTGCGTTCGGACTGCGCTTCGGCTGGTTGTTCCTGGAGTTTCGGCCGGAGTTTGTGCCGTTCCTGCTGGCGGCCATCGTTATCAAGCTGGCCACGTTTTACGGATTCGGTCTCTATCGCCGCTACTGGCGGTACGCCGGGTTCTGGGATCTGATGGCCATCGTCCTGGCCAACTGTGTGGCCTCCGCCATCCTGTCCACCTTCATGGTGGTGCTGCGCTTGTTGGAGTGGACTGAGGGCTGGTCGCGCTGGGTGCCGCCGCTCGACTGGTTGTTTGCCGTCGCGATGACGGTCGGTCTTCGTGCGTCCGTCCGTGCAATTGCCGAAACCATCGCCATGCGTCCCCGCGGCGGCCCTCCGCCCACCCGCAAAGTCCTGATCGTTGGCGCAGGTGATGCGGGTGTGCTCGTTGCCCGCGAAATGCAGAAGAATCCCCAACTCGGTCTTCTGCCGATCGGATTTCTCGACGACGCCAGGAACAAGGTGAATCAGCAGATTCACGGACTTCCCGTCCTGGGTGAACTTGGCGCCCTGGCGAAAATCGCCGCTGACCAGCGCGTCGATGAAGTGGTCATCGCCATTCCCACCGCGGGCGGGCACATCGTGCGGGCCGTGGCCGAACGCTGTCAGGAACTGGGGATCCCGTCGCGCGTCGTGCCAGGTTTCTACGAACTGCTTGACGGCAACGTCAGCGTCAGCCGCCTTCGGAACGTGGAGATCTCCGACCTCCTGCGCCGGCCTCAGGTGCCCGCGCATGTCGCCGGTCCGACGTACCTCCAGGGCGCGAGCGTCGTGGTCACGGGGGCCGGCGGTTCCATCGGGTCTGAATTGTGCAGGCAGGTGGCGCACGCCAGGCCGGCTCGGTTGCTGTTGCTGGGACACGGTGAGAACAGCATTTTCGCGATTGCCGGTGAACTGCGGATGCGGTTCCCTTCCGTGATCGTTGAGGTTGCGATCGCCGACGTGCGGGACCGCGAACGGGTGATGCGAATCTTCCGCAGGTGCGAACCGACGGTCGTGTTCCATGCCGCGGCCCACAAACACGTGCCGCTGATGGAGGACAACGCCGCCGAGGCGGTGACCAACAACATCCTTGGCACGAGGAACGTCCTTGATGCCTCCGTCGCAGCGGGCGTTGAGCGTTTTGTCATGGTGTCAACCGACAAGGCCGTGGCGCCGAGCAACATCATGGGCGCCTCCAAACGCGTGGCCGAGCTGGTGGTGCAACGGACCGCCCGCACGCAGGGTGGGGCGTACGTCGTGGTGCGATTCGGCAATGTCCTCGGGAGTCGCGGCAGTGTCGTCCCGATCTTCAAGGCGCAGATCGAACGCGGCGGGCCCGTGACGGTCACGCATCCGGACGTGCGCCGGTATTTCATGACCATCTCCGAGGCGGTGCACCTCATCCTGCAGGCGGGAGGCATCGGCCAGGGCGGCGAACTGTTTGTGCTCGACATGGGTGAGCCCGTGCTGCTGCGCGAGATGGCCGCTGACATGATCCGGCTGTCGGGTTTCCAGGAGAGTGAGGTGCCCATCGTGTTTACCGGGCTCAGGCCTGGAGAGAAACTCAACGAGGTACTGTGGGAGCCCGGTGCGGTGATCGAGCCCACCGCCCGAGGTGACGTCAGACGTGTGCTCGAGCCGACTGTGGTGACCGAAGACAACCTCGACGACATGGTGAACCGGTTGGCCGACGCGGCGGCCGCCGACGATCACGATCGCATCGTTCGCCTCTTTCATCAGTGTGTGCCGTCGGCGACGCTCACCGCACGGCCTCGACCCGCGGGCCCCCGCGCGCCCGCAGTCGTGGTGCAGTTACCCCGCGCCTGACATCCACAGGACGGATGTTCCTCCTCAGCAAAGTCCTGCCGCAATTTGTGCTGCCGCTCGGCATGTGCCTGATATTGCTCGTCTGGGGACTGGCACGGCGGCGTCGCGCCCCCATGCTTGCGGCGCTCGTCGTGCTGCTGGTGAGCACCAATCCTTACGTGGGCTCATGGCTGATGAGGGCGACCGAAAACTGGGCCGTGCGGCCGTCGGCGGCGCTCAGTCCGGTGGTCGACGCGATTGTGGTCCTGAGCGCCGGCCGCGGTCTGGCGCCTGGGCCGGAGCGTGTCAGTGAATGGGGCGACCCGAATCGGTTCTTCGGCGGCGTGGAGTTGTTCCAGGCCGGCAAGGCTCCGTTGCTGGTCTTCACGGCGGCGCCAATAGCCGGGGCGCCGGACCTTCCGACAGAAGGCGACCTGCTCGCGAGGCAGGCGATGGCACTTGGCGTCCCTGCGGATCGCATCGCGATCACCGGTCGTGTCGCCAATACCGCCGACGAGGCCAGGGAAGTCGCGTCGCTCCTGAGGGCGCGTCAACTCACATCACCGAAAATCCTGCTGGTCACATCGGCGTTCCACATGCGCCGTGCGCGGCTGGTCTTCGAACAGCACGGATTCGTAGTCACCTCCTTTCCTGTCGACTTCGCACTTGATGCGTACGACGGCCTGACGCTGATGAGGTTCCTGCCCAGCGTCGATGCGCTGCGCCAGACCCACACGGCGCTTCGCGAGCTCTACGGCCGCGCGTTCTACTGGTTGTGGGGCGCCGTCGCGCCCCGATGACTCATCGGCCCTGAGCTAACATCCCTACCCATGGCCCGCGCCCTTCGCCCCTCCGAACGCGCCGTACTGCTCGCCGTGAGCGACACCGCGAGCGCGACGATGGCGGTGGTCCTGGCGACGTGGACATGGTCGTTGACCGCAGGCTTCGGATATTCGGCCGGCTTCGTTCGCGATCAAGCCTGGTGGTTCATCGCGGTTCCTCTCTGGGTCACCGCGCTCTCACCCACGCGCCACTCCACCATCGCCCTCGATCTCCGGGCCACGGCATCCGGGTTGATCCATGCCGGCGGCGTGTTGCTCGTGGCGTACCTCGCCGTGTTCTTCTACGTCGGTTCGGAGGCGTTGCCGCGATTGGTGGCGTTGTATCTGCTCTGGAACGCCGCGTGGCTCACGCTGGGCGGCCGCCTGCTCCTGCTGTGGATCCTGACGCGCGACTCCTTCACTCGGACCGTGTTGATCGTGGGTGATGGTCCCGCCGCCGACGCCGCGATGGCGCTCGCGAAGGAGCCCGCCCTGCGCGACGCGGCTATGCTGGCGCCCCTCCGACGCGCCGACGATCAGCGGCTGATTGCCGGTGAGGGAATTGATGGACTGGCCGCGCGGCTTGGTGTGAACGAAGTCATCGTCGCGGCGGATGGCGCCGTTTCGGCAGAAACCATCGACCAACTCCTGCGCTGCCAGGAAGCCGGGATCGACGTGGTCACGTTCGCACGTGTGTACGAGCAGACGCTCCGGCGCGTGCCGGTGCGCCATCTCGGCCACGACTGGATGCTGACCCAACTCTTCGTGGGGGCCGGGCCCGGGGACCCTTCGCCGATCGCGAAGCGTCTCCTCGACCTTGCCGTGGCCGTCATCCTCGCTGTGGTGGGTGTGGTACCGGCCGTCATCGCCGCGTTGGCTGTCCTCGTGGAGTCGGGGCGGCCGGTGTTGTATTCGCAGATGCGCCAGGGTCGCCGGGGACGGCCGTTCCGGCTCACCAAGTTCCGGACGATGAGAAAGGACGCGGAAACGGCGGGGCCCCAATGGAGCCCGGAAAACGATCCGCGCATCACCCGTGTCGGCCGCATGCTGCGCCGCACCCACATCGATGAACTGCCAAACTTGTGGGCCGTGCTGCGCGGAGACATGAGCATGGTGGGGCCACGTCCGGAGCGCCGGGAGTTTATCGATGTGCTCGAGCAGCAGGCGCCCTTGTACCGGGCACGCCTCATCGTGGCGCCGGGCCTGACGGGATGGGCCCAGGTCAACACCCGCTACGGTGACTCGGTGGAAGGTGCGATGACGAAGCTGGAATACGACTTGTATTACGTGCGCCACCGGTCGATGTGGTTCGACCTCAGCATCCTCGTGCGCACGGTGGGCCGGATGCTTCTCGGGAGGGGCCGGTGACCGCACATCCGCGTTTCCCGTTTTCAGGTCAGCAGCTGGTGGGAGCCCTGATTGCAATCGTCGTGGCGACGGTCGTTGTACCACCCGGTGCCGCCTCGTTTCTGAATTCGAGACGGATTACACAAACGCAGACGAGAGCGGAATCGGCCGCCGAGTATCTGCGCGCGCACCCCGCACGCGTCTCCGGCGGCACCATCACCGTGGCGTGTGGTCCCGGCCGGTTACCGCAACTCGTGCCGGCTACGGCGAGTGCCCGTGCGGCCGCACAATCGCTTGCCTCGCATAGCGAATGGATTCTTGCCGCGACGTCGGCGCCGGAGCTGTTCGGCGAGGGCATGCCCACCGATGCCTGGGGACGATGCTTCCTGCTCGACGTCCGGGCGCAGGGATCTGCGGGGCCGTCCTGGTTGCTGTCAGCGGGCCCGAACGGCTTGATCGAAACGCCGATCGCCGCCCTGATGCTCGGCGGGGACGACATCGGGGCCCGCGCGCGCTGACCCGGAGGTGTCGTGCTACGCTCACCGGGTGTCGCTTCCAGGTCAGACCCAGCGGCTCCCCGATCACTTCGATGACGAGGGGGAGGTCCGGCTTTCGCCACTAGTGGCGCTGAATTTTGTCTTGCGCCATCGCGTGCTGCTCGCCGTGATGTTCGCTCTGGGCCTGGCCGTTGGAGTGGTGCAGGCCTTGATGCTCTCGCCGTGGTATCAGGCCTCAGTGACGTTTGTGATGAGCCCTGGCGAGGGCCGGGCAGCCGCCGGCGTGGTGGACGAAGTCGAGCAGCCGTACCGGGGGAATCCTTTTCACTATTACTCGACCGTGCTGTCCTCGACGGTCGTGATGAACGCCGTCCTCAAGGACAAGCTGAGTGACGGCGTCACCGTGCTCGATCGGTTGAGTCCTCCCGGGACCCCACCGGGACAACGAGAGGCCCTGGCGCGCGAACGTCTGGCTGACGCCAATCCCAAGCTCGAGTCGAGCACGCGGTCCTGGGGAGACGAGATGCCGGTATTGACCATCTCGGCCGGCTGGACCGACCCCGGCATGGCGGCGGAACTCACGAACTTGTTCCAGAAGGCGCTGGCGGATTTCGACAAGGACATTCGCACCAAGGCGGCGAAGGACCGACGGGAGTTCATCGAAAAGCAGGTGACCGAAAAGGCCAACCAGCTGAAGGACACCGAAGACAAATTGCGAATGTTCACCGAGAAGAACCGGCTCCTGATTCCGAACGATGCACCGAACGAAGAGCGGCCGACGACCATCCCGCCGCAACTCACGTTGGGGCGAGACCAACTGCAGCGGGAAATTGACCTCCAGCGGGATCTCTATGTGTCGCTCAAGACCTCGTACGAAGAAGCCAAAATCTCGGAATTGGACAATGCCTCGGCTCTGGTGGTGGTTGAGGCGGCCGTCCCGCCGAAGTCTCGAAGCGGTGGGTCGCGCCGGGGTGTGGTCCTGATGCGAGGGATGATTGGCCTGGTCCTTGGGCTGGGCCTGGCTCTCCTCCTTGAGTTTCGCACGACCCTCGATGTGAGCTCCCCGGAGGCCCGGGAGTTCGCGGGGCACCTGGCCGACATCCGCGGGGGACTGCGGCGCTTCCCCGTGCCGAGCGTGCCGAGGCTGCCGGGCCGGGAATTGGCTGAAGAACCGCCGGAACAAAAACACGATGTTTAGGAACGTCTCTTTCGCAACTGTGATGTGTGTGGGCCTGCTTGGTCCGATGGTGATGGCCCAGGGCACGGGGCGGCCGCCGCAGCCGCCGCCAGCGGGGCAGGCGTCCCCCACGAGTCAGGCACCACCACCGGTCCAGTCCCCAACGCCGCCGGCGGGATTGCCGGTGCAGACGCCGTTGGCCAGTCCCAACCGCGCGGCCGAAGCCCGGCCCGACCTGCCCCTCATTGGCTACGACGCGTTCAAGATTGACGTATCGGCCATTCCGCCTGGACCGGTTGACAAGAGTTACGTCCTCTCGCCGGGCGACGTTGTCCACGTGCGCGTCTGGGGCGAACTGCAGTTGACGTTTCAATTGACCGTCAGCAGCGACCATTACCTGGAGATTCCAGGTGTGCTCGGCCGCGTGTATACGGCGGACCTGCCCCTGGGGGACGTGACCGATCGCGTCATGCGGCACCTGGCCACTGCGCACGCGGTGTATTTCGACCTGGAGAATCCCGCAGCCAGTACGGCGTTTGTGGACGTGACGCTGGGAGAAGTGCGCGGCATCCAGTTTCTTGTGCAGGGCGAGGTGGCTACGCCGGGCAGCTATTTGCTGCACCCGAGTCTCGGTAATCTCATCTACGCGATTGCCAAAGCCGGCGGCGTGAAGGACAGCGGATCGCTCCGGAACGTGCGCATTCGCCGGGGCACACGCACCTTCGAAGTGGATTTCTACCAGTTCCTGTTGAAGGGGACTGTGGATGGCACCGAACTGCAGATTCGCAATGGCGATCTGATCTTCGTGCCGCTCAAGCGTAAGGAAGTGACGATTCAGGGGCAGGTGCGCCGGCAGGGGGTGTACACGTTGCTCGCCGCGGGCCACGAAGATCTCGACGAAATGATCGAGTACGCGGGGGGAGTCCTGCCAACCGCGATCACCGAGCGCATCCTGATTCGCCGCAGCGAAGTCAACGTGGGCACGCGCACGATCAGTGTGAACCTTGATGCCGAGGCGGCGGCCAAACGGGAGGTGCCGCTGCAGGACCAGGACGTCGTCACCATCCTGGCCTCCGACACCAGACGTCGCGACTACATCACCCTGCAGGGCAACGGCGTGCCTCTCCCGGGCGAGTATCAATTCACGCCGGGGATGCGGATCCAGGAGCTATTGGTCAGGGCCGGCGGTTTGAGACCCGAGGCGTATCTTGAGCGGGCCGAACTCAGACGGACAGGGCCGGATCTGCGGACGAGTTATGTTCACGTCGATCTTCGTCTGGCGGCCGCAGGAAACCCCGCGCACAACGTGGTGATCGAGCCGCTGGATGAGCTGACCGTGAACAGCGTCATCGATGTGGTGGGCGCTGCCGGAGAGGTCAGCCTGACCGGGCACGTCAAGACGCCCGGAACGGTCCCGCTCTCGTCGGGCATGCGCGTCTACGACCTGCTGTTTACCCGAGCCGGCCTGCAGGACGCCGACTTCATGCGGGATACCTTCCTGCGGCGCGGCGATATCATCCGCGTCGTACGTGGCACCGTGCGCACGGAGTTGCTGACCTTCGACCTGGGCAAACTTCTGGAAGGCGACCAGGCGCAGAACCTGCTGCTGCAGGCCGACGACAAGGTCGTGATCTACGAACGCAACGAGATCCTGGGCACCGATCGCACAGTGACGCTCTCCGGGTTCGTGAGGTCGCCGGGTACCCACAGCCTGCTGCAGGGCATGCGGCTGCTGGACCTGCTGCGGAACGCCGGAGGATTCGAAGACCCCGACCGTCGGCGCGATGCGTACCTGCCGCGCGGCGAGATCTGGCGCATCGTCGGGCGGGGCGACCGCGTCGAACGGGAACTCCTGCGGTTTGATCTGGGTGCGGCGCTGGGCGGCGACCCGGCTCAGAACCTGCAGTTGCAAAGTGGCGATGAGGTGATCGTTTACGCGGCGCGTGACTTCGTCGAAACGCGAACCGTTGAAATCGACGGCGCCGTGAACAAGCCGGGCGTCTACGAACTGGCGTCCAACATGACGATGGGCGACCTTCTGGTGAAGGGCGGGGGCCTCAAGGACCTGGCCGACCCGAAGATGGCGGACCTGTTCCGTATGGGGGCCACCGGTGACGGAGAACTCCGGCTGGAGTCGGTGGCCGTGCCGCTGTCGGACACGTCGCTGGTGTTGCGCAACCGGGACCGGCTCCTGGTGCGGATGCGCTCCGGCTATCAACCCACCCGCGTCATCGACGTGAGCGGAGAAGTCCAGTACCCGGGCCGATATACGCTGAGCGGCGGGGCGGAGCGCCTGGCCGATGTGATTCGAATGGCGGGTGGCGTGCTGCCCGACGCCTTCCTCGAGGGAGCCTCGCTGCATCGGCGTGACGGGACGGGGGCAGAAGCGTCAACGCGTGTCGTGCTCGACTTCGCGCGCGCGCTCCGATCGCCCGATTCCCCCGACAACCTGCTGCTCGAGCATGGTGATCGCCTGCATGTCACACGGCGGTCCAACACGGTCACGGTGGTGGACGCGGTGCAGCGTCCGATCACCATTGCCTTTGCCAAGGGCAAAGGGGTCCAGTACTACCTCCAGGCTGCGGGTGGCGTCACTGCAGATGCCGACGCGAAAGGCGTGGCGGTGGTGTTGCCCAGCGGTCGGTATGCGCCCAACAGATTCCTGCGCGGCCCAAATATCGTGCCGGGCAGCACGATCGTGGTGCCATCCAAAACGGGTGTGATCCGGCCGCCGGTTCCCGAACCCGTCGTGGTGGCTCCACCACCGGCCCCGCAGGCGCCTGAGGTGGCGACCCCGACCGTCTCCGCCTCACCGGTCCCTTCGTGGATGATCTCCGGAGTTGCCGGGCCGCTCAGCGGCACGTGTCCCGCGCTCGCGTTTGACATCGGCTCGAGCCGCATCACGACCACCGAGGCGACGGTGTTTGTGGGCACGCCCTGCGCAGACCTGAAGGCCGGCGATCAACTCGAGGTCACCGCCGTGCGGCAGACGGAGCGCATGCTGGTAGCGCTCGAAATTCGACGCCGCTGACCATGTCAGGCTCCGGCCGCCCGGGCAAACCGACGCTGAGGATTCTCTGGCGATTCGTCCGCGCGTTCGGCGTGCTGACGCTGGTGCTGATGCTCTGGCTCGCGGCCGGGTGGCCTGTTGGCATCGATCGATGGCTCGATGTGACCGAGCCCCCGGAGCCCGCCGCAGCGATCGTGGTGCTGGGTGGGGGCACGGGCGCCGGCAGCCTGCCGTTGCAGCAAGGCTGGGAGCGCATCAATACCGCGCATCGTCTGTACGCGGCCGGCTTTGCGCCGGTCGTAATCTTCAGCGGGTCCGGCACGCAAAACGTGAGTCAGTCTGAAATTTATGCGAACGCGGCGGCGTGGATGGGAATCCCCCGATCGGTGATGGTCCTTGAGGCGACCGCCGGCGGGACGCAGGACCACGGACACGCGCTCCGTGGGATGGTGCTCCCGACCGGCGCCGTCATCGCCGCTGACACGCCGTTGCTCGTGGTGACGTCGACGTTTCACTCGCGCCGCGCCCTGATGGCATTTTCCCGCGCGGGGTTCACCCGCGTTCGTGTGGTGAGCCAGTTCACTGCGAGCCCACCCGACGCGTCCGAAGAGCCGTCGGCGCCCGCCGTGGGAGAGCCACCGGAAGGGACGGTCAGGCCTGACACATTGACGAACTCTGTCGCGGACTACCAGCCATCAGACAAGCGGTACGGCGACCTGTTGTTTCGGCTGGCGCACCGGACGTTTGATTTTTTCATCAACCTCCGCGAGATGGGCGCCATCCTGCTGTCGTGAGCTAGGTTCTAGCGCCGGGCGACGACCGCGTAGTCCATGAACGTGAACAGCCGGGCGTTTAACTTGTCCGCGTGCGAGTTCACGATATCCACCAGGTCGGTGACAGTGGGATTCAGTTCAACACCTTCGCGCGGCGGCGGCAGGGGCACGTGTTGCAGGCGATCGGTCTCGGCCACTGGCGCGCGGTATTCCACACTCACGGTGGTGAAGCCGCTGGCCTGCACCAGATACTGCAGCGTCTCAGGGTGTAACGGCCACCGGTGGGTAATGTCGCGCAGGTAACTCTCGAAGAACGCCACCCAGCACGCAGGGTTCAGCGTCTCGAGCACCATGGGCGCTCCCGGCTTGAGCTTGTGAAACGCGAGTTCAATGAGCCGCGTCAGATACGCCGGCTCCAGGTGCTCGACCACCTGAATGGCGATGAGCCCGTCCAGTGACCCGTCGGGTAGCCCGTCCATGTACGCGATGGCATCCGCCCGCTCGGCCGACAGGCCACGCTCGCGGCACACCTGCACCATGCTCTGATTGGTATCGATGCCGCGGGCGCCGATGCCCGCGCCGCGGAACAGATCCAGGAGCTCACCCCTGCCACACCCCACGTCGAGCACGTTGGCGGCACCGGCAAACACGGGCAGGTAGTCGATCAGGCGTTCGCGAATGGCGTCCTGCGATCCCCTGAACCGGTCTTCGAATCCGACGTACTTGAACGAGTCGAGGTTGCCGGCCTCGCTGTTCGTGGCGCCCGTGCCAGGCGCGGTCCCAACCGACACCTGGAGACCTTTGGCAATGAGGTGTTCAACCTCGCGCTTGAGGAGGACGGCCGACTGTTGCGCCAGCGTGACCCGCTGGGCCAGTTCGTCGTAGCCGCGCTGCAACGCGGGGTGCCGCGACTCAAACCGCTCCTCCCGGGCCAGCAGCGCCTCCCAGTGCTTCAACCAGTCGTCGGCCAGCGCGCCAATCGCCGAGTTGACCACCTGGGCCTGGCCACCGACGGCGCGGTCCTTGGTATCGACATACAGCGTGAGGCTCTGCAGCAGCGAGAGCAGCGCCGCATGGAAACGAATCGTCGCGTCGGTCTGCTGGCGAACAAGCTCAATGGTCGTGGAGATGGCGCGCTCGGATTCGCGGTGGGCCGCGACGTTTCTGTTGAGGTGATCGACCAGTGCCGCGTTGAACGCCTTCTGCGTCACGAGTGGTGGGCCAATCAGGCGCCAGATGAAGCCCCTCAGGCGGCCTTTCCACGACCCGTCAATCGCAGGTTCGCCGTCGGGCAGAATGTCCCATGACAGGTTCAGCGGTGTGATCTGCGCGTCGTCGTAGGCGGGTGGCGCATGCGGAAATTCCGGACGTTGCGGCAGGGCCTGGTCGACCCGCGTCAGGCGGTCGTTGTACTCGCGGTGCGCGTCCGCGCGCTCCTGCTCGAGCCGGGCCAGCAGCGTTTCAAGTCGTTCGGGTTCCACAGTCATCTCGAGGCGATCAACCCATCCAGCGGGCTGCTTGCCGATGCGTACATCTTCTTCGGAATGCGGCCCGACAGGTAGGCCAGCCGTCCCGCGATGATGGCATGTTTCATCGCTTCAGCCATCCGGGCCGGGTGGGTGGCGCCCGCGATGGCCGTGTTCATCAGCACGCCGTCTGCGCCCAACTCCATCGCGAATGCGGCGTCCGAGGCCGTCCCGACCCCGGCGTCCACGATGACCGGGACGCGCGACTGTTCCTTGATGATGCGCAGGTTGTTCGGGTTCTGGATGCCCAGACCGGAACCAATCGGCGCGCCCAGGGGCATCACCGCCGCGGCTCCGGCATCTTCGAGTTTCCGGCAGGCGATCGGGTCGTCATTGGTGTAGGGCAGCACCACAAACCCTTCCTTGACCAGCACCCGCGTCGCCTCGAGCAATGCCTCGTTGTCGGGAAAGAGCGTGCGTTCATCGCCGATGACTTCAAGCTTCACCCACTCAGACAAGCCCGCTTCGCGCCCAAGCCTCGCCGTGCGAATGGCATCGTCGGCGGTGTAGCACCCGGCGGTGTTCGGCAGCAGGAAAATCGCGGCGCGATCGATCCAGTGGAGCAACGACCCTTCACCACGGGCGGCCAGGTCCACCCGGCGAACGGCCACAGTGACCATCTCAACTCCCGCAGCCCGATGCGCCGCCTGCATCACCTCGTGGGAGGGGTACTTTCCGGTGCCCACAACCAGACGGGACGAAAAGCTGCGGCCCGCGATTACGAGCGGCGCGTCATCAGTCGCAGTGGTCACGATGGGATCTCCTGGAGTGAGCGCAGGTGGCCTGCGCGATCGAAGTCGGGGTAGTCGCGGTCGCGCGGGTGCAGGATGCGATGGGCATGGCTGGGCCACTCGATGCCAAATGCCGGGTCGTCCCACCGCACACCCCGGCAGTGTGACGGCGTGTACGGCGCAGAGACGGTGTAGAGCACTTCGGTGTCAGGGGTGAGGGTCTGAAATCCGTGGGCCACGCCTTCGGGAATATACAGGGCACGGCGGTCCGTGGCGTCCAGCGTGATGCCGAACCACTGGCAGTACGACGACGAGTCCGGGCGCAGATCCACCACCACATCAAAGGCCGCACCCTTCACGCACCGCACCACTTTGGCTTCCGCGTAGGGCGCCAGTTGATAGTGCAGGCCGCGGAGGGTTCCGCTGGCCGCGTTGTGCGACAGATTCATCTGCTCGACGTGCGGGTTCAAGCCATGCTGACTGAAGGTCTCTCGAGAGAATCCCACCGCGAAGAACCCACGCTCATCCCTCAGGGGGGTCAAGGCGATGACCTGAACGCCTGGGATCGGTGTGGGGGTCAGGACCATTGCGTGGATCAGTGTAACGGTGAATGGGCCGGATCAGCCGCCACCGACGAACGAAACGATCTCCACCTCATCACCGCCACGCACCAGCGTCTCGGTGAATCGGCCGCGTTTGACGACGAGTCGATTGAGCTCAACGGCGACGAGCCGGCCGTCCAGGCCAAGGTCCTGCAACATGCGTTCAACCGACTGCGGCGCGGGCCAGTCCCGCGGTTCGCCGTTGAGCGTGATGACGTCGAGCGTGGTCACCCGGTGACCTTGGCGAGTGTGAGCTGAACACTGCCGACGGTCAGCCCGGCCTGGAACTTCAGCGGCAGTTTGCGCTCGTCGTCAGAGATCCAGACCGTGAACGAGCTGGCGTCGGCCGCCTTGCCCGACGCATCGGTCACCGACATCGACACCTTCCAGGCCGGCAGCGAGCCCACACCGCTCCTGACGAGTTCCCTCGCCGCGACTTTGATTCGCATGGTGTAGGCTTTGCCGCTGTCGGTGATCGGAATCGGCACGGCGAGTCCGACTTTGAGCGGCAGCGCCCGCAGGATATAGATCGCCCCCAGGGGGTCCTGCGTGGCCACCGGCACCTTCAGTGATGACGTGGCTGTCGTCGCCGTCTTGAGTTCGTACTGCACCGCGCCGTTGCCCCTGAACGTGGTGGTCTTCTGCCGCTTGCGGCCGCCTTCATCGCTATAGAGCGTGGCAACCGACGGCAGGAGCGAGCGCGTGTCGAGCATCGACTCGGCTTTGTAATACAACGAGTACAGCGTCCCGATGACCGACGAAGGTTTGGCTTCCGCGATCAGGTAATACGCGTTGCGGCCCGGTCCCGCAGGGCGGCGCTCCTTGACCGAGAAGGTGGCGGTGCCCGCCGACACAAAACTCGTCCACGAGATGTCGAACGTCAGCGTTTCTCCAACTTTGAACGGCACGGCGCGATCGGCGCCGGCGGTCTGGAGTTCCGGACGCGCCACCAGGACCGTGAGCAGGGCGGCGCTGATGAACAGCGCGCGCCAGCGGAGGGGGAATCGTGAATCTGCCATCGTCGGTTCCTTCTAAAACAGGGGTCGGTCCAGCATCTCACGGACGAGGTGCCGCGCGTGCCCTTCCGGATCCGGCCGAAGGTGGGCGGGAAGGTCCGCGACAGGCGGCGCAATGTCCGTGGCGCGCGCGATCGCGCGCTCGTAATCGGCCACCATCCGTGGCACAGAGTGATTGGACTCCCAGTGGGCGCGGGCGGCCGCTCCAAGGCGCCGGCGCAACTCGGCGTCAGAGCCAAGGCGTCGAAGCGCCAGCCTCAGCGAATGGCCTTCGTCCAGGATATCCACGCCCACCGCCACGGCCCGCGATTCCGGGTGCGGCGCCAGATCCGACGTCGGGGCATGGCAGAGCCAGGTGCGGGGATCCAGCGTGACCACGTCGAGGTGATGCATGGCGTCGATGATGACGGTGGGCAGGCCCAGCGACAACATCCGGAGCCAGGGGCCGGAGACCTCCCGCGCTGTGGGCCACCGGAGGTTCAGCCCCACGTCGCAGGCGGCGGCCGCGTGATCAAAATCGGCGTCGTCGAGGCGCCCCACTAGGTGCGTCACGTCGCCAATGCCGAAGGATTGGGCGAGTTCAGTGAGTGGGAGGAGCGGTGACACCTGCCCCGCGAACAGCAGCCGGGCGTCGGGCGCCCACTGGCGCGCGCCGGCAAACTCCCGGATGATCTGCGCCACGCGTTTTTCCGGCGCGGCCGTGCCGAGTACCCCGAAGACCAGGGCTTCGGCTGGAATGCCGATGCGGGCGCGAAACGCGCGGCGTGCCGAGGCCTTGTCGAACTCGGCCACGCCATGCCCGAGCGCGATATGGTCAATCGTCCGGTCAGGGTGTTCCTGGCGCAGTACTTTCATGGCGCCCACCGAATGCGTCGCGACCATGCGGGCCGAATCGATGATGGCGCGGCGCATGGGCCACTGGTAGTAATAGGCGCCGTCAAATCCATGCACCGCCAGTTCGGCCGCGTCGCGAGACAGTTGGGGGTGGTTGTAGGCGAATTCGTTCCGGTAGTCAGCCGATCGGTGCCGCCGCAACAGGGCGCCTGCGCGGGCGTGGTGCAGCCGCGCGTCGTGCATCACCACCAGCCCAGGGCACTGGAACAGGTACGGCCAGATGAACTCGTGCGCCCAGGAATTGCCGATCTGGTAAATGGGCAGGTCGTAGGCCTGCCGCGCCTGCCGCCAGACAAAATCGTGGGCACTGAGGATGCGGACTTCGCCCGGATCGGGGCCGCGGTCCCCGCCCCGTGACACCTCCACCAGGGCTTCGTCCACATACACATCCACGCCGTGCCCCGCTGCGGCCAGGGCCGGGACGACATCGGCCGAGCAGGTGGCCACGCCGCTCGGTTGCGGCGGCCAGGGGGAGAAGAAGGCGAGGCGCGACATCTGGATCAGATGGTCTCACCGATTGGCCATGGCCTCATTGGCCCATTGCCCAATTGGCTCATTCCACGTTAGCATCTCACCTTGATCATGCGAGGTACAAGCTCGCGTGGGTGGCTCGGCCACTGAAGGAGATTCTGGACCCGTGGACGGTTTTTTACCCATCCTCATCATGATCGGCCTGGGCGCCGGGTTTGCCGGCGGTTCCGTGCTGCTGTCGCAGTTTGTGGGCCCGTCCAAGCCGACCCCTGAAAAGAGTGCTCCGTACGAGTGCGGCATGCCGCCTGTGGGCGACGCCCGGGAGCGGCAGTCGGTGAAGTTCTACCTCGTGGCGATGATCTTCCTGTTGTTCGACATCGAAGTGGCGTTCCTCTATCCCTGGGCGATGGCGTTCCGGGAACTGGGGGCGGTGGCCTACTTCCAGATCGTCGCGTTTTTTGCCCTGCTGGTCACCGGCTACGTCTACGTGTGGCGCAAGGGCATCTTTGACTGGAGTTCCGAGGTAGACCGATGACGCGCGAAGAACCGCAAGGGTCAATTCTCACGACGTCGGTCGAAAAGATGGTCCAGTGGGCGCGACGGTCGGCCATCTGGCCGGTGACGTTTGGCCTGGCGTGTTGCGCCATCGAAATGATGGCGATGGCCGCCGGCCGGTACGACGTCGCCCGGTTCGGCGCCGAGGTGTTCCGCGGGTCACCCCGTCAGTCAGACCTGATGATCGTTGCCGGACGCCTGTCGCGAAAGATGGCCCCTGTGCTGCGCAGAATCTACGACCAGATGCCCGAGCCCAAGTGGGTCATCTCCATGGGCGCGTGCGCGAGTTGCGGCGGCGTGTTTGACAACTACGCCATTGTGCAGGGCGTGGACCAGATTGTGCCGGTGGATGTGTTTGTGCCCGGGTGCCCGCCGCGCCCCGAAGCCCTGATTTACGGCATCGTGCAGCTGCAGCGCAAGATCGACCAGCAGCGGATGAGCGCGTAGGAGAGTTGCGTGGAAACGCCAGTGCAGATTCCGTTCGACGCGCAGGTGCTGGACCTGGTCCGCGAGAGAGTCCCCGCCGACGCCATCGACCCGGCCCCGGCCGTCGACATGCCGACCGCGTACGTGGCGCGCGAGCACATGCTAACGGTGTGCGAGACACTGCGTGATCACCCCGCGCTGCAGTTTTCCTTTCTGGTCGAAATCACCGCGGCCGACTATCATCCCGCGTCGCCCCGCTTCGAGATCGTGTATCACCTGGCGTGTCTTGGGGAGGCCTTCGCACAGCCGGCTGGCGCGGCGGTCCCTCGGCGGTTGCGCCTGAAGGTGCGTGTGCCCGACAACGACCTGGGTGAGCAGAGCCTGCCATGGGCGCACAGCCTCACGCCGCTCTGGCCCGCGGCCAACTGGCTCGAGCGCGAAGTCTTCGATTTGTTCGGCGTGGCGTTTACCGGGCACCCGGACCTGCGACGCATCCTGACGCCGGACGACTGGACGGGACACCCCTTGCGCAAGGACTATCCGGTGCAGGTGCGCAAGGACGCCGCCTCGTGGTCGCCGATGCAGTTGACCGTGGAGGAGTTTGCCGCCAACGTGCGGGCGACGCGTGCCTCGTCGGCCGCGGCGGCCAGGCCCCGGGCTGATGAGTCCGTGCCGACGCGGACTGACAAGGACTGATGGTGGCTGGTGCGTTTGGCCCGCAGCTGGCGCAGGCGGTTGATGCCACCATCCTGACGCATCAGGCCTTTGTGGCGGGATCGGGGCGCGAGGCCGAAGCCGCTGCGGTGCTGATTCGGGACGCCGCAGTCGCGGGGCGGTTGATTCTGGTGTTTGGCAACGGGGGCAGCGCCACCGATGCGCAACACTTCGCCGCCGAGTTGGTGGTGCGGTTCGTGCGGGCGCGACGGGCGGTGGCCGCTCTGGCGCTGACGAGTGATGGTGCGGTCATGACGGCCGCGGCCAATGACCTGGGGGTCGAGGCAATGTTTGCCCGGCAGATCGAAGCGCTCGGCAGGCCGGGAGATGTCGCGGTGGCCATCTCGACCAGCGGGCGTTCCCCGAATGTGCTCGAGGCATTGAAGGTGGCGAAGGCGCGGGGCTTGTCCACCATCGCCCTGACCGGGCGCGATGGCGGCGAGGCGGGGCGGTTGGCGGATGTGCACGTGAACGTGCCCTCTGATGTGACCGCGAGGATTCAGGAAGTGCACGGCACGTGGATTCACGCGGTGTGCGCGTGGGTGGAAGAGGACTTGTGACGCGAACCGAGACAATGACCGTCAACATGGGGCCCCAGCACCCCAGCACCCATGGCGTGCTGCGGCTGGTCCTCGAACTCGACGGAGAGACCATCGTCGGCGCTGAGCCCACCATCGGGTTCCTGCACACGGGGATCGAAAAGACCGCGGAGCAGAAGAAGTGGCAGCAGGTGATCCCGCTCGTGGAGCGCATGGATTATCTGGGCGCCCAATCCAACAGCCTGTCGTTCTGCCTCTCGGCCGAAAAGCTGTTGGGCCTCGAGATGCCCGACCGCGTGACGTACATTCGCGTGCTGATTGCCGAACTGCAGCGGCTCAACAGTCACCTCGTGTGGCTGGCGACACATGCCATGGAAATCGGCGCCATCTCGGTGATGATGTACGCCTTCCGCGAACGGGAACAGCTGCTGAATCTCAACGAGATGATCGCCGGCTTCCGCCTGTTCCCCAGCTACATCCGGATCGGCGGGCTTCGCGAAGACCTGCCGCGCGACTACAAGAAGGCCGTCAAAGAACTGCTCGACAAGATGCCGGCCGCCATCGACAACTACGAGCTGATGCTCACCAAGAACCAGGTCTGGACCAAGCGCACCAAAGGTGTCGCCGTCCTGTCAAAGGAACTGACGCTGGGGCTGGGCCTTGTGGGACCCATGGCGCGCGCCGTCGGTATCAACTACGACGTCCGGCGTATGTGGCCGTACCTGAAGTACGAGACGTTTGATTTTGTCGTGCCGACGCGCACCGACGGCGATGTGTTCGCCCGCTACCAGGTCAAAGTTGAGGAAATGCGGCAGAGCGTCCGGATCTGCCAGCAGGCGCTCGAGCGCATTTCGCCGACCGGCGTCTACGATTGCGGCGACTACCGCGTGGTGCCGCCGCCCAAGGATCGCGTCTACACCGAGATGGAGGCGCTGATTCAGCACTTCCTGATCTACTCGCAGGGCTTTACGGTACCCAAAGGCGAGGCGTACGTCCCGGTCGAAGGCGCCCGCGGCGAACACGGATTTTATATTGTGTCGGACGGCGGCAATCGCCCTGTGCGGGTGAAGTCGCGCGCGCCGTCGTTTCTGGCCTGCCAGGCCTTGCCGCACATGATCAAAGGCGGCCTGATAGCGGACGTGATTGCCGCAATCGGGTCCACCGATGTCGTGATGGGGGATGTGGATCGATGAGTTTTCATCCGTTGATGGATTACGGGCGGGCGCACCATCAGTCATCGCGGTCGATGGCTGACGAAGGTCCCGCGTTCGAATACACGGCCGAGGCGCTGGCCAAGCTCGAGGACATCTGCTCGCGGTACCCGGACGAGCAGCGCAAGTCCGCCATTCTGGCGGCGCTGTATCTCGCGCAGCGGCAGCAGGGCTACATCTCGCGCAACGCGATGAAGGCGGTGGCGGCCGCCATCAGGTGCAGCACCGCGGACGTCGAAGACGTCGTGTCGTTTTACACGATGTTCTACCAGCGGCCTGTGGGGCGCCATGTGATTCAGGTCTGCCGCACACTCTCGTGCGCGTTGAATGGGGCCGAACGCGTGACAGCGGAACTGCAGGCCGTGTTGGGCATCGCCCCTGGCCAGACCACCGCCGACGGCGAGTTTTCCCTCTTTGAAGTCGAGTGCCTGGGGGCGTGCGACCGCGCGCCTGTGGTGGGCGTGAACGATCACTGGCACGAATGCCAGAAGCCCGAAGACGCACGCGCGCTGGTGGACGGGCTCAAAGCGCACGGCGCCGCCGGCCTCACCGGATGTCACCTGCACGTGGAGAAAGCGTAAGACTATGGATTTGGTTCTCACGCCCCACGTCAAGACGCCGAACGGCTTCACGCTGGATTTTTATACCAAGCAGGGTGGGTACGAGGCGCTGCGCAAAGCGCTCGCCCTGACGCCCGAGGCTGTGGTCGACATCGTCAAGGCGTCGGGCCTTCGTGGCCGCGGAGGCGCAGGCTTTCCGACAGGCATGAAGTGGCAGTTCGTGGACAAGAAGTCGCCGAAGCCGAAGTACATCTGCTGCAACGCCGACGAGAGTGAGCCGGGCACGTTCAAAGACCACGTGCTGATGGAACGCAACCCGCACCTGTTGTTTGAAGGGTGCCTGATCGCCTGCCACGCCATTGGGGCGAAGGTCGCCTACATCTACATCCGCGGTGAGTTCTACCACGTGCAGGAAGTGCTGGAGGCGGAACTGGCCAAGGCGCGCGCGGCGGGATTCATCGGCAAGAACATCTTCGGCACCGGCTTCGACTGCGAGATTTATGTGCATCGCGGCGCCGGTGCGTATGAGGCCGGCGAAGAGACCGCCCTCATCGAATCGCTGGAGGGCAAGCGGGCCCAGCCGCGATTGAAGCCGCCGTTTCCCGCCGTCGCCGGCCTGTATGGCTGCCCGACGGCGGTCAACAACGTCGAGACGCTCTGCAACGTGCCGCCCATCATCACCAACGGGCCCGAGTGGTTTGCGGCGTTGGGCCCCGAAAAAAACGGCGGACCGAAGCTCTACTGCCTGAGCGGCCATGTGAAAAACCCGGGCACGTATGAAGCGCCCATGCACGTCACGATGCGCGAACTCATCTACGACCCGAAGTATGGGGGCGGCATTCGCGGCGATCGCAAATTGAAAGCCGTCATTCCGGGCGGGTCCTCGGTGCCCATCCTGTTGCCGCATCAGCTCGACATTCCCGCCAGCTTCGACGGCGTGGCGTCGGCCGGGTCGATGCTGGGGTCGGCGGGCATCATCGTGATGGACGAGACCACCTGCATGGTGTGGGCGGCCGAAAATCTCCTCTACTTCTACAAACACGAATCGTGCGGCAAGTGCACGCCGTGCCGCGAGGGCGGCGCGTGGCTGCACAATCTGCTCGGCCGCATTGAACGCGGCGAAGGCCAGATGAAGGACATCGACCTGCTCCTGTCGGTGGCCAACAACATCATGGGCAAGACGTTGTGCGCGTTCGGCGACGCGGCGGCCACACCCGTGCTGACCACCGTGAAGTTGTTTCGTGAGGAATATGAGGCCCACGTGCGCGAAGGGCGTTGCACGCTGCCGGCGGACTGGCGCGCGGCGTCGCGGACGCTGGCGGCCCACTGAGTTCGATCATGTCAGCCACCCTCATCGCCCAACTCGTCGTCATCGGATTCACGTTCTTCATGCTGCTGAACTCGGCGGCCGTCCTGGTGCTCATGGAGCGCAAGGTGGCCGCGTTCATCCAGCAGCGCCTGGGCCCCTATCGTGTCGGCCCGTGGGGCGCGATGCAGCCGCTGGCCGACATCATCAAGCTGATGATGAAGGAGGAACTGCGGCCCAAGAGCGCCGACACGTTCCTGTTCTACCTGGCGCCGATCCTGTGCGCCACCGCCGCCTTCGCGGCATTTGCCGTGGTGCCATTCGGCGCCGACACCACGTTCTTCGGCCTGCTCGACGAGCCCGTGAAGCTGATGGCGGCCGACGTCAATGTGGGGCTGCTGGTGATTTTTGCCATCACGTCGATGGGCGTGTACGGCATCGTGCTGGCGGGGTGGGCCTCCAACAGCAAGTACTCCCTGCTCGGGGGACTGCGCTCGTCGGCGCAGATGATCAGCTACGAGCTCTCCTACGGACTGTCGCTCGCGGCCGTCATCATGCTGGCTGGCACCTTGTCGCTGCGGGAAGTCGTGGACGCTCAGGCGGGGTACTGGCACCTGTTCGGCGTGCTCCCGATTCCGAAGTGGTACGTGTTTTTGCAGCCGCTCGGGTTCTTCATCTTCATGACGGCCGGCGTGGCAGAAACCAACCGCGCACCGTTCGACTTCCCGGAAGCCGAGCAGGAACTGGTGGCCGGGTACCACACCGAATACAGTTCGATGACGTTCGCCCTGTTCTTCATGGCGGAGTACATCAACATGGTCACGGTGTCGGCCGTGGCGGTGAACCTGTTCCTCGGGGGCTGGCACGGGCCATTCCTGCCGGAATACCTGGGCTGGATGTGGTTCCTCCTGAAGGTGTTTGCGCTCCTGTTCTTCTACATCTGGATGCGCTGGACGCTGCCGCGCTACCGCTACGACCACCTGATGGAGTTCGGGTGGAAGTGGCTGCTGCCTGCGGCAACGCTGAATCTGCTGGTCACCGCGGGCGTGGTGATCTGGATGGGGTGGTAACGGACCATGGACGCATTGTTCTTCTGGATTTTTGCGGCGGTCATGGTCGTGGCGTCCCTGCTGGTGGTGGGGCAGCGCAACCCCATGTACAGCGTGCTGCTGCTCATTGTGTCGTTCGCCGCGTTGTCGGGGCTCTACGTCCTGCTGAACGCGCCGTTCATGGCGGTGGTGCAGATCATCATCTACGCCGGCGCCATCATGGTGCTGTTCCTCTTCGTGGTCATGCTGCTCAACGTGCGGACCGAGGAGGACGGGGCGGAGACGCGCCGCCCGTTTGACATCGGCCCCGGTCCGCGCAGGTTCGGTGCGGTGCTCGCGGTGGTGCTGGCTGTGCAACTCATCTGGGCGCTCCGGCGCATTGCCGAGGCGCCGTTTGCGCCGGCCGGCCCTGATGCCGCCGCGCAGACATCGGTCTATGCCATCGGCCTGCGCCTCTTCCGCGAATACGCGTTCGCGTTTGAAGCCACGTCGGTGCTGATTCTCGTGGCGATGGTGGGCGCCGTGATCCTGGCACGCCGGGACCCGCATCTGCCCACTCGAAAGGAACAGTAGCTGTGTTGCCCGAGCCCACTCTCAATACCTACCTCGCCCTGTCGGCCGTGTTGTTTTCGATCGGCACCGCCGGGGTGTTCCTGCGCCGCAACCTGATCACCATCCTGCTGTCGGTGGAAGTCATGTTGAACGCGGTCAACCTGACGTTTGTGGCCGTGGATCGTTTTCTCGGCACCGTCGACGGCCAGATCATCGCGTTCTTCGTGATGACCGTCGCCGCCGCCGAGGCGGCCGTCGGGCTGGCCATCATCATCGCGCTGTTCCGGCACCGCGAATCCCTGTCTCCGGACGCGTTCACATCGTTGAAGTGGTAACACCGTGCTGCTGCTGATTCTGCTCCTGCCGTTTCTCGGATTTCTGGTCAATGCGACCATCGGCCGCCGTTGGCCGAAGGGCCTGACGGGCGGTCTCGCCACGGGCGCCATGGCCGGGTCGTTCGGCGTCTCGGTGTATGCCGTGTGGACGATGCTCGGCCTGGAACCGGTGGGCGGCGTTCGGGCCATCGATGAGGTCGTGTTCACGTGGTTGTCGTCCGACACCGTGCAGATTCCGTTCGCGCTCAGGCTCGACCCACTCGCGGCGCTGATGATTCTGGTCGTCACGGGCATCGGGACCCTGATTCACCTGTATTCGACCGCCTACATGCACGAGGAAACCGACGCGGACTTCGCGCGGTACTTCTCATACCTGAACCTGTTTGCCGCCTTCATGCTCGTGCTCGTGCTGGGCGCCAGCTTCCCCGTGATGTTCATCGGGTGGGAAGGCGTCGGCCTGTGTTCCTACCTGCTGATTGGGTTCTACTTCACGAAGCCGGCGGCGGCCGACGCCGGCAAGAAGGCGTTTGTCGTCAACCGCATCGGTGACTTCGGTTTCATTCTGGGGATGCTGATCCTCTTTACGCAGTTCGGCACGCTCGACTTTCAGCAGCTGGCGATGCAGATCTCGCATCTGAGCGTGGAGCCGGCCACCATGGCCGGCGCGGGCGTCCTGACGATCGCGACGCTGCTCCTGTTCCTGGGAGCCACCGGCAAGTCGGCCCAGATCCCCCTGTTCGTCTGGCTGCCCGACGCGATGGAAGGCCCCACGCCAGTCTCGGCGCTCATCCATGCCGCGACGATGGTGACGGCCGGTGTGTATATGGTGGGCCGCAATGCCGTGTTGTTCGGCCATGCACCGTTCACCCTGGAAGTGATTGCGGTGGTCGGCGTACTGACCGCGCTCGTGGCCGGCACGATCGGCCTGGTGCAGAACGACATCAAGCGCGTGCTCGCGTACTCCACGGTCTCGCAGCTGGGCTACATGTTCCTGGCGATGGGGGTGGGGGCATTTGCCGGCGGCGTGTTCCACCTCTACACCCACGCCTTCTTCAAGGCGCTGCTGTTCCTGGGGTCGGGCGCCGTGATTCACGCGCTGCACGGTGAGCAGGACATGCGCTACATGGGCGGCCTCAAGAGCAAGTTGCCCATCACGTTCTGGACGTTCCTGGTCGGGACGATCGCCATCGCGGGCATTCCGCCGCTGGCCGGGTTCTTCTCGAAGGACGAGATCCTCTGGAAGACCTTCTCCACTGGACATCCCGTGTTGTGGGGCATGGCCGTACTTGCGGCGTTCCTGACGGCGACGTACATGTTCCGCCTGCTGTACCTGACGTTCTACGGCACGCGCCGGCCCGGTTCGTCCGCACCCCAGCACGCCAGCACAGCCGCACATGAGCACGGGGGCACATAGCGCCCCCCCCCCCCCCCCCCCCCCCCCCCCCCCCCCCCCCCCCCCCCCCCCCCCCCCCCCCCCCCCCCCCCCCCCCCCGGCCCATGACGCCCCCCCGCCATGGCGATTGCCCTGGTTGTGCTCGCCATGGGATCCGTGCTGGCCGGCTTCTTTGGTGTGCCGCACGCGCTGGGTGGGCACAATCGCATCGAAGCGTTCCTTGAGCCGAGCTTCCACGCCATGACCATGGCGCCCGAACCGGCCTCGCTCGCGGCTCAGGAGGTGGGTGGCGACGCGCTTCCCGTCACTGCCGAACCACCGGCCGTCGCTGAGGTCGAACATGCGCCCGAGGCCGCGCACGGCGACACGCAGACGGAACTGCTGCTGATGTTCGGGTCGGTGATGGTCGCGCTGGCCGGCATCGGACTGGCCACCGTGTTCTTCCTGAAGTCTCCTGAGCGCGCCGACGCCATGGCCACACGGTTCAGCGGCGTTCATCGCCTGCTGTTGAACAAGTACTACGTGGATGAGTTCTATGACGCGGCGATCGTGCAGCCCATCAAGGGCGTGTCCACCGGCCTGTTGTGGCGAGGTGTGGATACGGTCGTCATCGACGGCACGGTCAACGGCGTCGGGCTGATGATACGCGGCTGGAGCGCGGTGCTGCGTCGTCTGCAGACCGGGTCGGTGCGGGCCTACGCGATGTCGATCTTTCTGGGGGTCGTCACGATCCTGGGGTATTACCTGTGGCGTTAACTCTTCTCGTCCTGCTGCCGCTTGTGGGCGGCCTGCTGGTACTGCTCCTGGGCAAAGACCGCGACCGGCTCGTCCGGCAGGTGGCCTTGAGCATCTCGCTTGTGACGTTCCTGGCGAGCCTCTGGCTCTGGTCGGGCTTCGACGCCGCGTCGGCCGACTTCCAGTTCGTCGAACGGTACACCTGGCTGCCAGACTTCGGCATTTCCTACCATGTCGGCCTGGATGGCATCACGTTGTGGCTGGTGCTCCTCACGACGTTCCTGACTCCGATCGGATTGCTGTGCTCGTGGGAGTCCGTGGACCAGCGGGTGAAGGAGTTCTCGTTTTTCATGCTGCTGCTTGAAGCGGCCATGATTGGCGTGTTCATCTCGCTCGACCTGTTCCTGTTCTACCTGTTCTGGGACGCGATGCTGATCCCGATGTACTTTCTCATCGGCATCTGGGGCTACGAACAGCGCATCTACGCGGCCGTCAAGTTCATGCTCTACACGATGGCCGGCTCCGTGCTGATGCTGCTCGCCATCATCTGGATCGCGTATTACCACCAGACCGTGACCGGCGTCGTCAGCTTCGATTTGCTGGACCTCTACGCGCTCGACATCCCCGCCGAACTGCAGATGTGGCTGTTCCTGGCGTTCACCGTGGCGTTTGCCATCAAGGTCCCGCTCTTTCCATTCCACACCTGGTTGCCTGACGCGCACGTGCAGGCGCCGACTGCCGGGTCGGTCATTCTGGCCGGCGTCATGCTGAAGATGGGCACGTACGGGTTGCTGCGGTTTTCCTTTCCGCTGTTCCCCGAGGCCGCCCTCCAGTTCGCGCCCTACATCGCCATCCTCGCCGTCATCGGCATCGTGTACGGCGCGCTCGTCGCGATGGTGCAGCCCGACATGAAAAAACTCGTGGCCTACTCCTCAGTGAGCCACCTCGGGTTTGTGGTGCTGGGCCTCTGTGCGATGAACGTCACCGGAGTGCAGGGCGCGCTCTTCCAGATGCTGGCGCACGGCGTGTCCACCGGCGGCCTCTTCCTCATCGTCGGCATGCTCTCGGAGCGCCGGCACACCAAGCTCATCGCCGAATACGGCGGCCTGAAGGCCGTGATGCCGAAGCTCGTGGCCATGTTCCTGCTGATTACCCTGGCGTCCATCGCGTTGCCGGGCATGAACGGGTTCGTCGGCGAGTTCCTCATCTTCGTCGGGTCGTTTGCCGCGAACCCCGGGCTCACAGCGGTGGCCGTGTCGGGCGTCATCCTGTCGGCGGTCTACATGTTGTGGATGTTCCAGCGCGTGAACTACGGTCCGATTACCAATCCGAAGAACAAGGGACTGCGTGATCTCAGCGCCCGTGAGTGGGCGGTGATTGCGCCCATTGTGGCCATGTGTATCGGCATGGGCGTGGCGCCGGGTGTGTTCCTGAAGCCGATGGAACCCGCGGTCAAGCGCATCGTGGCCCAGGTGCGGGGGATGGCGCCGGTGAACGCCGGCAATACGACCTCTGAGGTCGTTTTCCCTGAAGCCGCGAAAACGACCTCAGAGGTCGTTTTGCCAGCCATCGAAGGGAGCGCGCGATGAATCAGAACGACTTCGCCGCCATCGTTCCCGTCCTGATGGTCACGCTCGCCGCGTGCACCACCATGGTGGCCGAGGCCTTCCGGCCCCAGCGAGACCTGGCCGCCGGCCGCTGGTTTGGCACCTATGGACTCATCGGGCTCGGTGGGGCGATTGCCGCCTCGCTGAACCAGTGGAACCAGAGTCTGGTGGGTTTCGGCGTCATTAGCGTCGACAACTTCACGGTGTTTTTCAACATCACGCTGTGCGCGATCGGCATCCTGACGATCATTCTCTCGGCCGGCAACGCCGAGCGCGACCACCTGCCGCTCGGTGAGTACTACACGCTCATCCTGTTCGCGATCGTCGGCATGATGCTCATGGCATCCACGACCGATCTGCTCGTGATCTTCATCGCGCTCGAGATCATGTCGCTCGGCGTGTACGTCCTGACCGCCATCAAGCGGTCGAGTGCGGAAGGGGCCGAAGCGTCCTTTAAGTACTTTGTCCTGGGTGCGTTTTCCAGCGCCTTCTTCCTCTATGGCATTGCGATGGCGTATGCCGTGACCGGCACCACGCGGCTCGACGAGATCGGCATGCGTGTGGCGTCGTCGGCGCTGGACCCCGGCATCCTGACCATCCTGTCCATGGTGTTGTTGCTCGTGGGCTTTGCCTTCAAGGTGGGCGCGGTGCCGTTCCACATGTGGACGCCCGATGCCTATCAAGGCGCGCCGGCGCTGGTGACGGGCTTCATGTCCACCGGCGTCAAGGCCGCGGCCTTCGCCGCGTTCATCCGCGTCTTCCTGTCGGCGCTTGAGCCGCTGCGGTTGGACTGGGTGCCGATCGTCACCGTGATCGCCGCCCTCACCATGATCCTGGGCACCGTCGTGGGCGTGGCCCAGACGAGCGTCAAACGTATGCTCGCGTATTCGAGCATTGCGCACGCCGGCTATCTGCTTGTCGGCCTGGTGGCCGCAAGCTCTGCCGGCAAGGCCGCCATGCTCTTCTACCTCGTGGCCTACAGCGTGACCAACCTCGGCGCCTTCGGCGTGTTGGCCGCGCTCGTGACGCCGGACCGCCAGCATGACGATGTGCGGGATTTTGCGGGGATGTCGAAAGAGCGACCCGGCCTTGCGGCGCTGCTCACGTTGTTCCTGCTCTCGCTGGGTGGCTTCCCGCCGACGGTAGGCTTCATCGGCAAGTGGTACATCTTCAACGCCGCGATGCAGGAGGGCCTCTACACCCTTGCGATTCTCGGCGTGTTGACCAGCGTGGTGTCGGTCTTCTTCTACCTGCGCATCGTGGTCATGATGTACATGAGTGACGAAACCGCCCCGGAGCACAGGCCGGCCGTGTCGGCCATTACGACGGCGGGGCTGCTCATCGCGCTCGCCGGAGTGCTCTACCTCGGTGTGCTCCCCGGCGGCTTGCTGAAGATCGCCGCCGAGTCGGTCGCGTCAATCTTCTAGGTCCAGAGTCCAGGGTCCAGGGTCCAGAGTCCCGAGTCCAGGCGACAGAAAAACGACCTCTGAGGTCGTTTCCAGACTTTACGCCGCAGAAACGACCTCAGAGGTCGTTTCTCGCTGGTCCCACCAGGGCCCGGGTCACGGCCGCCGCGACATACGCGTCGTCCTCCGCGGCCACCGTTCTCAAATCCAACAACACGGCGTCGTGCTGAATCCGCGCCACAACTGGCGGATTCTGCGCCCGCAGTGCCGATTCGATTTCGCCTGCGCTTCTGGCTGCCGACCTGATCGAGACCAGTCGGGTCGGGATTGCCGACTGGGGGGCGCTGCCGCCGCCGATGGTGGAGTGGCCGTCGACGATCTCCAAAACGACCTCTGAGGTCGTTTCCGGACCCGACCCGGCGGAAACGACCTCAGAGGTCGTTTGCACCAGCGCCCTCGCGCGGGCCTCAAGGCTCTCCAGGCGCTCGAGGAGCATCCGCACCACCGGAATCTCGGTCCGCGCCGCCTCGCGCTGCCAGAGCCCCAGCGTGGCCTCCAGGGCCGCGTACGTCTGTTTGTCAGCGCGCACCGCCCGCATCAGGGGGTGACGCCGCACGCGCTCCACCAGCGCCCGGCGGCCGACGATGATGCCCGCCTGGGGGCCGCCCAGCAGTTTGTCGCCACTGAAGGCCACCAGGTCGGCACCGGCCTTCAGGCTGTCGCGCACCGAGGGCTCGTCGCGGATGGCGTCGGGCCAGCCGCCCTCCTGGGGCAGGCCCAGCCAGCCGCTCCCCAGGTCTTCGAACAGGGGCAGGTGGAACTGATGGGCAAGGCCGGCAAGCTCAGCCAGGTCCGGACGCTCCGTGAAGCCCTCGATCCGGAAATTCGACGGGTGCACCCGCAGGAGCAACGCGGTCCGGTCGCTGATGGCGGCCCCGTAGTCGCTCGCGCGGGTCCGGTTGGTCGTGCCCACTTCGCGAAGGGTGGCGCCCGATTGCGCCATGATCTCCGGCACGCGGAAGCCCCCGCCGATTTCGACGAGTTCGCCCCGCGAGACGACGACCTCGCGCCCGGCCCCCAGCGCGGCCAGCACCAGCCAGGTGGCCGCGGCATTGTTGTTGGTGATGACGGCGCCTTCCGCGCCTGTCAGCGCGCACACCAGGCGTTCTGCGTGCACATGCCGATGGCCCCGGGTGCCGGTGTCCAGCTCGTACTCGAGGTTGCAGTATCCACTCGCCACGTCGGCCGCGGCGGCGATGGCCTGCCGTGCCAGGGGCGCGCGGCCCAGGTTTGTGTGAATAAGGACGCCCGTGGCGTTGATGACGCGGCGCAATGACGGGGCCTGGGCCCCGTCAAGGGCCTCGAGCGCACGGGCCACGATCCAGGGAGCCGGCTCGGCGGCGTTCCCGTCAGCGGGCGGCAGAGCCCGCCAGGCATCGGCCGCAGTTCTGAGGGCGTCGACGACAAGCACCCGGCCATCGGCGGCCACTCTCGCGGCCATCGCGGGCCGCCGCAGCAGGACGTCAATTGAGGGAATGTTTCGGGCGGTCATGGCGTGGTTGCGACAGTCCGACGGGACAGGATAGCATCAGCGTCCGTCGTGTCGAAGCCATCAGAACCCGTGTTGCCCGAGAATCCAACGCATCGTCCGCTCGAGCGGTTCTGGCCGTACGCGGACCTGTCAGAGCAGCCGAGTGAAGAGGAATTGGCCGCCATTCATCCCGAACTGCGACGTGCGCTTTTCGGGGCGAACGCCATGCCGTTTTCGATCACGCTGGGTTTTTCTGAGTTTTCAGGCGACGCCTTCGCCCGTGCCCTGGAACTGGCGCGCGGGTCGGATGAATTTCAGGAAGTGCCGACCGCCCGAGGCGTACGTTACCGCGCGCGGTTTTTCCCGGGTGAGCGTCCGCTGAAGGTGCGCGAGTTGTATGAGCTGATCGCCGACGTCGCCGGGACCGAGGTCCTGATTGACGACAGACCGCTGCCGTATGCGCGTGAGTTGTGGCTGCCCCTGGTTTGGTGTCTGATCAAGTAGAGGCTTGGTGTTTGATCAAGTAACGTCGGGGGATGTGGAAGGTAAGGGCCGGAACGCGGCGTCCCGGCCCTTTGAGTGTGGTCTAGCTTGGCTTGGTAACGTTGCCAGCCTGGGGTCCCTTCGGACCGTCGACAATCTCGAATTCGACCTCCTGGCCTTCCTCGAGGGTCCGGAAACCGGCGCCCTGAATGGCGGAGAAGTGGACGAACACGTCGTTGCCCCCTTCGCGCTCGACGAAACCATAACCCTTAGCGTTGTTGAACCACTTGACCTTGCCCGTAATACGCATCGTACTTGCCTGCCTTGCGAGAACGGCGGCGGTGAATCCGCCGCACTAGAAAAAAAAGACCGCACATGCGGTCTCTACGTCGACGATGGTCCCGCCCAACGTCGATCGACAATCCTAGTCGGGCAGATGGGCCGTGTCAAGGCCTCAGAGGACTCATAGTGCCAAAGCGTGCATTGCTCAGCGTTTCAGACAAGACCGGCCTCGTTCCCCTGGGCCAGGCCCTCGTAGGCCTCGGCTGGGAACTGGTATCAACCGGGGGCACCGCCCGTGCCCTGGCCGACGCCGGCCTGCCGGTCATCGGGATTTCGGATGTCACCGGCTTTCCCGAGATGATGGACGGCCGCGTCAAGACCCTGCACCCCAAGGTCCACGGGGGGATTCTTGCGCGACGCCACGTCCCTGGGGATCTGGCGTCCCTCGCGGAACACGGCATCGGGCTCATCGACCTGGTGGTGGTGAACCTCTATCCGTTTGCGCAGGCCGCCGCCAAGCGGGACCTGCCGTTTGACCATCTCATTGAAGAAATCGATATCGGTGGCCCCAGCCTCCTGCGCGCGGCTGCGAAGAACTTCCGCGATGTGCTGGTGGTGGTCGATCCGGCGGACTACACCCGTGTGGTGGACGCGCTGCGGGCCGACGGCGGCTCGTTGTCGTTGCGTTTTGATTTGGCGCGAAAAGCCTACGGGCACACGGCCGACTACGACCGCACAATCGCGGCCACGCTCGGCGAGGTGAAAGTGGACGCCGCCAGTGTCTTCACACGCGGCGCCACCAGCAGCCGGTGGACGCCGGTGCTCAGCAAGGTGCGCGATCTGCGGTATGGCGAGAACCCGCATCAGGCTGCGGCCTGGTACTCGATGAGTCCGCGGGGGTTCGGCGGCGCCGTCGTGCATCAGGGGAAGGAACTGTCGTTCACCAACCTCCTGGACCTCGACGCGGCCGCGCGCATTGCGCTGGAGTTTGCCGAGCCGGCGGCCGTGGTCATCAAACACACCAATCCGTGCGGCGTGGCAACCGGCCACACCGCGGCGGATGCGTACGTGCGGGCTCGGGAAGCCGACCCGCTTTCGGCGTTTGGCGGCATCGTGGGCGTGAACCGGCCCATCGATCTGGAATTGGCGCACGTGCTGACGTCGACGTTCATCGAGGCGGTGATTGCGCCCGGGTTGTCTGCCGACGAGGAAACGCGCGCCGTGCTCGCGACCAAGCCCAACCTCCGCGTGGTGACCGCATCGTTCGAGGGACTCGATCAGGAACGTGACGTACGCTCCATTCTCGGCGGGTGGCTGGTGCAGGACCGCGACCGCGTCGTCGAGAGCCACATCGAGTGGCCGGCTCAGGACGGCCCGCGTGTGGTCACCAAGCGCGCGCCGACGCCTGCTGAGTGGACGGCGTTGCGTTTTGCGTGGCGGGTCTGTTCACACGTGAAGTCGAACACCGTCATCTTCACGTCGGCAGATGCCACGCTGGCCGTTGGCGCCGGGCAGATGAGCCGGGTAGACGCCGTGCGGACAGCCGTCATGAAGGCGGGCGACCGCCTGCGCGGTTCAGTCGCCGCGTCCGATGCGTTTTTCCCGTTCAGGGACGGCCTCGATGTGGTGGCCTCGGCCGGCGCCACGGCGGTGATCCAACCCGGCGGCTCGGTGCGCGACGATGAAGTGATTGCGGCAGCCGACGCCCATGGCATCGCCATGGTCTTCACGGGGCGTCGACACTTTCGCCACTAGCAATGGGGCAACTGCGGCTCCTGCTGATTCCTGCCGTCGCCCTGCTGTTCCTCGGCCTGGGTGCCAATACCATCTGGGACGCGAACGAGGCGTTCTACGCCGACACTCCGCGGCAGATGGTGTTGTCGGGCGACTACGTCAACCCCGTCTTTAACGGCGAAGCCCGGATGAACAAACCCGTGTTGAGCTACTGGGTGGTCGCGGGTCTGTACAAGGTCTTCGGTCTCTCACTGACCGTCGAGCGATTTGGCATCGCCCTCGGTGCGCTCGGCATTCTGCTCGCTGCATACCTCTGCGGTCGCGCGATGCGTTCTCCGCTCGCCGGCTGGCTCGCGGTCCTCATCGTCGTCACGGCGCCACGGTTCGTGATGTTCTCGCGGCGTATCTTCATCGACATCTGGGTGACGATGTTCATGGGATTGAGCATCGGGTGTTTCCTGCTCGCGGAAGCGTTTCCCCAGCGGCGGCGCCTGTGGTTGGGCCTCATGTATGCCGCGATTGGTCTCGGTGTGCTGACCAAGGGGCCTGTGGCGCTGGTCTTTCCTGTCGCCACCATCGGCGCGTGGCTCCTCATCGAACGGCGACTCAGCGACATCAAGCGGCTCTGGATCGTGCCTGGTGCGCTGATTGTGCTGGCCATCAACGCGCCGTGGTGGGGGGCCATCTACGCGCAACACGGGATGGAACCACTTCAAGCATTCTGGCTCGGCGAAAATTTCGGCAGATACACCGAGCCGATGCAGCCGGGCGAACGGGACATGTGGTTTTACGTGCCCGTGGTGATTGGCGATCTGTTCCCGTGGTCGATTTTCGTGATGGCCGGCCTGGTCACCGGCGCCGCAGCATTGTGGGCGCGCGTTCGCCACGCCAATGTCGCGAGCCCGGATGCCGACTCAGGGGTACCCGCCATCAAGCGGTTCCTCATGATCTGGGTGGCGCTGTTGGTTGGGGTGTTCTCGTTCTCCGAGACCAAACAGGATCTGTACATCTTCCCGATCATCCCTGCGCTCGCGGCGCTTTGCGCCGACGCGATTCTCACCGGCCTGAATCGCGGGGGCGCACGCCTGCAGGCAATGTTTGTGGCCACGGCGGCGCTGTTGATCCTGGGCGGTGCCGGCATCGCCTCGCTGTTCGGGTTTCTGGCGCCCACGCACCACATCGCCGGCGCGAATGCACTCGGCGCGACGCTCGTCGCCGGCGGCCTGATCGTGATCGTCATGGCCTTGAAGGAGCGGGTGCAGGCGGCCACCCTGGCCCTGGCCGCAACGATGGTGGTGGCCAACTACATCTTCGTGCTCGCGTCGCTGCCTGCGGTTGAGGCGTTCAAGCCTGTGCTCCCGATGGTACAGACGATTCAAGCGCGTACGCGCTCGGGCGCGCCTCCCGTGGTGGCGCACTACATCACGTCACTGCCGAGTTTCGTGTACTACCTGGAACGTCCGGTCGAAGGGTACTTTGATCTGCCGCCGCTGATAGAGCGCGCGCGCACCGTGCCCGAGATGTACATCCTCATGCGACCGCATGAGTACGAGGACTTCGATCACGCCGCCCGCGCGCAGTCGATCGACCGCTGCATCGTCCAGCGCCAGACATTGTTCGAGGCGAAGCTGAAACTCGTGCTCGAAGGCGTCCCGTGGCCCGAGGTGTATCTCGTCGGAACGGGGACGGCATGCGCCCCGCGCACGCCTCGCGCGTAATGGCGAAATGACACAAATGTCCGAAATGGCGAACTGCGGACAAACCAATGCGGACAACCATTGCAGGGAAGAATGCTCGAATGTCCTTGGTGACTAGTGGTTGAATCTGCTGCTCCAAGGTCATTCGTTCATTGTGCGCCTTGGACATTCCAACATTCTTCAGTGCAAATCGCTCCGCATTGCCCTGTCCGCATTTCGCCATTTCGGACATTTGTGACATTTCGCCATTACAGCGCGCGAAGGAGTTCGTCGCGTCCTACCGTCGCGGCTCCGAAGCGCCCCACTACAATGCCCGCCGCGTGATTCGCGAGCCGGGCCGCGTCACTGAGTGACGCGCCACAAGCGAGCGCAAGGGCGAGCGTCGCCACGACCGTGTCGCCCGCGCCCGTGACGTCGGAGACTTCGCGAGCGGTGGCCGGGATGGCCAGTTCCACCATCGACGGCCCCGACGCATCCAGCAGCCACATACCGTGTTCGCCCCAGGTGATGAGCACGCTCGCATGTGTGGTCTCGTGGAGCGCTCGCGCCGCCTGCCGCGCGTCGTCTGACGTGATGATGCGGGTGCCCGTCATCAGTTCCGCCTCGTGATGGTTGGGCGTCAGCAACGTGACGCCGATATACCGGGTGGCATCAGGCACTTTGGGGTCCACCACGACGGGCGCGCCCGCCGCCGCAGCCACGGCTGCGGCGATCACCCCCGGTGTGATGACGCCCTTGCGATAGTCCGAGAGCACAATCGCCTTCGCCCCGATCGCCGCCTGGCTGGCCGCCGCGCGCAAGGCCTGGTCAGTGGCGTGCGCCAGTTCGGCATCATCCTCGTAGTCCAGGCGAACCACCTGCTGATTGCGCGTCGTGACGACCCGCACTTTGCGTGTTGTGGGGCGGGTCTCGTCGACGACGAGGCGGTCGTCGGCGATGCCGCGTTCACGCAGCGCGTGGCGCAGTCCGGCCGAGGCCTCGTCCGCGCCCACACAGCCGACGAGCACCGGAACACCCTCGAGCGCCCGGACGTTGGCGGCCACGTTGGCCGCGCCGCCAAGCCGGTACTCCTCGCGCAGGAATCTCACGACAGGGACGGGCGCCTCCGGCGAAATCCGATCGACGCGGCCAATCAGGAAATGGTCGAGCATCACATCGCCGATGACGGCGACGGTCGTTCCCGGCAACAGGTCAAACACGGACGCGAGTGAGGTCATGACGATGCCAGAGAGGTATCGCGCGCGGCTGGCGCGTCGAAAGCGGCGGCGTAGGGCAGGGTGATGAGCCCAAGGAACAACATCAGGAACTCCGAATCCCCGAAGTTGTATTCGAACAGGCCGGCGACGAGCATCGCGACCATGGCCGCGACACCGGCGCCTGCCACGGCCCGGTGTTCCCCGGTGCGCAATTGCCTCCAGAGGTCGCGTGAGGCGACCACGACGAACCAGAGCCAGAGAGCGAGCGCCGGCAAGCCACGCTCGGCCGCAATCTGCATCGGCACGTTGTGCAGGTGGGGATTGATCCGATCATCCACCGCGTAGATGGCGTCGCGATACTGTGCATAGACCAGCTTCACGCTGTCGGGGCCGACGCCGGTCAGGGGATGATCCTGCACCATCCGGACGCCTGACCGCAGCATCGCAAAACGATCGCGATTGCTGGGGTCGTTCAGGTCGCCGATGGACTGGACGCGGCTGATGATCGCGCTGGGCGCGATCACAAGAAAGATCAGGCCCAGCACCGGAAGAGCGAGCAGCAACCGCCAGTTCTTCTCGGCCATGAGCACCCCGATCGCGGCGACCAGGCCGACCATGGCGTTACGCGTGTAGGTGTAAAACAACGCCACGACCAACGCAGGGACGGCAATAGCCGGCCAGATCCACTCGCGGCCTGCATAAAGCAGGCGCGCGAGGGCGGCGCCCGTGATGAGCATGAGGACGCCCGAGAATGTCATCCAGTGGCCGAGGAACCCCACCGCCCGATTCTCCAGGGTGTCGTAGCCAAGCAGGCTGTATTGCACGATGCCATAGAGCGCGGCGCCTGAACCAGCAGCGATGATGCTGTCCACGACACGCGTTGCACGGCTGCCTCGCGCAAACGTCGCGACAGCCGGGACCATGAGAAACAGAAGCAGTTGTTTGGTGTCGGCGAAACTCGCCATCGGGTTGACCGACGCGGCGGCGCTGACGAACGTCCATACCCCGTACGCCACCAACGGACGTGTGAAGGCGGGAAGGTCGCGCCAGCGTCCGTTCCGCGCGGTGACGACCAGCCACAACACCACAGCCGCGTACAACCCAGCCTGCGCATAGAAGAGGCCTAACGGTGTCATCGCCAGGGAAAACGCGACAAGCACGAATCCCGCGCGATGCAGTCCCGAATCTGGTGTCGTCATCATCGCCCGTTCTCCAGCAGCCTCTCTGCGGCGGCCAATACGGCCTCTCCCGAAATCGTCGTCAGGCACCGGAAATCGCCCGGGGCACACACGCGTTGGTCGCACGGCCGGCACGGCAACTCGCCCGCGTCCACCGAAGCGGTCGCCAGGTGCGGTGGGCGCCAGGGCGCCGAACGCTCGGGCAGCGTCGGCCCATAGAGTCCCACAATCGGCACGTCGGACGTGGCCGCAATGTGCAGAGGTCCGCTGTCACCCCCGATAAACAGCGCGCTTCGATCCAGCACCGTCCGCAGGGCCTCCAGTGAAAAGTCCTGCGCGTCGATGATTCGCGCGGCGTCGTCGCCTGCCCGGCTCTGTGCCATTGAGATCACCCGTTGCACCGCCGCCCTGTCGGACGGACCCGCGGTGACGAGCACCCGACGGCCCGATGATTGTCGCACTAGTCCGGCGGCCACGTCGGCAAATGCCGTTTCTGGCCATCGCCGAAATGGATTGCCCGCGCTGACGTGCAGGACGATGAGCGAGGTGTTGCTCGAGGGGGCGCCGATGCCAAGTGCCGCAAGGCGCGCGTCCATCGAGTTCCGCGCCGCAGGCGTCGTCATCATCTCGACCCGGTTCGCAGTGCGGTCCGCCCCGTCCGCAAACGCGGCGTCGACGGCAGCCAGCAGGTCCCACTGGTTCTCAACGGAGTGACGCGGGTGCAGGCCGGGCGGCCGATGCACCACGTCGGTGTACATCCATGCGCGTCCCTGAATGTCGTATCCCACGCGGCGCGGGGCCCCAGAGGCCCTGGCGAGCCACGCACTCCGGGGCCCACCGTGAAAATCAATGACCAGATCACATCGCTCGGCGCGCAGGCGCCGTGCCAGGCGGAGGTCGTCCTTGATGCGTGTCCACCCGCGCGAGTGGGGGACGCTGATGACGTCCGACAAGTGAGGGTTGTGCGCCACCACCGGCGCCGCCGAAGACTCCACGAGATAGAGGAGCCGGGCGTCGGGATACTGCGAGCGAAGGGCGCGAATCGCCGGTGTCGTGAAGACCACGTCACCGATGAGCCGAAGCCTGATGAGGAGAATGGTCAACGGCCGGGGGCGGGCGCCTCCGCCTCATCCACCAGCATGACGGGAATGTCGTCCTTGACCGGGTAGATCCGGCGGCAGGTGCCGCATTGCAACCCGGCGCCGTCCTTCACCAGTCGGACGGGGGTCTTGCATTCAGGGCAGACCAGGATTTCAAGCAGCGCGGGGTCAAGGGCCATGCCGCGAATATAAGCCATCCACAGGTCGACTGTGAAACAATCATCTTCTTACCTCACGAGTCATTCATGATTTGGTTCGCTCCACCGCCACCCGTTCCCGCGTCGGCGCAGACTACGTCCGTGCCGGCCGCGAGCCGGACTCAGGCCGCGACGCCTTCGGTTGCCGCCACCGGCGAGGCGTATTTCCTGTTCATCCAGGGACGCACGCTTGAAGGGCGGGGCGATGTGCCCGGCGCGATCGCCGCCTATCGAAAAGCCATCGCGCTCATGCCCCAGTCCGCCGACGTGCGCGCAGAACTGGCTGGGTTGTACGCGCGCGAGGGTCGGGCCGCCGAGTCGATCACCGAAGCGGAGAGTGCGCTGAAAGCTGACCCGGCCAATCGCGAGGCGCATCGAATCCTCGGATTCGTGCGGTCGGCGCTGGCTGACAACCAGGGCGGGCGTGGGGCGTCGACGCTTGAGGCCACGCTCGTGACCCAGGCGATCGATCACTTTGAAAAGGCATTGGCGGGAGGCATGCGCGACCCAGGGGTCGAACTGTCACTCGGCCGGTTGTATGTGCGGACCGCGCAGCACACCAAGGCCATCGCGACGCTGCAGGCGTTTCTGAACGACCAGCCGGGATATCCGGAGGGTGTGCTGCTGCTGGTGGAGTCGCTCGACGCCACACGCCAGTTCACGCAGGCCGTGAATCTGCTGGAGCCCCTGGTCAGGGACGAGCCGGACATGGTGCCGGCGCGCGCCAGGCTCGCCGAGATGTACGAACGCGCTGGCCGCAACGCGGACGCCATTCCGCACTGGGCCGAACTGGCGCGGGCCAATCCCAGTAATGCCGCGCTGCGCACCCGATACGCGACGGCCCTGGCCAACGGCGGGCAAATCGATGAGGCGCGGCAGCAGTTGTCGTCGCTCACAAGCGAAGCGCCGCGCGATATCGACGCCTGGTATCTGCTGTCGCAGGTGGAAAGCCGCGCCGGCCGGCACGACGCGGCAGACGCGGCGGCGAAGAAGATCTCCGACATTGACCCGGCCGATCCTCGTGGGCCGCTGGCGCTGGCCGAAGCGCGTGTGGCGCGAGGTGACCACCGAGGTGCGGTGGCCATTCTTGAACCAGTGCTGGCCGCGCTGCGCGATCAGCCGGCCGGCGATGCCTATTCGGAGGTGGCCACGGCGTTCGCCACCGCCCTGCAGAATAGCGACGACGCGGGGCGCGCCGTGCGTGTGCTCGAAGACGCGCGCAACCGTGCGCCGCGCGACTTCGACCTGCTGCACGCACTGGCGGCCGCGTACAGCCGCGACAAGAATCCCGCGGCGGCAGAGCGCACGTACCGGGAACTGCTCGCCGCCGATCCCATCGATGGCATCGCGCTCGACGGGCTGGGATGGGCGCAGGTACAGCAGGGAAGAGTGGAAGACGGACGGGCCGTGCTGGAACGCGCCGCCGCAGCGCTGCCCACCCGCTCTGTGACGCTCGACCATCTCGCCGAGTCGCTGTTCCTGCTCAAGCGCTACCGCGAGGCTCAGGCGATGTGGGATCGCGCGCTCGCCGGCGACCGCACGGGCATTAACGTGGAAGACGTCACGGGCAAACGCGACAGGGCCAGAACGCTGGCAGGCAAACTGTGACGCCACAAGCGCGGGTGCGCGCGGGCGCGTGGTTGGCGATCGGCCTGTCGCTCACCGGCGCCTGTGCCACCCGCCTGTACTCCCCACCGGTTGGCCCGGGTGTGCCGTTTGATGAGGCGCCCGGCATCTGGCAAGCCGTGACCGCGCGCTGCAGTACCACGCGCGTGTTTGTCGCCGAAGTCAGGGTGGACGGGTGGGTTGGGCCCTCGCGCCAACGGTTTTCTGCAGCGCTGCATGCGGCGTTCACCCGTGAAAATGATGTCTACCTCGAAGTGCCGGGCCCCGGGCGATCGTTTGTCCAGATAGGCGGCCGCGCGGAGCGTGCCGTGTTGCTCCTGCCGCGTGACGAGCGCGTCCTCCGCGCGCCCACGCGAGACATCGTCGAGGCCTTGACCGGGTTGCAGTGGGACGCCGTGGACCTGCTCAATGTGCTCACGGGCTGCGTGACCACGCCAGGTGCGGCGGTGAGCGGGGTCGCCTACGGCGCGGACCAGGCCGCCGTGGAACTGGGAGTGGGCGCGCGCGCATGGCTTCGGCGTGTGGCTGGCGCATGGCAGGTGGACGCCGCTACGCGTGACGGACTCCTGGTTGAGTACCGTGCGCGAGAGGGCGCGTTTCCGTCGGATGTCCGTGTGTCGGACGCCACGCCGGGAACCACTCCGTTGCTCGTGACGTTTCGCGTGAGCCAGGTCAGCGCCAACGTCCCGCTGCCTCCGGCGACATTCGAGCTGACCGTGCCCGCAGCGTTCACGCCGATGACCCTTGAAGACCTCCGCTCGGTGCGACCGCTCGGTGATGTGAAGCGGGTTCCGTAGCAGTTATGGCGCGCATCCTCATTCTCGAGCCGTCGGCGAAGATCAATCTGACACTGCAGGTAGGCCCCCGTCGCCCCGATGGGTTTCACGACGTCACCACGCTGTTGCAGTCGATCACGCTCCACGACACGCTCACGATCTCGGCCAGGCGGGGCCCGTTCGGACTCGCCTGTCGAACGCCAGGAGTTCCGGGCGACCGTTCGAACCTGGTGTGGAAGGCGGCCGAGGCATTGTGGTCGGCCATGGGCCGCGAAGGTGATCCCCGGGACGCGCACATCAAGCTGGACAAGGCGATTCCCTCGCAGGCCGGTCTGGGGGGCGGCAGCGCGGATGCCGCCGCCGCGCTCGTAGGCCTCAACACGCTCTGGGGTGCCCGCAAGTCGCGGCGCGAGCTGATGAGCCTGGCGGCCCAACTCGGATCCGACGTGCCGTTTTTTTTGCAGGGCGGCACAGCTCTGGGCACCGGCCGCGGCGAAGACCTCTACCCGGTCGACGACGTCGAGCGGGTGGGCGTGGTGGTAATCAAGCCCTCGTTTGGGGTGGCGACGGCTGATGCCTATCGCTGGCTCGATGCCGACCGCGAGGACTCGGGCAGCGGCGGGGCCGGCCTTTCGGCCCCGCACGCATCAATCGGCCATCCGGTGGAGGTGGGATGGCCGAGCCGATCCGTTCGGCTGGTCAACGACCTCATGCCTCCCGTTGTCCAGCGTCATCCGGCCGTCCGCGAGATGGTGGACGCCTGTCTGGCTGCCGGGGCGGTGGCCGCCCAGATGAGTGGGAGCGGATCGGCCGTGTTTGGCCTGTTTCCCGAAAGCGCCACGGCCAGGGCGGCGCGACAGCTGAAACGCCCTGATTGGCTGGTCCTGGTGGCTCGCACACAGTCCCGACGTGAGGCGGCCCGACGCATGGGCTTGTGATAGACTCCACGTTTTGCGGTCGGTCCCTGACGCGCCGCTGTAGGAGTGCCCGGTGATGATGGCCGGGGCGTCGGCTGGGTTCCTCTGCAGTGCGCGTACGCGGACGAGGTGGGGCGTGGCCAAGCGGTAAGGCGCGGGTCTTTGGAACCCGTATTCGAAGGTTCGAATCCTTCCGCCCCAACCAATTCTTCGCGGCTCATGGTGAGCGGCAGGGGAAGAGTAGACGGAACATGAGCCACGGCCAGCTGAAAGTCTTCTCGGGGAGCGCCCATCCGGCGCTGGCGAAAGAAATCGCCGAGCAGCTGGAAACGCCGCTTGGAGTGGCGCGGCTGCATCGCTTCCCCGACAGCGAGGTCTCGTTCCAGATCGACGAGAACATTCGCGGCACGGATGTGTTCATCGTGCAGCCGACCTCGACGCCGGTGGACATGCACCTGGTGGAATTGTGCGTGATGATCGACGCGTTCCGGCGATCTTCCGCTTCGCGGATTACCGCCGTGATTCCGTATTACGGCTACGCGCGGCAGGATCGCAAGGACAAGCCCCGGGTGCCGATTTCGGCAAAGCTCGTGGCCAACCTGCTGGGTGCGGCGGGCACAAATCGGGTACTGACCATGGATCTGCACAAGGCGCAGATTCAGGGGTTCTTTGATATTCCGGTGGACCACCTGTTTGCGGCCCCGGCGGTCATTGAATATCTCGCCCGGCAGAACTTCGGCCCGATCACGATCGTGTCGCCCGATGCCGGCGGCGCGGAGCGGGCCCGGGCGTATGCGAAGCGCCTTGATGCGGAACTGGCGATTATCGACAAGCGCCGCAGCGAAGACGGCACGGCGGAAGTGATGAACGTCATCGGTGATGTGGAAGGCCGGGTCTGCGTGATCTCGGACGACATCATCGATACCGCGGGAACGATTCAGAAGGCGGCCCAGGCCCTCAAGGCCAACGGGGCGAGCCGGGTGCTGGCGTGCGCGGTGCACGGGGTGTTGTCGGGTCCGGCGATGAGCCGGATCGAGGCCGCGCCTCTCGACAAGCTCATCGTCACCAACACGGTCCCGCTGGGGCCCGAGAAGATGGCGAGCGAGAAAATTGTGGTGTTGTCGGTGGCGCGTCTGCTGGCGCAGGCCATTCGCAGTATTCACGAAGAGACGTCGGTTTCGAAGTTGTTCGTATGACCGGCGGCTCGGAGTGTTGCATTGAAGCCGAGACCTCGGTCTCGAAGTTGTTTGTTTAAGGATGGGGACCATGGATTCGACATTGCAGGCGGTTCGGCGCGACACGATTGGCAAGAACGAGGCGGTGCGCCTCAGGCAGGCGGGCAAGATCCCGGCGGTCTTGTACGGCGGGGACAGCAAGGTCGGCGAATCGGTCACCGTGGACCCGAAGGAACTGAGCCGCATCCTGCACTCGCATTCAGGGGTCAACTCCCTCATCGCGCTGCAGATTGACGGCACGGCCGACACCAAGGTGCTCGTCAAGCAGTACCAGATTGACCCGGTCACCCACCGTCTGCTGCACGCGGATTTTTACCGCGTGGCGATGGACAAGCGGCTGCGCGTCATCGTCCCGGTCCAGCTGACCGGTGAAGCCAAGGGCGTCAAGGTCCAGGGCGGCACGCTGGACTTCGTCCATCGTGAAGTGGCGCTCGAGTGTCTGCCGGCGGATATCCCGGAACACATCGTGGTGGACGTCACCGAGCTGATGATCAGCCAGGGCGTGCGCGTGCGCGACCTGCCGGCCGATGGCAAGTGGACCGCGGTGAGCGAGCCCGAGATGCTGATCGTCCACATCGTGGCGCCGCGCGCCGAAGCGGTGGCCACGCCGGATGCGGCGGCCACACCCGTCGCCGCTGCCGAGCCCGAAGTGATGAAGAAGGGCAAGCCCGAGAAGGACAAGGACGAGAAAGACAAGAAGTAAGGGCCTGGCATGAAGCTGGTCGTTGGCCTCGGGAACCCCGGGTCCCGGTATCGGGGAACGCGGCACAACGTCGGCTTTGAAGTGGTGGACGGGCTGGTGGCGCGGCACGGGCTTCGGCTCGACGCGTGGAAATCGCTGGCCGAGATGGCGGAATGGCGGCGTCCGGAAGGCCGGGTGTTGTTCGTCAAGCCGCTGACGTTCATGAACCTCAGCGGCGAGGCCGTGGCCGCAGTGATGGGGTTCTACAAGATTGACCTCGTCGACGTCCTGGTGGTGTGCGACGACGTGAACCTGGTGGAGGGGCGCTTGCGGGCGCGGCCCGAGGGTTCAGAGGGTGGAAATAACGGGCTGCGGTCGATTACAGCCTCGCTCGGAACTGCGTCGTATGCGCGGATCCGGATCGGGGTGGGGCGCGGCGACGAGCGACGGGATCTGGTGGACCACGTGTTATCGCGGTTCGACCCTGATGAGCAACCGGTCATGAATGCCGCGATGGATCGTGCGGCCGACGCGGTTGAGTTGTGGATTACGGACGGCCTGGGACCTGTGATGAACAGGTTCAATGCGGAAAGTAAAGAAGTCGGGAAGTTAGAGAAGTAAGCAAGTAGAGAACGCTCCTTGCCGTTTCCGATTGGGGGAACGGCCTGAATGTCCATAAGGAGGCACATGAGCATGCACAGACAGTACGAGCTCGTTTACATCGCGATGCCGGACTCGACCGAAGAACAGTTGGCGGAACTGCACCAGCAGGTCGCCACGGTCGTGGAACGGTTCAGCGGCACCATCGAACGGACGGAAAGTTGGGGGCGGCGTCGCCTGGCGTATGAAATCAACCGCCAGCGCGAAGGCGTGTACGTCCTCAACATCCTGAATGGCCCCGGAGCCATGACCACCGAACTGGATCGGCGCCTCCGGGTGCTCGACATCGTCATGCGGCACCTGATCATTCGGGTTGATGAAGTGCTCGCGAAAGAGACGCGGACCCAGACGCGCCGCAAGGCCGCCACGGTGTCGCGCCGGCTGCGCCGCGGATTGCCGGCCGAGCCCACTGAACAGGAATTGAGCCGCCGGAAGGCGGAGGCTGATGACGCCGATGGCGCCGACGGCTTCGGGGAGGGAGACCGATGAACGACTACGACAAGGACTCACGTGGTGGTGGTGGACGCGGCGGTGCCAAGGGCGCGGCCAAGGGCAAGGACGACAAGGCCGGCCGGCGTGGTGGATTTTTCCGCCGGCGCCGGGTCTGCAAGTTCTGCGTCGAGAAGATCGACTACGTCTCGTACAAGGACGTCAAGGTGCTGACGCCGTTCATTCCCGAACGCGGCAAGATTCAGCCGCGCCGTATTTCCGGTACCTGCGCCAAGCACCAGCGGGCGCTGCAGGTGGCCATCAAGCGCGCGCGGACGCTCGCGCTGATTCCGTACGTCACGGACTAGGAGCAAGGAGAAGCCATGGCAACGGAAGTCATTCTGAGACAGTACGTGGAACACCTCGGCAATCGAGGCGAGGTGGTCAAGGTCGCTGACGGCTACGCGCGCAATTTTCTGCTGCCGCGCAAGCTGGCGTTGCGGGTGACCGAGGAAAACAAGAAGCAGATCGAGCGTGAGCGCGCGAAGGCCGAGGCGCAGGAGAACGACGAGCGCGCGGCGGCTCAGGCGCTGGCGGCGGCACTGGCCGCAGCCGACATCTCGATCGCACGTCGCGTGGGCGAACACGACACGCTTTACGGGTCTGTGACGACTGGTGACATTGCCGAAGCGCTCAGCGCCCGGCAGATCACTGTCGATCGGCGGAAGATCGTGCTCGCCGAGCCGCTCAAGACGATCGGCGAACACGTGGTGACCATCAAACTGCACCGCGACGTCCCCGCGACGTTGACAGTGAAGATCGTTCCGGCCCAGGCCGCAGGCTAGGCCGTAGCTCGGCCGGTTTCTCAAGGCCGAGGCATTTGGGCCCCTGGGGGCGTTTCGCGCGACAGGCGCGCGGCGCTTTCAGGGGCCAGTTTTCTTTGCGCTGCTGTATCCTTGTCCTCCTCTATGGCCGAAAGAACTCTTCCGCACAATCTTGAGGCCGAGAAGAGCGTCCTTGGCGCCATCCTGATCAACAACCACGCCTTTAACCAGGCCGCCGAAGTGATCGATTCGCAGGACTTCTTCCGCGATGCGCATCGCCGCATCTTCGAGAAGATGGTCACGCTCACCGATCGCAACGAGCCCGTCGACATGGTCACGCTCAGGGACGAGCTGACGCGCAGCGGCGAGCTTGATGAGGTGGGCGGCCCGGCGTACGTGAGTGCGTTGACCGACGGCGTGCCGCGATCGGCCAACGTCGAGTACTACGCGAAGATCGTCAAGGAAAAATCCACGCTGCGCCGGCTGATCCAGTCGTCGAACGAGGTGTTGGCGCGCGCGTACGACGCCGAAGAAGACGCCGACACCCTGCTCGACGAGGCGGAGCGGTCGATTTTTTCCATCGCCGAAGGCCGGATGCGGTCGGGGTTCGTGAAGCTGAGCGAACTGGTCGCCGGCGGCTACGACATGCTCGAGGCGCTGCAGGCCAATCGCGGGCTTGTGACCGGCGTGCCCAGTGGGTTTGTGGATCTCGACGAGATGACGTCAGGCTTCCAGAAGTCCGACCTGGTCATCGTGGCTGCGCGGCCCTCGATGGGCAAGACCAGCTTCGTGCTCAATATCGCGCTCAACTGTGCGATGGAGGCGAACAAGACCGTCGGCATCTTCAGCCTGGAAATGTCGAAGGAACAGTTGTTCATGCGCATGCTGACGTCGGAAGCCCGCGTGGATGCGCATCGCTTCCGGGGTGGCTTTCTCGGCGAACAGGACTACGACAAGCTCAACGTCGCGTTTGCGCGGCTGCACGAAGCGAAGGTGTTCGTGGACGATACCGCGTCGGCCGGCATCCTCGAGATGCGCGCCAAATCGCGCCGCCTCAAACTCGAGCATGGCCTGGACATGCTGATCATCGACTACCTCCAGCTGATGCAGGGGCGCGGCAAATTCGACAATCGCCAACAGGAACTGGCGTCCATTTCCCGGTCGTTGAAGATCCTGGCCAAGGAGCTCGAGATTCCCATCCTCGCCTTGTCGCAGTTGAGCCGCGCCACCGAGACGCGCGCCGACCATCGTCCGCAGCTGTCGGACCTGCGCGAATCAGGCGCCCTTGAACAGGACGCCGACGTCGTCATGTTCATCTACCGCGAGGAAATGTACCAGCAGGGCGAAGAAGAGCGTCGGCCGGAGGCGGACGGCGTGGCCGAGATCATCATCGGCAAGCAGCGCAATGGACCCATCGGGTCTGTGAACCTCGCGTTTCTCAAGCAGTACACCCGGTTCGAAAACCTGCAGTCCGGGTCTCGGGGATAACACGCCGTGTTGGGCCTGCCGGGAATGACGAGGCCTACCGTGGCCACCGTGCACCTCGAAGCCCTGCAGCACAATCTCAAGCAGATCAGTGCTCTCGTGCTGACGAGCTCTCGTGCTGACGTGCGCACAGAGCACACCAGCACTGCACCCCAGCACAACAGCACAGAAGCACAGCAGCACGGAGGCCACGGCGCTCCGTCAATAATCGCTGTGGTGAAGGCGAATGCGTATGGCCACGGTGCGGCGCAGGTGGCGCTGACGCTTGAGGCCGCCGGCGCCGCCATGTTCGCGTGCGCGGACCTCGAGGAAGGTGTGGCGCTGCGCGAGGCGGGCGTGACGCGGCCGATTCTGGTGTTCGGCGCACTCAGCGTAAGCGACTTGTCTCATGTGTTCACCCACGCGCTCACGCCCACGGTGTCTACGCCATCTGCGGCGCGTGCGCTTGAGGCGGACGCGGCTGCCCGCGGCGTGACGATCGGGTGTCACCTCAAGATCGACACGGGCATGAATCGTCTCGGGTTCAGGCACGACAACCTCGGCCGGACCATTCCGGCGGTGCTCTCTATGCCGCACCTGCGGATCGAGGCCGTGTATACCCACTTCGCCACCGCAGACCAACCTGAGTCGCCGTGGATGGAAGAGCAGCGACAGCGCTTCGATCGATCGCTTGCGGCACTGGGCGCCATGGGCCTGCGCGGTGTGTTGCGACACGCGGCGAATTCGGCCGCGCTCTTGCGTGATGCGAGGACGTGGTACGACGCCGTCCGCCCGGGCCTGCTGCTCTACGGCATGGTGCCGCCACCGCTTGCGGCCGCGAACCTGGACCTGAGACCTGCCCTGTCACTGACCAGCCGTATTGTGGCGGTCAAGGGCCTGCGGCCCGGAGAGGGCACGGGATACGGAATGTCATGGCAGGAGGATCGGCCACGCAGCATCGCCATTGTGCCGGCCGGGTATGCCGACGGCCTCGATACGCGCCTCGCCGGCCGTGGCCATGTGCTGGTGCGGGGCAAGCGCCGGCAGGTGGTGGGCTCGATCTGCATGGACATGATGATGGTGGATGTGACCGGAGAAGACGTGTCACCTGGTGATGAAGTGGTGTTGATCGGCTGCCAGGGTGATCAGGAGATCACGGTCAGGGAAATTGCCGGCGCCATCGGCACCATTCCCTGGGAAGTGGTGTGCCGCCTGGGCAGCCGCATTCAGCGCGTGTCGTCATGAAATCTGTTTTTGCCTGCCAGTCGTGCGGTGCACAGGCGCCCAAGTGGCTCGGGCGTTGTTCCGATTGCGGCGCCTGGAATTCGTTCGTCGAAGAAACCGTCGAAAAGCCGGGTAAGGTCACCGAGCGCAAAGGCGCCGCCGAGCCGCTTGGCGGCGGCAAAGCCACGCGCTACGCGGACGTGGACGCGGTGGTCTCCACGCGATTCTCGAGCGGAATCAGCGAGTTCGATCGGGTGCTCGGCGGCGGCATTGTGCCCGGCTCGCTGGTGCTTCTCGGTGGTGAACCGGGCATTGGCAAGTCCACACTGCTGTTGCAGGCTGCGGCGGCGTTTGCGCGTGACACCGGTCCGGTGCTGTACGCCTCGGGCGAGGAATCAGAGCATCAGGTGAAGATGCGTGGCGAGCGGCTCGGCGTCGGTGATGCGCCGCTGTTCCTGCTCGCCGAGACGTGTATCGAGCGAATCCTCGAGGAAGTGGATCGCGTGCGGCCGGCCCTGTTGATCGTGGACTCCATCCAGACCGTGTTCTCGCTCAAGATGGCCTCCGCGCCAGGCAGCGTCGGGCAGGTGCGGCAGGCGGCCACCGACCTGCTCTTTACGGCGAAGGGCCGCAACCTCCCTGTGTTCGTCGTGGGCCACGTCACGAAAGACGGGTCGTTGGCCGGGCCCAAAGTGCTCGAGCACGTGGTGGATACCGTCCTGTACTTCGAGGGCGACCGTCATCATGCGCATCGCGTGGTGCGTGCGGTCAAGAATCGATTCGGCGCCATCAGCGAACTCGGCGTCTTCGAGATGACGGGGCAGGGCCTGAAGGCGGTCCCGAATCCGTCGGCGATGTTTCTCGCGGAGCGGCCCGAAAACGTCCCAGGTTCAGCGGTCCTGTGCTGTCTGGAAGGATCACGGCCGATTCTTGTCGAGGTGCAGGCACTGGTCGGCACATCCACCCTCGGCAATGCGCGCCGAACCGTCAGTGGCCTGGACCCGACGCGGCTCTCACTCCTGCTGGCTGTGCTCGACAAGCGGGCCGGACTGAACCTGGCGACCGACGATGTGTATGTGAACGTCGCCGGGGGGATGACGGTTGACGAGCCCGCCGCGGACCTGGCGATCCTGGCGGCCGTGGCCTCAAGCCTGCGCAACCGGCCGCTGCATCCCCACACGGTGGTGTTTGGCGAAGTCGGGCTGGCGGGCGAGGTCCGTGCCACGTCCCAGGCGCCTCTCCGGCTCAGGGAGGCGGCGCAACTGGGTTTCACACGCTGTGTGGTGCCGGAAGGGAACGCCGCGCCAGGCGACGGCCCGAAAGGCATGGAGGTGGTGGGCGTCCGCACGATTGGCGAAGCGCTCGACGCCTTGATGTAATCTGTGGCCATGCGCGGTTTCGTGCTCGTGCGGGCCCTCTTCGTGTGCGTGGTCGTCTATGCGGCCGTCCAGATCCAGCCTCTGGTGGGCCACGCCGTGCTCAACGGCGCCCTGGGGCTCGCGTTTGCCCTCGCGATCGTCGCGGCCGAAACCCGGATGCGCGACGCCGCCGTCACGCAGGTGCTGGGCGGTCTGCTGGGTTTTGGCGTGATGCTCATGGTGGCCACCACACTGAGCGGCGCCCTCTTCTGGGCCAACACTGGCGAAACCAAGGTGCGCTTCCTGCACAGCCTGATCATCATCGTGTTGCCCTATCTGGGCCTGATGTTCGGCGCGCGCAAGGGCGAGTGGCTGCAGCCCTCCAAGCTGGTCAGCCTGTTTCGAGACGCCCGCCCCCAGAAGCGCTACAAGATTCTCGACACCAGCGTCATCATCGACGGCCGTATTGCCGAGGTGGCCGAAAGTGGTTTCCTCGATGGCACCCTGGTGGTGCCGCAGTTTGTCCTCAGGGAACTGCAGTTTGTGGCCGACTCGTCCGACCCGCTCAAGCGCAATCGCGGCCGGCGCGGGCTCGACATCCTCAATCGCATCCAGAAGATGGCGGGTGTGGAAGTCTTGATCTCGGACATCGACTTTCCTGCGGTCAAGGAAGTCGACATGAAGCTGATTGAGCTGGCCCGCACCATGCTGGGCAAGATCGTCACGCAGGACTTCAATCTCAACAAGGTGGCGCAGTTGCGCGGCGTCGAGGTCTTGAACATCAACGATCTGACGCACGCGCTCAAGCCCGTGGTGCTTCCCGGCGAAATGATGTCGGTGTTCATCATCAAGGAAGGCAAGGAATTTAATCAGGGCGTGGCCTACCTCGACGATGGAACCATGGTGGTGGTGGATAACGCCAGGAGCCGCATCGGCCGCAACCTCGACATCGTGGTGACGAGCGTCCTTCAGACCACCGCCGGCCGCATGATTTTTGGCCGGCATCTGGATGGACCGGCCGCCGCTGTGGACCGCGACGACACCGTGAAACGCCCACGCCCTGCCGCCGAGGCGTAGGTCCACCGCTCTCACTCATGCGCGACGCAGTTGCCGTAGACCCCGCAGTCGCTGCGCTCGTCTTGCCGATCAGTGCCGAGTTTTCCTCGGTGACTGTGGTGGCGCACGACCCTCGGATGGATGCCCCGCTGGCACAGGCCGCCGAGCGCATGCGCGTTTCGAGCGACATGGCGGACGTCACCGCCGCCGTCCGCACGATGTACAAGCGCGTGGGCCTTGACCCCACCAAAAACCGCCCGTCGTCTGAAGCGTTGTGGAGGCGCGTCAGGAAGGGCGATCCACTGCCGCGCGTCAACAGCCTTGTGGATGTCATCAACTGGTGTTCGCTCGAATCGCAATTGCCGTTTGGTCTGTATGACGCCGGTCGCATCGAAGGTCCGGTGGTCTTGAGGTTGGGACATCCCGATGAGTCGTACGCGGGCATTCGGAAAGACCAGGTGCACGTGGCCGGCCGCCTGGTGTTGGCCGACGCGCTCGGGCCGTTCGGGAATCCGACATCGGACTCAGCGCGGACGATGGTGACGGTGGAGACGACGCAGGCGATTGTTGTGATCTTCGCGCCGGTGGCGTTGGATACATCGGTCGCCGAAGGAGCGCTTGCAATGACGCGCGAGCGCGTCCAGACGTTCTGTGGTTTCCAGTCGTAGCTCGGCCTGCTCCTCAAGGCCGAGAATTCCTCGGGCTTGAGGAACAGCCCGAGCTACGTACATCCAGAAGGAGGCCGGGCCTTCAGACCCGGCGACGTCGAAAGCGCCTTAGAATTGTCCGGTGTCTGTCTCAGTGATTCTCGTGGCGGCCGGCCGGGGCGTACGTGCTGGTGGCGCGGTGCCGAAGCAATTGGTGGATCTGGGCGGCCGTACGATGCTGCAGCGCAGCGTGGCGGCGTGTGATGCCCATCCGGCCGTCAGCGAACTCGTTGTTGTCCTGCCGGCCGACTGGGTGGCGGACGGCTCGGCGCTGGTCGGGCTCACACGTGCCGCATGTCGGGTGGTGGCCGGCGGCGAGCGCAGGCAAGACTCAGTGCGCGCGGGTGTGGCCGCCGTGTCGGACGCGGCAACGATTGTGCTCGTCCACGATGCCGCACGGCCGTTTGTGTCGCGAGAGGTGATCGATCGCGTCGTGACTGCCGCGGCCGAGAGCGGCGCGGCCGTGCCCGCGATTCCAGTGGCCGACACCGTCAAACGCGTGGCAGCGGGCGACGCCCGTCGGCATGTTGTTCGGAACCGAGCCGCGCGCTGAAGTGTGGCTCGCGCAGACGCCGCAGGGATTCCGTCGCGATGTGCTCGTTGCGGCCATGGCCGCGGGTGAGGGGCACGCAGAGGCGACTGATGAGGCGCAGTTGGTGGAGTGGATGGGAAGTGAGGTTCGGGTGGTGGAAGGCGACGTGAGCAACGTCAAGGTCACAACCGCGCGTGACGTGGAGCAGGCGCAGGCGCTGTGGACGGCACAATCGCGCGTCGGCACCGGCTACGACCTCCATCGTCTGGTGGAGGGCCGCACGCTGGTGCTGGCCGGTGTGACCGTGCCGTTTGAACGTGGTCCACTCGCGCACTCGGATGGAGATGTGGTGTGCCACGCGCTGACCGATGCCATCCTCGGCGCTGCCGGCATCGGCGACATCGGCCAGTTGTTTCCCAACACGGACGCGCGTTGGAAAGATGCCGCCGGCCTGGACCTGCTTGGTCGTGCGGTGACTGCCGTCCGGGAACATGGCTGGCGAGTGGTGAATGTGGACGTGACGGTGGTGCTGGAGCGGCCAAAGCTGGCGCCGCACGTACCGGCGATTCGCGCCAGCCTGGCGACGGTGCTTGGGGTTTCAGTAGAGGCGGTGAGCGTGAAGGGCAAGACAAACGAAGGTGTGGATGCCGTCGGTACCGGTGATGCGATCGCGTCCCACGCCGTGGCGCTGCTGAAAGGGGGCCGGCCCTGACGCCCGCACCGATGCGGCTGCGTTTTGCGCCGAGTCCGACGGGACTGCTGCACGTCGGGAACGCCCGCACGGCGCTGTTCAATTGGCTGCTCGCGCGTGGCCAGGGTGGCACGTTCGTGCTGCGGGTGGAGGACACCGACGTGGAGCGGTCCACGCGTGCGTCCGAAGACGGCATCAAGGACGATCTGCGCTGGCTCGGATTGACATGGGATGAGGGCCCGGATGTGGGCGGACCGTATCCGCCGTATCGTCAGTCCGAGCGGATGGACCGGTACCGTCTCGCGGCCGATCGGCTCATTGCCGCAGGGCGCGCGTACTACTGCTTCTGCAGCGCCGACCAACTGGAGCAGGAGCGGGCCGCCGCTCTCGCCGCCGGCCTGCCGCCCAAGTACTCGGGCCGTTGCCGGACGCTCGACCCTCAGGATGTGGCGCGCCGGCGCGCGGGCGGTGAAGCCGCCGCGCTGCGCTTCGCCGTGCCCGCCGATCGCGACGTGACGTTTCCCGACGTGGTGCGTGGCGACGTGACGTTCCACACAAGCGTCATCGGCGATCCCGTGATCGTGAGGTCTGACGGCGGCCCGGCGTACAACTTCGCCGTCGTGGTGGACGATGCGGAGATGGCGATTACGCATGTCATTCGGGGTGAGGATCACATCTCGAATACGCCGCGGCAGGTGTTGATTTATGAGGCGCTCGGGTGGACGCCTCCGACGTTCGCGCATCTATCGCTGGTGCTGGGGCCAGACCACGCGCCGCTGTCGAAGCGCCATGGCGCAACCAGCGTGGCCGAGTTCCGCGCGCGCGGGTACTTGCCCGAGGCGCTGATTAACTATCTGGCGCTGCTCGGCTGGTCGCCTGGCGACGGGGAAGAGTTGATGGCGGCCGACGAGATGGCGCGCCGGTTTAATCTGTCGCGCGTCAGTCACAGTTCCGCGGTGTTCGACACCGAGAAGCTGGCGTGGATCAACCGGCACTACATGAAGCAGTCGGCTCCCGCGCACCTCGCGTCGCTCGTGGCGCCGTGGTTTGTGTCGGCTGGGTTTATGGCGGGCAGCCACCCGGAGGCGCTTGAGGCGATCGAAGCCGTGTTGCCGATGGCCGTGGGGGCCGTTGACCGGCTGGAGGAAGTGCCGGCGCGCGTGTCGTTTGTGTTCGCGTGGGACGCGGCCGCCGCCGCACAACTTGTGGCCGCCGAACTCGATGGCGCAAAGATCGTGCGCGTGTTCGCCGATGCCATCGCAGACGTAGGGCCGCTGACGAAGGAGTCGTTCAGGGCCGCCGCGACGAAGACCCGTGAGGCCACCGGCGTCAAAGGCCGCGCCCTGTTTCACCCCATTCGCGTCGCCATGACCGGCTGGGAGTCTGGCCCGGAACTCGACCTGGCCCTGCCCGCCATTGATCGGGTCGCGGGCCTGCTCCCCGGTGTGCCAGGCTGCGCGGCCCGCGCTCGGAGATTGGCAGACTAACGGGCGGAGTCCTCGGTTTTTTCCGAACGTAGGGCGCGCTGGGTCTCAAGCGCGCCGGACAACGCGGCCTTGAGACCCAGGCCGCGCTACGAATACCAGTTCCCCAGTTCCTAAGTTCCCCAGTACTGATATTCTGCTTGGATGCCCTTGATCTATGGAATCCACGCCGTGGGAGAAGCGCTGAAGGCTCGGCGCGTGTCCCGACTGGTCCATGTCCGTGGGGCGGGCGCGCGGGTTGATACGTTGATTGCCCGGGCCCACGAATTGCGGATCCCGGTTGAGACCGTGGATCGCCAGGCGCTCGAGAAGATGGCCCGCGGCGGCGTGCACCAGGGCGTGGCAGCCGATCTTGAGGCGCTGGCCGCGTACACCATCGAAGAACTGGTGCAGCAGGCCGAGGGGCCGCCGCTGTTGGTGGTGCTCGACAGCATCGAAGACCCGCAAAACGTGGGAGCGATCCTGCGGTCGGTGGATGGTGCCGGCTGCCATGGCGTGATCCGGCAGGCGCGGCATGCGGCGCCCCTGGATGGCGCCACGGCGCGTGCGTCGGCGGGTGCCGTGAATCACGTGAAAATTGCGACCGTGGTGAACATTGCCCGGTCGCTCGAGACCCTGAAAACACTGGGGGTCTGGACGGTGGGGCTGGACGGTGAGGCGGGTGATACCTACGACTCGCTGGACTACACCATACCCACCGCGTTTGTGGTGGGGGCCGAGGGTGAAGGACTGCGCCGGTTGGTACGGGAAACGTGCGACCGGCTGGTCAAGATCCCGATGGGCGGGCTGGTCGAGAGCTTGAACGTGTCGGTGGCCACCGGGGTGGCCCTGTTTGAGGCGGCCCGGCAGCGTCGGAGCCGTACTTAGGCGGTTGCCGCATTGGCATGGACCGTGCTACCATCGGCGTTTCGTCTGGCTGGCGTAGCTCAGTCCGGTAGAGCAGCTGATTTGTAATCAGCTGGTCGGGGGTTCAAATCCCTTCGCCAGCTCCAAATTTGGGGGTCGCGCAGGGGCAGTCAATTTATGGCGAGGTAGCGAAGCGGTCAAACGCAACAGACTGTAAATCTGTCGGCCCAGCGCCTTCGAAGGTTCGAATCCTTCCCTCGCCACCAGCCTTCGCTGAAGCGCTCGCGTCGCTCGCAGCTTCGGCTGGCGAGCCACGCGCTTCGGTGGGGCTGGATTCGGAAAGTGCGGGCGAAGCCGCGGTACGCAGTCGGTGAACGGAGACAGCGGGCGAGCCCGCCGAAGTTGCGAACGGAGTGAGCGTTTAACGAAGGCGGGAGTAACTCAGTGGTAGAGTCACAGCCTTCCAAGCTGTTGGTCGCGGGTTCGATCCCCGTCTCCCGCTCCAGACTCCGGCCTTCGCCAGACACTCGCTGCGCTCGTGGCTACGGCCGGCAAGCCGTTGACCGGCGATGTGGGTTGGGATGTGAGCGCGGTGGTGGGTGAGATTGGGGTTGCAGGCTTAGGCCGACTTGTCGGCCGTAGCTGCCCGCGTAGCGGGCGTTTAGCGAAGGCCGATGTAGCTCAGTTGGCAGAGCACGTCCTTGGTAAGGACGAGGTCACCGGTTCGATCCCGGTCATCGGCTCCAGATTGGCGAACGTCGGGTTGAAGTAAGTCGAGTGTGTTGGGGACGGGTAGTGAAACTTGTAGGCGGGGCAGAAAGCAGCCCGGCCGATAAACGGAGACGAGAGAGCAATGGCGAAGGAGAAGTTCGATCGTTCAAAGCCGCACGTGAACGTGGGCACCATCGGTCACATTGACCATGGCAAGACCACCCTGACGGCGGCGCTGACCAAGGTGGCGGCCGACAAGGGTTGGGCGAAGTTTGTGCCTTACGACGAAGTGGCCAAGGCGTCGGAATCGCAGGGTCGTCGTGACGACACGAAGATCCTGACCATTGCGACCAGTCACGTCGAATACGGCACGCCGAATCGGCACTATGCCCACGTGGACTGCCCGGGGCACGCCGACTACATCAAGAACATGATCACGGGCGCCGCGCAGATGGACGGCGGCATTCTGGTGGTCAGCGCGGTTGACGGCCCCATGCCGCAGACGCGTGAGCACGTGTTGCTGGCCAAGCAGGTCAACGTGCCGTACCTCGTGGTCGCCCTCAACAAGGTCGACGCGGTGGACGACTCCGAACTGCTCGACCTGGTCGAACTCGAAGTGCGTGAGCTGCTCACGAGCTACGGGTTCCCCGGCGACGATCTTCCGGTGGTCCGTGTGTCGGCGCTCGGCGCGCTCAACGGTGACCCGGCGGGCGTCGAGTCGGTGCTCAAGCTCATGGAAGCGCTCGACACCTACATTCCGATCCCGGAGCGTGAAACCGACAAGCCGTTCCTGATGCCGATCGAAGACGTGTTCTCGATCTCGGGTCGTGGCACGGTCGTCACCGGCCGCATCGAGCGTGGCACGGTCAAGGTGGGCGAGGAAGTCGAGATCATCGGCTTCACCCCGACCACGAAGAAGGTGGTCACGGGCGTTGAAATGTTCCGCAAGCTGCTCGATTCGGGCGTGGCGGGCGACAACGTCGGCATCCTCCTGCGCGGTGTGGAAAAAGACGACGTCGAGCGCGGCCAGGTGTTGGCCAAGCCCGGCTCGATCCTGCCGCACACGAAGTTCAAGGCCGAGGTGTACATCCTGTCGAAAGACGAAGGTGGCCGCCACACGCCGTTCTTCAACGGCTATCGTCCCCAGTTCTACATCCGCACCACGGACGTGACCGGGACGTTGAACCTGCCCGAAGGCGTCGAAATGGTGATGCCTGGCGACAGCACGACGATCACGGGTGAACTGATGGCGCCGGTGGCCATTGAAAAGGGCAGCCGGTTCGCGATTCGTGAAGGCGGCCGCACGGTGGGCGCCGGCACGATCACGGACATCATCGCGTAACAGCCATGTGGACGGCCGGGCCTGCTTCTTCGGGAGCCGGCTCGGCGTTCATCCATTTTTGAGGTGAGTGATGCGGGAAATCGTGACGCTGGCGTGCACCGAGTGCAAGCGCCGCAACTACAGCACGACGAAGAACCGGAAGAAGAGTTCGGATCGTCTGGAGTTCAACAAGTTCTGCCGGTTCTGTCGCAAGCACACAGGACATAAAGAGTCTAAGTAACGCGTAATGGCGAAATGTCACAAATGACCGAGATGGCGAAATGTGCAGTCGCACAATCCCATTTGGCCATTTCGGACATTTCGGGCATTGGAACATTCGTAATAGGCCAGTAGCTCAATTGGTAGAGCATCGGTCTCCAAAACCGAGGGCTGGGGGTTCGAGTCCCTCCTGGCCTGCCAGTAATTGCCGGGAACGTGGGTGGTAACGCAGCGATGGCGGACAACAACAAGGAACTGGTCGAGCAAGGCGGCGGACGGATCGCCCGGGCGCGCCGGTTTCTGTCTGAGGTCAAGAACGAACTGGCACGGGTGAGCTGGCCGGCTCGCCGCGAAGTGTGGGCCACCACACTCGTGGTGATCATTGTCTCTTCCCTGTTTGGTATTTACCTGTACGCGGTCGACCTGGGCATTTCGGCAGGCGTCCGGTGGGTCTTCGCACGGTTCGGTGGCTAATGACGGACGTCAAGACCAAGCAGTGGTACATCATCCACACCTACTCGGGCTTCGAGAACAAGGTGCGGGAATCGCTCGAGCAGCGCGTGCAGGCGTACGGCCTGCAGGACGAAATCGGTGAAGTGCTGATTCCGACCGAGGACATCGTGGAACGGCGAGCCGGCAAGGAAGTGAAGAGCTCGCGCCGGTTCTTCCCGGGGTACATCCTCGTGGACATGCACATGTCCGACAACGCCTGGCACGTGGTGAAGAACACGCCGAAGGTGACCGGGTTTGTCGGCGCCGGGGCCAAGCCGATGCCGCTGACGCGTGAGGAGGTTGACCAGATCCTGCATCAGGTGACGGTGGCCGCCGAGAAGCCGAAGCCCAAGTATTCGTTCGAGAAGGGCGATCAGGTGCGGATCAACGAAGGCCCGTTCGCCAGCTTCAACGGCGTCGTGGACGAAGTGAATACCGATCGCAACACCCTGAAGGTCATGGTCACGATCTTCGGTCGCGCGACACCTGTGGAACTGGATTTCCTCCAGGTCGAGAAGTTCTAGGACAGAGAGAAAACAATGGCGAAGAAAGTCACAGCACAAGTCAAACTCCAGATTGCCGCCGGCAAGGCGACCCCCGCGCCCCCCGTGGGCACGGCGCTGGGTCCTCATGGCGTGAACATCATGGACTTCTGCAAGAACTTCAACGCGAAGACGGCCGCGCAGGACGGGCTGATCATTCCGGCCGTGGTCACGATCTATTCCGACCGGTCGTACACGTTCATCCTGAAGACGCCGCCCGCCGCGATTCTGCTCAAGCGCGCCGCGAACATCGCGAAAGGGTCGGGCGTGCCCAACAAGAACAAGGTGGGCACGGTCACCGCGAAGCAGGTGGAAGAGATTGCCAAGATCAAGCTGCCCGACCTGAACACCGACACGCTGGCCTCGGCCGTGCGCTCGGTCGCAGGCACGGCGCGCTCGATGGGCCTGGACGTTGTGGGCTGAGGTTGTTTGCAAGATTGCCGATGATCGATAAGCGATTACCGATTACCGATTTCAGATTGTAGTTTCCGCAGAGTGGGGGGATTACACCCCCGTTGGAACCACCAAAGGAGTGTCATGCGTTCGAGAGGGAAGAAGTATACGGCCGCGCGCGAACAGGTGCCGGTCAGGCCTCACACGGTTGAAGAGGCTGTTCCGCTGATTCAGAAGGTCAAGTACACGAAGTTCGACGAAACCGTCGAGCTGTCGATTCGTCTGGGCGTTGATCCGAAACACGCCGACCAGATGGTGCGTGGCACGGTGGTGCTGCCGCACGGCCTCGGCAAGTCCAAGAAAGTGCTCGTCATCGCGAACGCCGAAAAGCAGCGCGAAGCCACCGAAGCGTCGGCTGACGCCGTAGGCGGCGAAGAACTCGTGGACAAGATCCTGGGCGGCTGGCAGGACTTCGACGCCGTCGTGGCCACGCCCGACATGATGCGCGCGGTCGGCAAGCTGGGTAAGGTGCTCGGGCCGCGCGGCCTGATGCCGAACCCGAAGACCGGCACCGTCACCGTCGATGTGGCGAAGGCCGTGCGGGAAATCAAGGCCGGCAAAGTGGAGTTCCGCGTGGACAAGGCGGGTGTTGTGCATGCGCCGGTGGGGCGCATCTCGTTTGACACGGCCAACCTCGTGGCCAACGCACACGCGCTGATGGACAGCATCATGAAGGCCAAGCCTTCGGCGGCCAAGGGCAAGTACGTCAAGAGCGTGACGATGTCTTCGACCATGGGCCCGGGAGTGGTGATTGATACCGCCAACCTCGATCAGGCCGTCAAACATTAACGCGCCCGGGAGTTTTTGATCATGGCAGTCACAAGAGCAGAAAAAGCAACCGAGCTGCAGCAGCTCGTCGCCGCGTTCGGCGAAGCCGAGACCGCGGTGCTGGTCGATTACCGTGGCATCACGGTGCCGCAGGTCACCGACTTGCGCCGCCAGATTCGCGCCACGGGCGCGCGATACACGGTGGTCAAGAACACGCTGGCGAAGCGGGCGACCGCAGGGACACGGTTTGAAGGGTTGTCCTCGCACTTCGTCGGCCAGACCGGCGTCGTCTTCACCGACAAAGACCCGGTGGCGATGGCCAAGGCGTTGACCACGTTCCTCAAGGCGGTGCCGACGGCGAGCATCAAGGCCGCCGTGGTGCAGGGCAAGACCGTGCCCGCCACAGAGATGGCCGCGCTGGCCAGCCTGCCGAGCAAGCCGGAGCTGTACGCGAAGCTCCTGTATGTCCTGCAGGCGCCGATGCAGCAGCTGGTCACGGTGCTGTCCGCAGTACCGCGCGACCTCATGAACGTGCTGGCCGCAGCAGAGAAGAAGAAGGCCGAAGCCGAGTAGCGTAGATAGCCGCAGCCAGATACCGATTTACCGATTAGAGATTGCAGATTTTCGATTCAGGAGACAGAACAATGGCCGATATGACACAGCAGCAGGTGGTGGACTACATCAAGGGGATTTCGGTGCTCGAGCTGTCGCAGCTCGTCAAGGCGCTGGAGACGGAGCTCGGCGTGTCCGCGGCTGCGGCGATGCCGATGGCGATGCCTGGCGGCGGTGGCGGCGGTGCGGCCGCAGCGGCCGAAGAGCAGACCGAGTTCACGGTGACGCTGACCGACATCGGCGGCAACAAGATCAACGTGATCAAGGTGGTGCGTGAAGTCACCAGCCTGGGCCTGAAGGAAGCCAAGGACCTCGTCGAGAGCGCGCCCAAGGCCATCAAGGAAGGCGTGACCAAGGACGAAGCCGCCGGCATCAAGAAGAAGTTCGAAGAAGTCGGCGCCAAGGTCGAAATCAAATAACGAGGCGCGCGACTCCGGTCGCGCGCAGGCATGCAGGGCTGAAGGCCTTGGGCCTTCACGTCCTCAGTCGTTCACGGCTTTTTTCATAACGGTGCGGCGTCTGTGTGACGTCGCACCGTAGTTTGGCGTCGGCGTGTGGCCAACACGCCGGTGTGTCTCTGGCACGGCCCGAGGATTACTGAATGTACAGCCTGCCCAAGAACGTCTATCGCGAACGCATCGATTTTTCGAAGATTAATACCACGATTCCGATCCCGAACCTGATCGAGATTCAGAAAAAATCCTACGAGCGGTTCCTGCAGATGAATCGTCTGCCGGCCGAGCGCGAGGACGTGGGACTGCAGTCGGTCTTCAAGTCGGTATTTCCGATTAGCGATTTCCGGGAGAACTCGTCACTCGAGTTCATCGACTATTCCATCGGCAACTGGGAGTGCAAGTGCGGCCGGCTCGCCGGTCTCGAGCACCTGCGCAAGAAGTGCGAAGGCTGTGGCTCTGTCCTCGTCGCCGATCCGTACGGCGAAGGTCACGTCATTTGTTACTCGTGCGGACGATCGAACGATGCGCGCGGCGATGTCTGTGACATCTGCGGCACCACCGTCGGGATGAAGCTCAAGTACGACGTGGAAGAGTGCCAGGAGCGCGGCATGACGTATGCCGTGCCGCTCAAGGTCACCATCCGCCTCGTGGTCTGGAACAAGGACCCTGAGACGGGCGTCAAGACCATCCGCGACATCAAGGAGCAGGAGGTCTACTTCGGCGACATCCCGCTGATGGGCGACCACGGCACCTTCATCATCAATGGCACCGAGCGTGTCATCGTCTCGCAGCTGCACCGGTCGCCTGGCGCGTTTTTCCACGCGGAAGAAAAGACGCTGTTCGCGGCGCAGATCATCCCGTACCGCGGCTCGTGGGTGGAGTTCGAGTACGACTCGAAGAACCTGCTCTACGTGCGCATCGACCGCAAGCGCAAGTTCCTGGCGTCGGTGTTCCTGCGTGCCCTCGGGCTGCGCAGCGCCGCCGAGATCCTGCGTACGTTCTACACGGTGGACGAGCTGGTGCTCCAGAACGGCCGCGTGTTGTGGAAGGTGTCTGATTCGCTGGTCGGTCGCCGCGCCGGCGCCGCAATGCAGATTCCGGGTTCCGACCTCCAGATCTTCGCGAGCAAGAAAATCCGCAAGGATCAGATCGAAGCCCTGCGCAAGGCCGGCGTCGAAGGCATTGAGCTGGCCGAAGCCGAGCGCGAGGGCGCGTTTGCCGCGGCCGACGTGGTGGACCCGTCCACCGGCGAAGTGCTGCTTGAAGCCAACGACGAACTCTCCGAGCGCGTCATCGCCATGGCGCAGGAGATGAACGTCGATCGCATCACCGTGTTTTTCCCCGAGAAGGACGACGTGGGTTCGGTGCTGTCGCAGACGCTCAAGAAGGATCCGATCCAGAAGCACGAAGAGGCGCTGATCGAAATCTACCGCCGCCTCCGGCCGGGCGATCCGCCCACGCTCGACAGCTCACGCACGCTGTTCGAGAACATGTTCTTCAACGCGCAGAAGTACGACTTCTCGCGCGTGGGCCGGCTCAAGCTCAACACGAAGCTGAAGCTGCAGACGCCGCTCGACGAGAAGGTGCTGCACCCGCAGGACTTCTACGAGGTCATCAAATACCTCCTGAAGCTCCGCAAGAATCCGGCGGGCGTGGACGACATCGATCACCTCGGCAACCGCCGCGTCCGGTCGGTCGGCGAGCTCCTCGAGAACCAGTTCCGCATCGGCCTGGTCCGCATGGAACGCGCGATCAAGGAAAAGATGTCGGTGTATCAGGAAATGGCCACGGCCATGCCGCACGACCTGATCAACGCCAAGCCCGTGATGGCGGCCATCCGCGAGTTCTTCGGATCCTCGCAGTTGTCCCAGTTCATGGACCAGACCAACCCGCTGTCCGAGGTCACGCACAAGCGCCGCCTCTCGGCCCTTGGGCCCGGCGGTCTGTCGCGTGAGCGCGCCGGCTTCGAGGTGCGCGACGTGCACCCGACGCACTACGGCCGCATCTGCCCGATTGAAACGCCTGAAGGTCCGAACATCGGCCTGATTTCGTCGCTCGCGTCCTACGCGCGCATCAACGATTTCGGCTTCATCGAATCGCCCTACCGCAAGGTCAAGGACGGCCACGTGCTCGATTACGTGGTGGTCACCAACGCCGGCGGCAACCCGAAGTACTCGGTGGGCGACGTCGTGGAAGCGCACGAACTCGTCGGTGCCGACGGCCGTTCGAAGAAGAAGGGCGTGGAGTTCGAACCCCACTGCTTCTACCTGTCTGCCTGGGAAGAAGACCAGTACATCGTCGCGCAGGCGAACATCAACCTGGACGAAGACCTGTACATCACCGAGGAGCGCGTGAATGCCCGCCAGGCCGGCGAGTTCATTCTGGCGCCCCGCGACAAGGTGGACTTCATCGACGTCTCGCCCAAGCAGTTGGTGTCGGTCGCCGCCTCGCTCATCCCGTTCCTTGAGCATGACGACGCGAACCGGGCGCTGATGGGATCGAACATGCAGCGGCAGGCCGTGCCGTTGCTGCAGGCGCGCGCGCCCTACGTGGGCACGGGCATGGAATACATCACCGCACGTGACTCGGGCGCCGTCGTTGTGGCGCGCCGCACGGGCACGGTGGACTACATCGACAGCAAACGCATCGTGGTGCGCGTGGAAGGCACGGACGTTGAAGGTGTGGCGCGCGAAATGGGCGCCGACATCTACGGCCTCACGAAGTTCAAGCGCTCCAACCAGAACACGTGCATCAACCAGCGCCCGATCGTGCGCGTGGGACAGCGCGTGGCCAAGGGCCAGGTGCTGGCCGACGGCCCCTGCACGGAGCTGGGCGAACTGGCGCTGGGCCGGAACGTGCTCGTGGCGTTCATGCCGTGGCGCGGCTACAACTTCGAAGACGCGATCCTGGTCTCCGAGCGGATGGTGAAGGACGACTACTACACGTCCATCCACATCGAAGAGTTCGAGATCGAAGCGCGCGACACGAAGCTGGGCCCCGAGGAAATCACGCGCGACATTCCGAACGTGTCGGAAACGTACCTGCGTGACCTGGACGAAAGCGGCATCATCCGTATCGGTGCAGCCGTCAAGCCGGGCGACATCCTGGTGGGCAAGGTCACGCCGAAGGGCGAGACCCAGCTGACGCCGGAAGAGAAGCTGCTGCGCGCCATCTTCGGTGAAAAGGCCGGAGACGTAAAAGACGCGTCGCTCACGTGCCCCCCGGGCATCGAGGGCATCGTGGTGGCCGTGCAGATCTTCTCGCGCAAGGGCATCGAGAAGGATGACCGCGCCAAGCAGATCGAACAGGACGAACTCGACCTGATGGAGACGAACCTCCAGGACGAGATCCGCATCCTGCACGAAGAGACCAAGAAGCGCCTGACGCAGCTGCTGCTGGGCCGGACGCTGCGGTCGGACCTGTTCGACAACGACGGCCGCGAGCGTGTGATGCGCAAGGGCTCGGTGTTGACCGAAGAGGCGATGGCCGGCGTGCCGTTCTCGTCGCTGGTGCGCGCGCGGATCGAAACCGAAGACCTCGGGTTCGAAGACGAACTGCGCCGCATGGAAGACCGCACCGCACAGCGTGTGGACGTCATCCAGCGCGAGTTCGAGGACAAAAAAGAGAAGATCCGCCGTGGCGACGAACTGCCGCCTGGCGTGATCAAGCTCGTCAAGGTGTACGTGGCGATGAAGCGCAAGCTGTCGGTCGGCGACAAGATGGCCGGTCGCCACGGCAACAAGGGCGTCATTGCGCGCATCCTGCCGGAAGAAGACATGCCGTACCTGCCGGACGGAACTCCGGTGGAGATCGTGTTGAATCCGCTGGGCGTTCCGTCGCGTATGAACGTCGGGCAGATTCTGGAAACCCACCTCGGCTGGGCCGCGCACGCGCTGGGCCTCTACTTCGCCACGCCCGTCTTCGACGGCGCACGCGAGGACGAGATCAAGAAGTGGCTCGACGAGGGCGGCTTGCCCAAGGGCGGCAAGACCCAGCTGCACGACGGCATGACCGGCGAGCAGTTCGAGCAGGATGTGACCGTCGGTTACATCTACATGCTCAAGCTGTCGCACCTGGTTGACGACAAGATCCACGCGCGGTCCATCGGACCGTACTCGTTGATCACGCAGCAGCCGCTGGGCGGCAAGGCCCAGTTCGGCGGACAGCGCTTCGGCGAAATGGAAGTGTGGGCGCTCGAAGCGTATGGCGCCGCGCACATCCTGCAGGAACTGCTGACGGCGAAGTCCGACGACGTGATTGGCAGGGCGAAGATTTACGAGGCTATCGTCAAGGGCGACGCCTCGTTCGAGCCCGGCTTGCCCGAATCGTTCAACGTGTTGATCCGCGAGCTGCAGGCACTGTGCCTCGACGTGCAGCTGCTGAAAACCAAACCGAGTCCTGAAGCGGAACCACCGCTTGAGGACACACCCGAACCAACTCCGGAAACGCCGGTGGGAGCCTAATCAATGCGACCAAATCTTCAGGACAAGGGTCAGCTCACCTCCGACTTCGATTCGATTCGAATCAGCCTGGCGTCGCCCGAGACCATCCTCCGGTGGTCACACGGCGAAGTCACGAAGCCGGAAACGATCAACTACCGGACGTTCAAGCCGGAGCGGGATGGCCTGTTCTGCGCGAAGATCTTCGGACCCGTCACCGACTGGGAGTGCCTGTGCGGCAAATACAAGCGCATGAAGCACCGCGGTGTGGTGTGCGACAAGTGCGGCGTCGAAGTGACGCAGGCACGGGTCCGTCGCGAACGGCTGGGCCACATCAAACTCGCCACGCCGGTGAGCCACGTGTGGTTCTTCAAGGGGCTGCCGAGCCGCATCGGCCACCTGCTCGACATCACGCTGCGTGACCTCGAGCGCATCCTCTACTTCGAAGCCTATGTCGTTGTTGACTGTGGCGACACGGAGCTGAAGGACAAGCAGCTGCTGACCGAAGAGCAGTTCCGCCAGGAGCGCGAGACGTGGGGCTTCCGCTTCAAGGCGCAGATGGGCGCCGAGGCGATCAAGGAACTGCTGCGTCGCGTGAACGTGGACCGGCTGGCCGAGGAAATGCGCGAGAAGATGCGCTCGGAAACCTCGGTGCAGAAGAAGCTGAAGTTCGCCAAGCGCCTCAAGGTGGTCAGCGCCTTCAAGAAGTCGGACAACAAGCCCGAGTGGATGATTCTCGACGTCATCCCGGTCATTCCGCCCGAACTGCGTCCCCTCGTGCCGCTGGATGGCGGCCGGTTCGCGACTTCGGATTTGAATGACCTCTATCGCCGCGTCATCAACCGCAACAACCGGTTGAAGAAGCTGATGGAACTCAAGGCGCCGGATGTCATCATCCGCAACGAAAAGCGCATGCTCCAGGAAGCTGTAGACGCGCTCTTCGACAACGGCCGTCGTGGCCGCGTGCTGCGCGGTGCCAACAACCGTCCGCTGAAGTCGCTCTCGGACACGCTCAAGGGCAAGCAGGGCCGGTTCCGTCAGAACCTGCTCGGCAAGCGCGTGGACTACTCCGGCCGTTCGGTCATCGTCGTCGGACCCGAACTGAAGCTGCACCAGTGCGGCCTGCCGAAGAAGATGGCGCTTGAGCTGTTCAAGCCGTTCATTTATCACAAGCTCGAAGCGCGGGGCCTTGTCTCCACCATCAAGCAAGCCAAGGAAATGGTTGAGCAGCAGCGTGCTGAAGTGTGGGACGTGCTCGAAGAGGTCATTCGCGAGCATCCCGTGCTGTTGAACCGCGCGCCGACGCTGCATCGCCTGGGCATCCAGGCGTTTGAGCCCGTGCTCGTGGAAGGCAAGGCGATCCGGATTCATCCGCTCGTCTGCACCGCCTTCAACGCCGACTTCGACGGCGACCAGATGGCCGTGCACGTGCCGCTGTCACCCGAGGCGCAGATTGAAGCCTCGGTGCTGATGATGTCGTCGAACAACATCCTGTCGCCGGCCTCAGGCCAGCCGATCGCGGTGCCCTCGCAGGACATCGTGTTGGGCTGCTACTACCTGACCAAGGCCAAGGTGGGCGCAAAGGGCGAAGGCCGTGCGTTCGCGACTGCCGATGACGTGTTGCTGGCGCTCGACGCCGGTGAAGTGGAGACGCTCTCGCCCATCCGCCTGCGGTACACGGGTCGTTTGATCGACCTGACCGTGGCGCGCGATTCGCAGGACGTGCTCGACGCCGCCGAAACGGTGGTGACGAACAGCATCATCACGACCACCGTGGGACGCGTCATCTTCAACTCGGCGCTGCCGCCGGAGATGCCGTTCATCAACGGCCTGCTCAAGAAGAAGGGCCTGCAGCAGACGGTGCGTTATTGCCACCTGCGGTACGGCCTGGAACCGACCGTGCGGATGCTCGACAGCCTCAAGAGCACGGGCTTCCTGTACGCCATGAAGTCCGGCATCTCGATCGGTATCGACGACCTCATCATCCCGGAAAAGAAGGGCGCACTCGTCGAAGAGGCCCGCGCCGAGGTGATCAAGGTCGAAGGTCAGTATCAGGATGGCGCCATCACCAACGGCGAACGTTACAACAAGGTCATCGCCATCTGGTCGGAAGTGACCGAGACGATTGCCGACGCGATGTTCGGGGAGATGGAGGCGCTCGACAAGTCGGGACGCAGCTTCAACCCGGTCTACGTCATGGCCGACTCAGGCGCCCGAGGCAGCAAGCAGCAGATTCGTCAGCTCGCCGGCATGCGCGGCCTGATGGCGAAGCCGTCGGGTGAAATCATCGAGTCGCCCATCACGGCGAACTTCCGTGAAGGCCTCACCGTGATGGAGTACTTCATCTCCACACACGGCGCCCGTAAGGGTCTGGCCGACACCGCGCTCAAGACCGCCGACTCGGGTTACCTGACCCGTCGTCTGGTGGACGTGGCGCAGGACGTGATCATCTCGGAAGTCGATTGCGGCACGCTCGACGGGCTGGAAGCCCGGGCCATCATCGACTCCGGCGGTGAGATCGTCGAACGCCTTGGCGACCGCATCATCGGCCGCGTGGCCCTCGAAGCGATCGCGGACCCGTCGTCGGGCGAAGTCATCGTCGACGCCGGTATCGAGATCGACGAGAAGCTGGCCGACCTGATCGAAGACGCCGGCATCGAGCGCGTCAAGATCCGGTCGGTGTTGACGTGCGCGGCTCGCCGCGGCGTTTGCGCCAAGTGCTACGGTCGCGACCTGTCCACGGGCAAGATGGCCGAGATGGGCCTGGCCTCGGGCGTCATCGCGGCGCAGTCCATCGGCGAACCCGGCACGCAGCTCACGATGCGGACGTTCCACATCGGCGGCACGGCGTCGCGCGTCTCCGACCAGTCAACGGTCGAGACGCGTCACAAGGGCACGGTCCGGTTCGACGGTCTGCAGACGGTGGCGGGCCGCGAAGAAACGGCCGCGGGCAAGACGCTGATCGTCATGAACCGCAACGGCTCGATCAACATCGTGGACGACAAAAACGTCGTGCGCGAGCGTTACTCGGTGGTCTACGGCGCGCGCCTCAAGGTGCGCGACGGCCAGCACGTCGAGAAGGGCCAGGTCCTGGTCGAGTGGGATCCCTACACGTTCTCGATTCTCACCGAAGCCTCGGGCCAGGTGCGGTTCAAGGACATCATCGACAAGGTGACCGTCCACGAAGAAGTGGACGAAATCACGGGCATGTCGCGCCTGATCATTGTCGACTCGCCGGACGAGAAGAAGCAGCCGGCGATCGAAATCGTGGCCGCCGAAGCCGGCGACGCGAACGCACACGCCAAGGTGCTCAACCGGTACCACATGCCGTCCAACGCCCACCTCATGGTTGGCAACAACGACATGGTCATGCCGGGCGACGTCATCGCGAAGATTCCTCGCGAAACGACGAAGACCAAGGACATCACGGGCGGTCTGCCGCGCGTGGTCGAACTGGTGGAAGCGCGCAAGCCGCGTGAAACGGCCGTCATCTCCGAAATTGACGGCGTCGTCCGCCAGGGCGGCATCGTCAAGGGCATGCGCAAGATTCTTGTCGTGCCGGATGACGGTGGCGAGGCCAGGGAATACTCACTGCCGCGTGGCGTACACGTCAACGTGCAGGAAGGCGATCGCGTGCAGGCGGGTGAGCCGCTCATGGACGGACCGCGCAACCCGCACGACATCCTCGCGGTGCTCGGTGAGAAGGAACTGCAGTCGTACCTGGTCAACGAGATCCAGGAGGTCTATCGTCTGCAGGGCGTCGGCATCAACGACAAACACATCGAAGTCATCGTCCGTCAGATGATGCGATGGGTGAAGGTCGAGGATGTGGGCGAGACCGACTTCCTGATCGACGAGCAGGTGGAGAAGATCCGGTTCCAGGAAGAGAACGAGCGTGTGCTCACGCTCGGGCTGCAGCCGGCGAAGGGCCGGCCGCTGCTGCTCGGGATCACGAAGGCGTCACTCTCGACGGATTCGTTCATCTCGGCGGCGTCGTTCCAGGAAACCACGCGCGTGCTCACCGAGGCGTCAATTTCAGGCAAGGTGGACTACCTGCGCGGCCTGAAGGAGAACGTGACGATGGGCCGCCTGATTCCGGCCGGCACCGGCTTCGACGTGTATCGTCGAGTCCGCGTCGCTCCGGACGAACCGCCGCCACCGCCGCCGCCGTCTCCGGAAGAACTGGAACTGCAGCGTGAGATGGACGACCTCACCGACGCGGACTACATGTTCCGCGACGAAGGGGAGTAGGGCTTAGGTTCTCGTAGGGCGGCCTGGTTCTCAAGGCCGCCGAACTTGGATTGAATTGCACGGGCGCGGAAGGGACACCTTCCGCGCCCGTTTTGTTTTGATGCTCCTTAACAAGATTCACCTATGGAGAAAGTGATTTGACGAATAGGCACATCAGCCAACAAAGCGTTCTCAATGCGAAAAGAACTTTTAAGGGTCGTCGCACAGCTATCATCCACTCAGCCGTGCGGGTGTGATGCGACTGGAGGCGGCCGGCGTCAAGGTCACGCTGTCGGGCGGCGACGCCGTGAGCGACCAGCGGCTCTGTAACTTTCGTCAGTCTGGTGGATATTCCTCTACAGATGACCGACGTTGAGGCTCTTTATCGCCAGCACGCTTCCGCCGTGTACAGGTTTGCGCTGTCCTTGTCGGGCGACCGCACGACCGCTGAGGACCTGACGTCGGAGACGTTTGTGCGACTCTGGACCGCCCGAGAGCGCCTTGATTTGACCACCGTCATCGGTTATCTGCTCACGATTACCCGGCACCTGTATCTGCAGGGACGACGACACCATGCCCGTCGATCTGATCTGGTCGAGGAACCGGCCGACCAGAGGCCCGGCGCCGATGCCCGTCTCGAGGGGCGTCACGAACTCGACGCCGTTCTTGGGGATCTGCAACTGTTGCCTGAAGTGGATCGCACGGCCTTGCTCATGCGGGCAACCAAACAGCTGCCTTACGAAGAAATCGCCGCAGCGCTCCATGTCAGTGTCGGCGCTGCGAAGGTCAAGGTTCACCGCGCACGTCGACGTCTGGCCGAACTGCGACTTGCTCGTTCACACGCCGTCTCTCAGAAGGAGTTGTCATGACCGTCACGTCCGATGTCATCAGGGATCTGCTTCCCCTCTATGCTGCTGGAGAAGCCAGCCCTGCCACCCGCCTGCTGGTTGAACACTGGGTCCGCACGGACCCGTCGCTGCAACAGGAACTGTCCGCGTTCCTGCCTGAGGTGCTGGCGCCGGGACCTGCGCAGCCGAAGCCCGCGCCGGATCGGGCGCTGCTCAGTCGAACGCGACGACTGGTTCGTGTCCGGATGGGCCTGATGGCTGGAGCCATCGTTTGTACGGTGATGCCGCTCTCGGTCGCAGGCAAGAGCGGTCAGGGGATTACGTTCCTGATGATGCGCGACGCGCCTCAGGTCGGCTGGACCTTCATCGCGGGCGCGGTTGTCCTCTGGTCGGCCTACGCACTTGTCGCCCGGCGGCTGAGGGTCACCGGACTGTAGATGCACACCACACGTGTGAGCGCTCAGTGTGGGCATTGCCCGCTTGCGGTGACCGATCGTCGCTGTTAGTCTGCGTCCCCATGGGCCACTCCACGGACGACAAGGACCGGAAGTCGCTCGACCGCAGGACGTTCATCAAGGTTGGTGGACTTGGCGCTGCCGCGATCGCGTCCGGGGCAGCTGGGCGTGGATCGGTCGACGGTGAGCGAGTGGCGCCTGAGCAGGGCGCCGCGGGGCAGGCGGCGGCCAGGCGGGGCTCCCAGTTTCGGCGGAACTTCGACCCAGTGCCCGAGGCCGCGCCGAAGATGCACTTCGCCGTGTTCACCGACACTCACGTCGGGCAGCACAACCGGTCGCCTCAGTGGGACTTCGCGCAGCATCTCGACAAGCTGGCCGACGACATCATGGACAGCGCCCTGCCCTGTGAGTTCGTCGTCCACCTGGGCGACGGCGCGTTCAACAGTACCGCGCACGTCAACGGCGTGGGCCTGCCCGAGAACATGCAGGGCGACAAGAAGAACAACCTGAAAGACTTCCTGATCAGCCACGTCAACGTGCCCTTCCACTACGTGGGCGGCAACATCGACCTCACCGACTACAGCAACAATCCGGGCCCGAAGGGGCACGAACACGATCCGTTTGTCTTGATGAAGACGTACATCAACGAAACGGAGCTGAACCACTACCCCTACGCGTTCATGCGCAACGGCATCCTGTTTCTGGCGGTGCCGGAAATGGATTTTGAACCATGGACGCGGCCTGCCACTTGCGAGTGGCTCGAGTTCATGACGACGCACTATCACGCCGCCACCACCATCATCCTGGCGCATCAGGCCATCGAAGACACGACGCCGGCCGACGGGGCGCAGAACTCCTACCGCGGAGAGCAGGACCAGGATTGGTGGGCGAGCCTCTTCCAGCGCAATCCGCAGATCAAGATGTACATGCACGGCCACAATCACCTGACGGCCTGGTACCAGGGCAACCGGAGCAGCGGGTTCAGTCAGCCGGTGCAGGACTTTGGGCACGAGATGGTGTTTGCGGCCCCGATGCCGGGCATGAGCTGGATCACTGACCACAACCAGGTCGACGCGGTAGCCATCTTCACGATTGCGGCCGGTTTCATCACCGCGAAGGCGTGGAAACAGAACGGCACCCAGGGCAAGTGGAGCGGCGGGTTCGACCACACCTGGGCCACCGACACCACGTTCGATCCGAACGCCGAAGACTGGTACAGCTTTCCATTCCTCATTCAGGACGGCGAAACGCAGCAGACCGACATGAAGGTGCTCTCGGGCAAGACCACGCTGCAACTCGTGGGCACGGCGCCGATGGAGCTCTTCTACGACCCCTACATGGAGACGAAGGGCATACACACGAACGAGAACGTGCTGGCGTTCGACGATGACGTGAATGGCAAGGTGACGCCGACCACGCCGGGCATGACCGTGCATGGTCCACACACGCTCAAGTTTCCGCCCAAGACCGAGTGGGATCGCTATTGCCACGACGGGCACGGCGGACCGCCGTACCGGATGTTTGCGTGCGGCACCACCCCTGCTGCGGCGCCGGGCGGTTCGTACCTGGTGACGATGAGGGCGAGGGCGCGCGCGGGTGCCGGTCGGGTGAAGGTGACGCTGAGCTGCAGCGACTGGGGCACGAAGTCGCAGTACAGCACGCTGGCCGGCAGCGCCCGCGAAGTGATCGCGCACACCTTCGGTGCCGACTACGTCACCGTCACCGGCGTCTACACGGCGCCTGCCGACGACAATGCCTGGTTCGTGCAGGGCAGCCTGGAGTTCGAGAACGAAATCGACGTGTCGTATTTCAGCATCAAGCGCACGCAAACGAGCGAGACCACCGACAATTTCAGCGTGATGCTCAACAACAAGCCCTATGCGGTGGCCGGCACCCTGAAGCGATTCCAGACGCGCGAGTTTCCGGTGAGTCCCGTGGACCTGGCCGATGCCAACGGCGTCATCAGGCTCAAGGCGTCCATCAAGGGCAACCACTACGGCATGGCGCGCTTGATCTATCGCGGCCCACTATTGATGGGCCGAAACGCGCGCTATCGCGTCAACGCGGTCGAGGGCAACACTTTTGACATCACGCTGACCGAGAAGTTGTCGGGCTTCGAGAACATTTTCAAGATGTTCCCGTTCAGCACCAAGTACGGTGGGGTCGCCGTCGAGACAGCCGACGGCGCCGGTGAGCATCATGTGAGCCAGAACAAGAACCAGTGGCTCACGAGTGATCTGACAACCCTGAAGCGGCTCCGGATTACCTATCCGGCAGGAGGGGCCTGATGAAGACCGATGCTGCCACACTGAAGCGCGTCTACGCCATGAGCCTTGCGGGTGTCTATCCGCACTACGTGGCCAAGGCCGAAAAAAAGGGGCGCACAAAGGCCGAGGTCGATCAGATCATCCGCTGGCTCACGGGCTACACCCAGCCACAGCTGGACCGCATTCTGGAGAAGCGGACCACGATCGAGACCTTCATTACCAAGGCCCGGATGAATCCGTCGCGCACGTTGGTCACCGGGGCGATCTGCGGTGTCCGCGTCGAAGACATTGAAGACCCTGTCATGCAGGGAATCCGCTACCTCGACAAGTTGATCGACGAGCTGGCGAAAGGACGGCCCATGGAGAAGATCCTGCGGAAGGGATGAACCCGCCGGTCGGGTTATGGCAGCTTCCGGATACGCAGGTTTCTGTACTGCACCCGTGACCCATGCTCCTGCAGGACGATGTGTCCCTGCGGTTCGCGGCCGTATCGCGGCATGTCCCTGAACTTGCTCGCGAGCAGGCGTTTGGTCCAGTCGGGGCTGAATAGGTCGTACTCCACGGCCTTCACGCCGTTGAGCCAGTGTTCGACGTGGTTGCCGTTCACAATCAGCCGGCCCTGGTTCCACTCGCCCACGGGCTTGCACAAGTCCCTGATTGGCGCGTGGAGCGAGTGGTTGGCGGCGGCTGACGTCATCGGATTCTTGCCGTCGGAGTGGCGGGCATTGTCCAGAATCTGAAACTCCGGGCCGCTGTGATACGTGCGCTCGAGGTCCTCGGTCACACGGAACATGATGCCGCTATTGCCGCCGGGCGGCACCTTCCAGTCGAACTCGAACTCGAAGCTCGTGAACTGCTCCCGGCTGACCAGATCGACCGCGGCCCCTTTGGTCCAGGTAATCGCGCCTTCCTCGACCACCCAACTGTCGGGCACAGTGGTCATCTTGAAACCACGCCAGTGGGTGATCGTCTTCCCATCAAACAGCGAGACCCACTGCGGTTGCGTCGCCTGCCCAGAGAGTGAAGTCAGCAGCCCGACCACCATGACCGCAAGCGGGGCTGACACCGTGATCCGCATTCTCATTGTGAGCTCAGTGTCGCCTCGCTCACGTCCCTCGGTCAAGCGAACTCCCCACGCCCCGGCCATGTCCGTGCGCGAGCGACCCCCTCGCATCGCTGCGGGCAGAGTAGACTAGCCCGCGTGAACTGGGTGTTGTTGGCCCTGGTTGGCTATCTGGCCATCCAGTTGGCGATCGGTGCATGGCTGGCGCCGAAGATCCACACGGAATCCGACTATCTCATCGCGGGCCGTCGGCTCGGATACCCGCTCACCATCTTCTCGATCTTCGCGACATGGTTCGGTGCCGAGACGTGCATCGCGTCCGCCGGCCGCGCCTGGGAAGAGGGTTTCTCGCTGACCTCGGCTGAGCCCTTTGCCTACGGCATCACGCTGATGCTCACCGGCGTCGTCTTTGCCGTCCCGATTTGGCGCATGAAGCTGACGACGATGGCGGATTTCTTCAGACAGCGGTACGACCCTCGCGTCGAGAAGATCGCGGCGCTGATGTTGATCCCTCCAGGCGTATTGTGGGCAGCCGCCCAGCTCCGCGGCTTCGGGCAGGTGCTGACCACAGTTACCACGATGGAGATTGGGGTCGCCATCACCATCGCCGCCGCCTTCTGCATCGTCTACACCGTGCTCGGCGGGTTGCTGGCGGATGCGCTCACGGATCTGATTCAGGGTGCTGTGCTTATTCTCGGGCTCGTTGTTCTTCTGGTGGCGGTTGTATTGACATTGGGAGGACCGGCCGCGACGCTCGCGGCCATCGACCCTTCCAGAATCACCCTCGTCAGTCCCGGCGTGACCCCGACGTTTTTCGGGATGCTTGAGGAGTACGCGATTCCTATCGCCGGCTCGGTGGTCGCTGTGGAGCTGCTGAGCCGGGTGATTGCGGCACGAACCCCAGAGGTCGCACGCAACGGAGCGGTCATGGCCGGCGGCTTGTACATCCTGATCGGCGTGATTCCTGTCGTGCTGGGGCTCGCGGCGGCCCGCCTGGTGCCGAACCTGCCGGATGCCGAGCAGTTCCTTCCGGCTCTCGCGCTCCAACTTCTGCCGACGGCCGGGTATGTCGTGTTCATCGGCGCGCTGATCTCCGCGATTCTCTCGACAGTGGACACCATCCTGCTTGTGGCCGGCGGTCTGCTCGCGCACAACCTTGTCGGGCCCTTGTTCAACGTGACTGAAGAGCGCACCAAGCTCCGACTGGCGCGAATGGGCGTGCTGCTCTTCGGCATCATCGCGCTCTACCTCGCACTGGGTGGGCGGGGAGTCGCCGAACTGGTTCAGGAGTCCTCGTCGTTTGGAACGGCGGGCACGCTGGTAGTCGTGACGTTCGGGTTGTTCACACGATACGGTGGTGCCCGAGCCGCCGCGCTCACGTTGCTGGGGGGACTGGCTGCGTACGCCGGAGCCACGGCGCTCGAGATGCCGTATCCGTTCATCACGTCGCTGGGCACATCGGTGGTGTTGTATCTGGCAGGAGGATTTCGTGAGCGAGTCTGACAGCGTCATCATTCGTCGCGCCGAACGCCGCGACCTGCCGGCACTTGGCAGCCTCGGCGCGTCCTTGATGCGCATCCACTTCGCGTTTGACGAGCGGAGGTTCATGTCGCCAGGTGAACATCCGGAGCACGGCTACGCGCAGTTCCTCGACGCGCAACTGGCCGACCCAGCGATGCTTGTGCTTGTGGCCGAACGTGCACCAACCGAAATTCTCGGATACGTCTACGCCGGCGTCGAACCGCAGTCCTTCAAGGAACTGCGCGAGCGCGCTGGTTACATTCACGATCTGCTGGTGACAGACGAGGCGCGCGGTGGCGGGGTGGGACCGCGTCTGTTGGAAGCGGCCGTCGCCTGGCTGGGCGAACAAGGCGTCCCTCGCGTGCTGTTGTGGACCGCCGCGCCCAACGACAAGGCGCGCAAGCTCTTCGCCGCCCACGGCTTCAGTCCGACGATGGTCGAGATGACGCGCGAGTTATCGTCGAACGAGTCCCAGGCGAGGGCAAGCGATTCGGCGCGAATACGCCGCTGAGACGACTTTGGGGCCGCCGTTGATACAGTAACGCCGATGATCGCCCGCAGCCCGCATGAGCCTCACCGCGTAGCCACGCCGCTTGAACTCTTCTTTGACCTGGTCTTTGTTGTCGCGATAGCGCAGGCGGCCGCGGGGTTGCACCATGCCATCGGCGACGCGCACGCCCTGGACGGACTCGTCGGCTACCTGATGGTGTTTTTCGCGATCTGGTGGGCGTGGATGAATTTCACCTGGTTCGCCTCCGCGTACGATAGTGACGACACACCGTATCGCGTGTTGGTCTTTGTGCAGATCACGGGTGCCCTCATCATGGCGGCCGGAGTGCCCGACATGTTTGAACATCAGGCCCCGAACGTTGCCACGCTTGGCGGATACGTCGTGATGCGCCTGGCTCTGGTGACCCAGTGGCTCCGCGCAGCAGCGGCCGACGCCGAGCGGCGCACCACGGCACTTCGATATGCCGGTGGCGTCGCAGTGGCGCAGGTCGCCTGGGTCGCTGCAGGTGTGGCCGCGGTGTGGTCGGGGCCCGTGTTCCTGATGCTGGTGGCGCTCGAACTGGCGGTGCCCGCGTGGGCCGAACGGGCGGGCGCCACGACGTGGCACCCCCACCACATCGCCGAGCGGTATGGCCTGCTCGTGGTCATTGTGCTTGGTGAATCGATTCTGGCATCAACCCTTGCGGTCCAGGCTGCGCTCAAGTCAGGTGAAACCGTCCTTGCGCTGACGCCCATCATCAGCGGCGCGCTGCTTATCTCGTTTTCGATGTGGTGGGTGTACTTCGATCGGCCCGCCCATGGCCTGCTCACGTCACTGCGCAAAGCACTGACGTGGGGATACGGGCACTACCTGATCTTTGCGGCGGTCGCCGCCGTCGGCGCGGGCATCGCGGTTTCGGTGGATCAGGTCACCGGCCACGGGCAGGTGTCCGCACGAGCCGCCGGGTATGCCGTCGCCATACCGGTCGCGCTGTATCTGGTCTGCCTCTGGGCCCTGCACTCCCGCTCCGACAATCCGCGCACAGGCGCGCTCGGCCCAATCACTGCCGTGTTGGTGATGGCGGCTCCGTTGACGAGCCAGCCCGTACTCGTGGTCGGCCTCCTGCTGGTGGCCATGCTCACGGTGAATCTATCGGGACTTCCGCGCCGGACGTGGAAGCGGACCGGGTCAGCGGCGCGCCGCCCACCGCGAGACCCAACTGGTCAGGCCTGAGACTGGGACCGAGACTAGCGTCCACGGGTGCGCCGCGGCCTGCCCGAGAATGCCTGGGAGCATCACCGCCACCGCGTGTCTGCGTTGTCGCGACTTGAGGGCGGCGGCGATCGTGTCGAGCAGGCGTCGATGGGGCGCCGACAGGCGCTCGATCGTCCTCTCCAGGAGCGTCGGCGGATCCGCCCGGCCGACCTCCAGCGGCACACGTTGCAGCCATGATCGAAAGCGGCGCACGTCTTCATCCGAATGATCGCAGAAACGGTGCCAGGGCTTGGTCCGCGAACAGAAGTGGACGATGGCCGGTTCTGATCGAGCCCGAAGAAACTCCTCCTCGCGGTGCGGAGTGCAGCGCCAGTCCGGGTACAGGCAGAGGGCGAACTGACGGTTCCACACGGGCGGCAGTACTCCCCACCGGTCCACGAGGCAGGCGTTCAGTGCATCCTGATCCGCCCATCGCGAGTGCGTTCCGACCCTCCGCACCGCTTCCAGGTAGGCCTCTTCAATTCCCGCCAATCTCCACGCGTCGACATCGATCACCATGACGCCAGAATTAAAATACGGTCGATCTTCGTGTTTCGCCAGGCGTGGCGGCACGCAGTGGCCGGGGAGTTGATGGACGTAGCTGTCCTGCGCCGCGAGCAGGATGTTCCCTTGCATATCCTGCTGCCAGAGTTCGCGAACGTCCCGCCGCACCAGGATGTCGGCGTCGAGGTAGATCACCTTCGAGACTTCGCTGGGCAGCGTCGATCCCAGAAGGGCCCGAAGGTGGGCGGGCAGGCTCTGGCCGCCTGCGAGTTCGCGAAGCGCCGCGAGCCGCTCCGGGGGCGGCGCGAGCGCCCTGACCCTGACGCGATCACGCCACCACGCCTCGAGGCGAGACTGGGTGGACGCGGTTAATCCCGGTCCGATCAGATAAAGATCGACGGTGCAGTCGGCGGCCAGGTGTTCAAGCAACGAAGCGACGCAAACCGCCAGGGGTGGGGCGTAGGCCTCGTCTGCGGCCATGAGGATCGCGATTTCACGGTCCATACCGGCCACGGGGGTAAGGTCTCGCTGACGGCGATCGGGCATCAGTTTCAGCATAGCCGAGGGAGCGTACCGGCTGCCGCAGCGCGTGGCGCTAGGGCGCCGCCGCCAGGTGCTCGGCCAGTCTCAGCGCCAACGCGATGATGGTGAGTGTGGGAGCCGCCGCCCCCCCGGTGGGGAAGACCGAACTGCCCGCGACGTAGACGTTGGCGAGGTCATGGACCCGGCAATTCGCGTCGACGACTCCTTTCGCGGGGTCCGGATGCATTCGGGTCGTCCCCATGTGATGCCAGGTGCCAAGCACCTCTCCTGGCCACGCGCCCCTCACGATCGGCTGCCTGCTCAAGCCCGGAATCCACCGTTCGAGATGGTGAAGGTACAACGGAAGGCCCCGCTCGTACGTCTGGCGAATCGACTCACCAAGCGTCCACTGCAGGCGGGGCAGCGGCATGCCGAGGCGGTCCCGTCGCGCATCGAGGACCACTCGATTTCCCGGCGTCGGGGGTTGCTCGAACGCGCTCTCAATCGCCACATATCGGCGCAGCACCCGCGGCCGTACGGCGCCGCCGGCAAGCGCCAGCATCGACTTCACTGGATGCCCGAGCGCAGTCATCAGGTCGCGACCGCGAACGCCCGATGGCCCGCCCCCCGCGAACTGGAGGTAGGGGCTCTCATTCCAGGGAGCGCGCAGCGAGAGGACCAGGCGCCGCACCGACTCCCACTGCGGCCCGTCCTGGCCCACGAACCCGAACGACACGTTCGCGCAGGAGTTCAAGAGCCTCTCCTGGCGCTGAGCCGCAGCCGTGAGGCCCAGTCGGGTGAAGTCGATCCCCTCGGCGGCCGGCGGCGGCAACTCGGCAAGAGCGCGAGCCCCCGGGGGCAGAGACACGCGATCCGTGATCCGGGGATGCTCCATGAAGTACCGCCCCACGAGATCGCGCGAGTTGCCAAGGCCCTTCGAATGGACGCGGTTCGACGCGAGCAGGAGGCGGGGATTCTCGATGCCTCCGGAGGCGAGCACGTACACCCGGGCCGAGAGCGTCCACCCCACTCCTTCGCGCGAGACCACCCGGACGCCGGACACCGCAGCCCCTGACTCGTGAGCGATCAGCTCGCAGACTGTGGACCGGAGGTAGACGGAGATCCGTTCCGAGTCCCGAAAGGCGCGGGCGAATTCCCTGCCGAACCTGAGGGGCCCGCGGCAATGAAGCGGGACAGCCGTCACCATGCTCGAGGTGTTCGTGTCGGTGTCGGCGTTGGCGGCGGACGCCGAGCGGCGTGGGAATCCGCACAACTCGAGCGCCTCGTCCACGTATCTGGTCAGATCCCCATCCGAGAGGGGCCAGCCCGAGTCGGGGATCCAGGACCGCACTTCGTAGTCGATCGGATCGAGCGTCCCCAGGAAGCCGCCCCACGACCAGGAGGCTCCGCCAAAACAGCGAATGCGCGTCTCGTGCAACGGGAAGTAAGACTGGCCCTCGACCTGGCCCTGCGCGAGCTCCTGAGAAGTCGCATCAAACGCCAGATCCCCGCTCTCGAGAACCGCAACTGTGAAGCCTCCAAGGCGGGCGAGCCGATCCGCCAGAAAGAGCCCGGCAGGTCCCGCCCCGATCACACAGATGTCGGCGCGCTGAATGGACTCGTTGGGGATGCCGCGTCCGTCGACGATCACGAGGCGCCTCCCAGCAGCTCCAGCGCCGCCCCGACAACCGGGTCGATCGGTACGAGCGCAGCGTCGAGCCCCGCGTCTGCCGGAGTGTCGGGAGGAGGCTGGATGACCCTGGCCGTCGCGCGATCTCCCAACGGACCGGTGCTCGATGGCGCACGCGGTGAACCGGGCGGGGCCGAAGGGGGGAGTCCGATCACCGCGACCACGGGGATTCCCGCGGCGGCGGCCATGTGCATGAACCCGGTGTCGTTTCCCACGAACAGGTCGCACTTCGCGATGGCGGCCCAGACGGTCCCAAGGGGGAGGCGGTCGCCAAGGTACGTGACATCGTCGGGCGCCTGAGCGGCCAGCCACCGGCAGGCCGCGCCGACATCGGGCCCTCCCAGCACAAGAAATGCGGCATCGTGGCTCGTTCGCACACGGCGCACGAGTTCCAGGTAACGTTTGGCAGGCCAACGTTTGCGCTCCTCGCTTGCGGCAAGGCCCAGCGCGATGAGTCGCCTCCGCCCCCTGCGGGCCGTCCGCGCCCACTCGTCTGCTCGAGCGCCATCGTCGCTCGTCCACCAGGCCTCAAGCCGCTTCCCGTCCGTTCTCAGCCCCATGACATCGAGCAGCCGGAAACACTTCTCGGTCTCGTGCCACTCGTTTGGAAGATCCAGGGTCCGCGTGTGGAGCAAGGCGCCGGTGTCCACGCCCGCGCCGGCGTCCTCCCAGCACACCCGCACCGGTGCGCCTGTGAACCAGGCCAGGGTGCGCGAGGGGACGTACTCGAACAGGGTGCCGGGTTGCAGCAGCACTTCAAGTCTCAGCGGCCAGATGCGCCTCACGAAACTGAGCAGGGCCCACAGGCGCCTCGGCGCGCGGAAGCGCCCGGACGATGTCACCTCGACAGCCACCACGTCATCCACCCACGGACAGGTGCGCATCCACTCGGCCCACTCCGATTGACAGATCAGGGTGATGCGCGCCTGCGGCAACTGGATGCGCAGTTGATGCAGCAGGCCGGTGGTCAGCACGATGTCGCCCATGCCATCCGGCCGGAGCACTCCCAGACGCCGCACCTGAGTCAGATCGTTCAGCGGCGCCTCGTTGAGGCGGCGACGCAGGGCGGGCACGAGCCGGGTCCACGCCTCGACGCCGGCGGGAGAAACGAGCCACGGCACAGCGTCGCAGTATAGTATGACGCTTGGATCTGCACGCGTTCGGGCGAGACTTGGCGGCCTACGTCCGCAGTGCGTGGCCGCTCTCTCAGAAACTCAAGGCGCCAGCCTTGTTGCTGCGGCATCGGTGGCACCGGTATTGGAGATCCGCGAGCAAAAAGGAGTCGACGCTCACCATTCGTGAGCCGCAGCGGTTCCTGACCCTCTCCATGCGGATGGACACCGACGACTTCTTCGCCTTCCAGGAGGTCTTCGTCTACCGCTACTACGATGCGCCGTTGGGGGAGCCCGCCACGATTCTTGACCTTGGCGCGAACTGCGGATTCGCTACTCTGCTGTTCGCCGCCCGCTTCCCCGGCGCCCGCATTGCGGCGGTCGAACCGCACCCCGCGAACGTGTTGGCGTTGCGGAAGAACCTCGAACTGAATCGCGTGGAGGCGACGATGATCCCGGGCGCGGCCGCGTCCGAAGATGGGCCGTGCCAGCTCGTTGTCTCGACGAGCCTGACCCACACACTGATGTCACCAGGGTGCGAAGGCGATTCCCGCACGATCACGGTGGACGGCTGGAGCGTTCCCACGCTCATGGCCCGGCTGCGGTGGGATCGAATCGACCTGCTGAAGATCGACATCGAGGGGTACGAGCGCACCCTGTTCGCTGATCGGCCGGTCTGGCTGACCCGGGTGAACCGCATCATCGGCGAAGTCCACTCGGGTTATGGGCTGAAGTTGCTCATCCGCGACTTGGCTCCGTTCGGGTTCACCGTTGCCGCCCTCGATCACCCGAGAATGTTCCTCGCTGACCGCTCCAGGGTCCGATAGGACGCGGGGTGCCCAGACGGCAGGCCCCCCAGGTAGTAGCGCGCGGGTTCGTAGTGTTGCTCGGCGGTGAAGGGAGTCAGGAATTGCCCTGGGCCAGGTCCTGACGGACGAAGAACGCATTGACGCCACTGAGGCTGCAGCCCACCAGGCAATAGCCCCGCCTGGCGAGAGCGAGTTCCAGAAACTTGAGCGAAGCCCCGAAGCAATCATCCTCTCTCCAGACGTGCGCCGCGTCGTAGGCCATGCAGTACTCGAGCGGCGGCGGGAACCTGGCGTTGTACTCCATGACGATCACCCGGGGGCGAACGCAGGTGACGGACTCAAACACGTGATAGTCGTTGCCGTCGATGTCCACCGACATCAGATCGATTTCCCCGCTCGGGACGGCGGCCGCGATCAGCGCGTCGATGTTGTCGCGTGTGACCAACGCGGTGGTCACGCTCAAACGTCCCTCGCGAATCACCGAGGGGAGGTTCGCCCGGATCCGTCTGGTCAGAGAAGCCGACCCTTCGATCCACAGACCCTTCCAGCCGTCGAACAGCAGGGCCAGCGTGTTGTTCTCCAGACCGTCGCCCACGCCGAATTCGACGAAGGTCCGGTTGGTGACGCCGATCCGGGAGAAGATCTCCCGGATGATCCCGTCTTCGTCGGTCTGCGAGTAGATCTTGCGACCGAATGGGATGAGACACTTCCGGTCCTGAAATCGCGGACTGGCTCTCAGGCGGTCGATCTCTGCGCTCAGAGCCAGGGCGGTCGCCGGTTGGTGAAGGACGGAGTCGGCGAACCGGCGAAGCAAGGTCTTGAGTGTCGCGACATTCACCGGAATCTCCTCCTGGTCCGGCTTAGCGTATCTCAGTGATTGGGGCGACCCTATTCCTGCTTGAGCGTGGTCATGGGGTCGATCCTGGCCGCGCGAATGGCGGGGACCGCCGCGGCAATCGCGCAGGCCACCACGATCGCGGCCGCACTGCCGAGGTAGGCCAGCGGGTCGAACACGCGAACCATGCCGTTGATCTCGGCAGACGCGGAGGTCGAAAGCAACGCCGCGGCCAGCAGAGCCGCAAGAGCGGCTCCCGCACCAATGCCAACACCGACGGGGCCGAACGACTGCGACAGCACCAGGCGCGCCACGCGGCCCTTCGTCGCACCCAGGGCCATACGGACGCCGATTTCGCGCGTCCGTCGTGCCACGACATACGAGAGCACGCTGTAGAGGCCCGACACCGTCAGACCCAGGGCCAACACGCCGAGGGCGACGGCCACTGATGAAGCCAATGCCAGGACGTTACCCGCGAATCCAGCCATGGTTCGAACCGTCGTGATACGTCCCATGGCGGGATCGACCGGTGTCAGCCGCTCGATCAGGGCGCGACGCGCCTGGTCGGGGTCGCCGTTGACGCGCAGCACCAGCGAGGCACCGGCACTGCTCGCGTCGATCGGCACGTAGACGCCGGCATCCACCATCTCGAACATCCCATGGCCGACCCGTGCGTCCCGGACCACACCCACCACCGTGAGGGATCGGCTCGACAACTCGGGCGTCACCACGTCCTGGCCGAGCCGCTCGACGCCCTTTCGCTCAAATGGGTCAAGCGTCATCGTCTGGCCCACGGCATCGCGGTCGGGCCAGATTCTCCGGGCGACGGTCTCGGAAATGACCACAACGCCAGCCGATGCCTGACGTTCCGCTTTGGTGAAGAGGCGTCCGCGTACGACGGTAAGCCCGAACACCTCGAAGTATTCAGGCGAGGCGAACTTGAACTCGACCGGCACTCCATTCGCTTCTGCCAACGTGCCGCCGATGCCGAACGGCCACGCGGCCCCCACGAGTGCCACTGACGAATCGCTCCCGACCGCTTGCAGCAGCCCCGCACGGCGGTGTTCATTCGTCATCTCGAGAAGAACGGTGTCTTGCGTCCGAAGTCCTGGCTGCGCTGCCGACGCCGACATCATGCCGCGCAGGAAGACGGCCGCTGCAATCAGCAGCAGCGCAGACGCCGACACCTGAACCGCGACCAGCGCGTTGCGCGCCCGGCCTGGTCGCGCATCCCTCGTAATCTCTCCGCGCATCGTCCTGATCAGCTCGACTCGCGTGGATTGAATCGCGGGGGCCAGACCGAACAGCACCGTGGCGAACACCGCGCCGCCTGCAAGAAACACAAACACCCGCCAGTCGGCTGCCAGGGCAGCAAGGCTGATGAGCTCGCTGAGCTCCGGCGGCATTACCGCCGTGGCCACGCGGACCGCCGCGTCGAGCGTCAACCTTGCCACGAGCAGGCCGCCCGCGGCCGACACCGACGCGAGCAGCAGGCTCTCGGTCAGCAGCTGCCGGATAATGAGCCGTCGCGATGCACCGAGTGAGAGGCGGATACCGATCTCGCGCTGACGCGCGAGCCCCCGCGCGAGCAACAGGTTGGCCACGTTGGCACAACCGATAAGAAGGATGAGCCCGAACGCGAGAAAGAGTGGCGCGAACCCCAGCAGGCCGTCGAGCGCGCTGATTGGGAGCGACCCTCGCCTGGCCACCAGCCTGATCGACTTCGGACGGCCCCCCGCTTCCTTGAGTGCGGGATTGGCCACCGCCCAGGCGGAGAGCGCCGCTGTGGCGGCCTCAACCGAGACATCCGGCTTCAGGCGGCCGACGATGTCGATGGCGTACGAATCTTCCTTGCCGGACGACGACTGACGAAGGTGCGAGAGGCGGCCGAGTGGAGTCCAGAAGTCGGGAGGTGTGATTCCCAGACCGCGGAAGCCCGCAGCCATCACGCCGACCACTTGATACGGGTGTCCATTGAGTTCCACGGAACGGCCTACAACGTTCGGGTCACGCTCGAAGAACTGCGTCCAGCCGCGATGGCTCAGCACGATCACCGGCTCGCTGCCCGGCTGTTCATCGTCACCGCGGCCAAGGGTGCGGCCCAGCAATGGGGCGGCGCCAATGGTCTCGAAGAAGTTGGAGGTGACCAGCGTGCCGTTGAATGTCCGGCCATCCACACGAGCCGCGACGCCATTGAGCATGGCGACCGAGTCCGTGAAGACTGTGGTCTGGCTTCGGAGCGCCTCGTAGTCGGGCCGGGTGAAGGCCACCCAGGCTCCCGCGCCAGGCTCAGGTGGCCGCCGCACCTCAAAGAGCCGGTCGGGCTCCGGCACGTCGTCGGCACGGAGGAACATGGCGGAATAGAACATGAAGACGACCGCGACGATGCCGAGCCCAAGCGCAATCGTGGCGGTGATGGTGAATGCGGTCAGCGGCGCGCGCCTGAACTCGCGGAACGCGTATTTGACGTCGCGGACGGTGGTATCCACAAAGGCGGTGCGGCGCTCGTCGCGGCACTGGTCCGCCACAAGCGCGACTGAGCCAAACCGCCGGCGCGCGAGTCGCTGAGCCTCGGCGGGGTCGGCACCGGCGGCGGCCAGTCTGGCGGCCTCGCGATCGATGTGGAACGCCAGTTCCTCGTCGAGTTCCCGCTCCACCGGCTGAGGCCGGACGATGGCGCGAAGGCGCAGGTACAGGTCTCTGAGGGTCATGGCGTCAGGCGAGCTTCATTACGCGGTCGATCGCCATTGCGAGGCGCGTCCATTCGTCGGCTTCTCTCGCAAGCTGGCGGCGGCCCGAGGGTGTGAGGTGGTAGTACTTCGCGCGTCGCCCCAGCTCCGAGGTCTTCCACTCGGCCTCGATCCAGTCCTGGTGCTCAAGACGATGGAGCGCAGGGTAGAGCGAGCCCTGGTTGATTTGGAGGACGTCCCTGGAAATCTGCTCGATGCGTTCCGAGATGGCCCAGCCGTGCATAGGCTCGGTCTGCAGCGTCCTGAGAATCAGCAAATCCAGCGTGCCTGGCAATAGGTCCGGAGCAGCGGTCTTGGTCATGATGTCGCCTGCCGACAATAGCGCTGTTGGTGTCGACTGTCAACACCATGACCGATGACACCCCTAATGTGACGCCAGCCGCTCGTCGCCGCGCAGAATTTTCTCCACCAGATCGAATCCGAGCACCGACTGAATCTTGATCCACAGTCCGGGGCTGCGGTCCCGGAGAGCCAGCAACTCCTGCGCCGGCCAGCGCATGACTTCGATCTCTCCAACGGCGTCCACATCGGCGTTGGCCGGGTGGCCCGTCAAGAGACTCATCTCCGCCACAAAAAACCCGGCCGGAAGCTCCGTCACCATCGTCTGCCGGCGTTGCACCCGAACGGTACCCTTGAGGAGGAAGTAGAGCGACTCTGGCTGGACGCCGTTCGACGCCAGCCGTGCGTCGCGCATCGTGTCGCGTGTGCCCAGCGCCCACCACCGCAGGAATTCGCGGGTGCTGAGCGCGGTGAAGTGCCGGTCATAAATAGGCTGAAGGCCTGCCGGCAGCTGGATTCGGCGGCGGTCAAGGAGGATCACGACGACCCAGACCACGTTGATGCACGCAAAGAGCGAGTTCCACAATCCGATCGGCAGGATGCCGCGGGAGAAGGCGTAGGTGCCGACGATGAGTTGCGCGACGACCAGCAGGGTTCGCAGTAGCAGAATGTCGCGGGCCAGCAGGGCGCAGAGGGTGATGACGTAGCCGAGATGAATCAGGTATTCCATGGGCCCCGTCAGTATTGCTCAGTGGGTGTGCTGTATGAAACTGCGCCCATCCGGCGCACACGCAACAATGCGGGCGTTCGACTCGGACGAGCGCGAGTGCCGGTTCGATGACTGGACCGCGCGCGGGTTCACCGGCCTCGACCACAACCGCGACCGTGTCATCACGTCTGATGAATGGCACTGGTCACGCGCGAGTTTCGACGCGCGGGATCTCGACCGCAACGGCCGCCTCACGCGCGAGGAGTTTAATGGCGCGGCGTCGCAGCCGGTGAGGAGCGCCGCGTTCAAGGCCGGCCACGAGCGCGGGCTCATCGAAGGCCGCCAGGCCGGACGCGAGGACAAACAGGCCGGCGCCTGGGACCTCGAAGGTCAGCGCGAGCTCGAACAATCCGACTCAGGCTACGAGGCCCGTTTTGGCCCGCGGCCCGAGTACCAGGCGGGCTATCGGGAAGCCTTCCGGCGCAGCTATCGTGACGGGTATGGAGAGCGATAGCCGAGTGGTCTGGCTTTACCCGCGCGAGTGTTTGCCTGCAGCGCTGTTTAATCCATCGCTCCGCCTGTCATGGACGCCTGACCGCAAGAGCCTCACCTTCGCGACGGCCAGGACGACGACCAATCTGTGGCTGATGGACGGCGTGAGCGGCGTCCGCGTGCGATAACATCCGCCGATGACTTTTCGACCCGGTTCTCTGGTTATCGCCGTCCTGCTTGGAATCGCGCTGGCGGCTCCGCGCGCCGAGGCGCAAGGTCCCAACGAAGCAGAAATCAAGCGGCACTTCGAAGGCAAGCGTGTCACCCTGCGCATCGATATGCCCGGAGCGTCCGAGGGCGTGGACATCCGGGTGGACCGTCCTTTTGATGCCAAACAGTATGGCGATCGCCTGCGGCGATTCGGCACGTCGATCCGTAGCGGGGAGACGGCCACGATCACGACCATCAAGGTCAAGAAGGACATGGTCGAGTTCCAGTTGGACGGCGGAGGGTACGGCACATTCGGCGACGACACGAGCCTGTCCGTGAACATGCCGGATGTGCAGAAGACCAACCGCGAGAAGGATCTGGAAGCGGCGGTCAAACGGGAGACCGACGCCGCAAGAAAGCGCGAACTCCAGCGCGAGCTCGACGACGTCCGCAATGCCCGGGAGCGCGAGAATCGCCGCATCGCCGTCGACCGGTCATTCGCGGAGGAACGCAAGCGGACGCAGGTGGCTGAACGACGCCTTCAGGGCGGGTCGCGCTTCAACGTGCGGTTTGCCGCCAACGTCCCCGCGACGCTGAATCCGAATGACATCATGTCCGCGCTCGCAGAATTCGTGGATTTTTCGCCGGCGCCTCAGGGCGGCGTCACCGCGGCTCGCCCGGACGACTCCAGTGGCGCGCGCGGAGGCGACGGCTTGCCGCGCAAGGGCATGCTGCGCGCCGATGCCGAGCGACAGTTCGGCCGGCCGGAGTCCGTGTCCGAGCGGCGCGAAGGCACGCTGCGCGTGGTCACTCTTGTCTTCACTCGTGGCGATTCACGCATCACGGCGGACTTCGTTGAGGACGTCATGATCCGCTTCACCGTCGCCTCCCGCTGAGCCATCCGACCATGACACGTCGACACTCACCGCTCTTCATGCTCGCCGCGACGTCGCTGGTCCCGCTGACTATCGTCGCGTGCGGCGCGAACCTCCCGACGAAACCAGAAGCGGCCGCGGCGTTGTCCGCGGCCCCCGATCCGACGTTCGCCTCGAAGCTCACCAGGACTCTGCCGGCGTCAACGTACTGCATGACGGCGAATCCGGATTTTTCCTTCGAGACCATGGGCCAGCCGGACTTCGTGGAGACGTTTCAGAACCTGAGAGACAAGGGGCCTCTGTACGACGCGGTGAATGCCGGCGTCGTCCGCATCGAGCTCAAGGAGTTTCGGTTCGACCCAGACGGGCGCTCGCCGGATCCGTCGTGTGACGCGGTGCACGCACAGTCCAAACAGAACGGCTTGACGAGCCGTCAGGTGCGACTCGCGATGGTGCGCACCACGCTGACGCCGAAAGCCACGGCCGCGGGCGTCCAGTTTGACACGCCCGTCGAAGTCGCCACGCGTGAGGTGCTGGAGGTGACCGACGTCCGGACCGAGCGCGGCGGGACCGTGGCTGTGAAATACACCTGGGCGTGGAAGCCGACGAAGATGGCCGAGGTGGTCGGCTACATGCCTCCGGCGCCGAAGGAGGCCGTCGCACGCCTCCGCCGCTCGGACGGCGGCTGGGTCGTAGATAACGCGGGACTGAAGTAGCGCCCTCGCCGGGTCTGAAGACCCGGCCTCCGAAGAGCTTGCCCCGCCGTAGCCAGAAGCGAAGCGACTGCCTGGCGAAGGCGGGCTGTTTTATAATCCGCTGCCATGCGTCCCCAACTTGCCGCGTTCCTGTCACTCATCTGCATGTCCGTGGCCTGTGGCGGCGGCACTGACGTCGCTTCCACCGCGGGTGCGCCCGCGGCGTCCGGCGCGCCTGCGGCGCCTGGCGCGGCCGCGCCGGCTCCCAGTCAAGCGGCGGCCTCGAACTTCGTCGAAGGCAAAGACTACCTCGTCCTCGAGCGGCGCCTCTTCCTCGACGAAGCAGGCTTCGATCGACCCGTCGAGGCGTTCAGCATGCTGTTTCCGCGCGGCTGGACGATTCAAGGTGGCGTGAAGTGGGTCAACCTGGTCAACGGCTGCCGGGCCGACGGCGCCAGTAACGAAGTCACCGCGACGTCGGCGGACGGGACGTTCCGCTACCAGATCATGCCGTCGCGGTCTTTCCTGTACTCAGACGACCAGTCGATGATGCAGATCTACCAGGCTGGCGCACAGTCCGGCGGCTGCGAGTTGAGCACGACGTTTGACGCCGAGCGCTACATGAAGGGTTATGCCCAGCGTGATTTGCAGGCCACGGCATCCGACATCACGGTCGATGAGCCCAAGGTGGCGTTCGCGCGGAGGCTTGACGCCCAGGCGAACCAGGTCGCAGCTCAGTACGGCAACCAGATGCAGCAGCAGACCTCGTATGTGACTGGCAAGGTCACGTGGCCCAATGGCGACGAAGGTGTCATGGAAGTCGGCGTCAGCCAACGCTTCACTCGCAAGCCCAACATGGTGACAGGTGGCGCCTCGTCGGACTGGACGACGAGCGTCCTCTATCATGTGCTCTTGCGCTTTCCCGCCGCGCGCCGCGACGAAGGCGCGAAACTGTTTCACACCATTCAATCCAGCTACCGGCAGAACCCCGTGTGGCAACAGGTGAAGACCAATTTCATGACGCAGTTGGGCAATATCGAGCACGCGGGCCGCATGGATAGACTGCGGCTGCAGGGTGAGCAGGCCGCGTCCTACGCACAAGCACAAAGTGAGGCTCAGGATCGGCAGATGCGATCGTGGGAACTCCGGCAGGACTCCCAGGACCGGCAACAGAAGGCCTTCGTCCAGACGATTCGCGAGGTCGAGACCTGGCGCGACTCGAGCGGTCCCGTCGAACTCAGCAGCGGCTACGGTCAGGCGTGGAGCCGCGGCAACGGCAGCTACATTCTCAGCAACTCTCCCACGTTTGATCCCAGCAGCGTGTTTCAGGATCAGCGCTGGACCGAAATGAAGCGCGAACGGCCGGGCGGGACGTAAAGAGAGGCGCTCTGGTTACGGCCATTTCAGCCCAACCGCCGTTTCAATCGATGCCTTCAGTTCCTCCGCGCCGTGCATCGTGCCGAGAAACGCAAACTCCCGCGACGGGGAGAACACGACAAAGTACCTCAGCCGCATTCCGTAGGCGGGCAGGTACACGTGCCTGACCGTCAGGCCAGCCACCTCAGGCCAGGGGATCGTCTGTTCCCGGAACAGCGCGCGGGAGTGCAGCCCGCGTTCGTCGATGCGAAGCCTGACGCGGTCGGCGAACCAGTTGCTGAAGACGAGTGTGCCCGCAATGATCGCGCTCGAGATGGCCAGCGCCGCGGCAACGTCGCGTGAGGCCGTGAACACCGCCAGGCCGGCGAAGACTACCATCAGCCCTGCAAAGACCCACGCTGCGATTCCGACGCCCCGGCTTCGCCGTCCACCCGAATAGGCCGCCGGCCGGATCACCGCGACGGGACCGAGGGCCAGGTGGGGAAGGGGCTTAACGTCGCGCCGGTTTCGGCGTCCCGGAAGTGTTGGGCCGACGGCGAGCACCGCGATGCTTCCGATCGACAGGACCAGCGCGAGAAACATCGACCACCCTGCGGCGTTGGCCAGGCTCCAGAACGGCAAGCTGGCGGCGAGCCACCTCAGGACGCTGTACCGCCGGAAGCTGAGTGCCAGTCCCGCAGCGGTGCAGAACACGTAGACGACGGCCAGGGTGTCCGCCCGCTCGAGCCGATACTCGTGCTGGGCCAGGGCGACAATGCCGACGAGGATGAGCAGGGGGCCGAACCTCATCCTCCCGGAGTGGCCTCCGTGTAGCCGGCGGGAATCGAGAAGACATCCATCGAGATCGCGCCGTGAGACACCCCGACGAACTCAGAGGTGTGCCGCACTCCAAGCGCGATTGTCGTCTGACGCAGAGGAACGCTGGACTCGGACAGGACGCTCGCGTTCGACGGCGCCGGCGGCAGCAGCTTCTGGAGTTGGGTGGTAAAGCCCGAGAGCACCGCCAGCGCCGCCTTGAAACTGGCCGCGTCCTTCTCGGGGAGCGAAAGGCTCTCGGCGGTCACCACACACGCTTCACCCGACGGAACCTTGTTCAACGTGAATCGGTGCACCGTGCACGTGCGGCCGGCGACGGTGCTGACGCCGCCCGGTTCGACGGTCGTGGCTCCGCCGTCGATGAGTGGGGTCAGTTCCGGCTGGCGGGCCAGCAGTGCTGCTCGTTCTGCAGGCGAAAGGTCCTCAAACGACTTCCTGAACTCGGCCATCATCCCGGCGATCGCCTTGAAGAAGGCCTCGCGATTGGCCTCCGTGATCCGGGAGAACGTCTTGCGCTGATGATTCAGCATCACAACCGTCCTGGACGTGGACTCCACGATGAGGCTCTCGGCACCCACATCGGTGCGCATCCGCGATCCCGCGAGCAGGATGGAGGTGAGTCCGAACGATCCTTCGGTCATCCGGAACTCGATGTGTGTGTCCTCGAATTCCCTGGCCGCGCCGACGGGCAGGCAGACAAAGATGACGAAGACAGCGATGAGTGACACAAATTGACTTTGGCGCACGCGGGTTTGTCAGTATTATGCACATCCTAGCCGCGTGGGCCCACCCCGGACGCCCCGGCCGGCTGCGTGAATATCGGACGAAGCATGCAAACGAGTGATGCGACAAATCCAGAGACTATCGATACCGTCCTGCGCCTCCTCTCATGGGGCCTGTTTTCGTTCACCGCGTTGTGGGCGGTCACTGGGACGATCGCGTATTTTCATCGCCGCGCGTACAACCTGACGCGGGCCGAATCGAGCCGCTCGCAGCACATCAAGCCAGACTTCCTGACCGTCGACAAGGACAAGCGGCGGCAGGCGATCGAGCGTGGCGAGGCCTACGACAAGGTCCTGCAGGGGGAGGGCCCCACGAGCGCTGTGGAGACTGCCAGCCTCTGGTCACGTTTTGCCGCAATGACGACGGCGGTTCTGGCCCTGATCACCCTGATCGTTGGCACTCTGAACAGCATCGGTGCCCTGCAACAGGGAGTTGAAAGACTGTCCAATTGGGAAGCGCTCAGCCAGCTCGTCAGTGAGCACATGGCCGGCACCGTGGTGGCTCTTATCGTCATCGCCGCCAACGTCATCGTCTTCGCCGAAGGGTCGAAGAAGTGGCGGAAAGCCCAGGCAACCGCAAAGCGATAACGGAGACGATGAATGGCGACGACTCAGATCAGACTTAGCGACGACAACCTGCTGGGGGAGTACATCTCCCTCGACAAATTCCAGGGCGTGATCGAGCAGCGGCTGGCTGTCGGTCCGGACCTGATGGCGATGCTGATTCGCGACGGGCAGATCGCCCAGGCGGCGCCGGGCGGACATTTTTCAATTGGAGGCGTCTGGCGCTCCCTCAAGGACGCGATCGGCGGCAAGCACGCGCTGCGGATGCTGATTGCGGACCTGAAGCCGTTCCAGCTGACGGTGCCGGCCACGGCGCTGACCAAGGACAACGTACCGGTGGCCGGCGAGTTCACCATCGAACTGCAGGTCAATCCCGAACGACCGGCCGGGATCCTCGGGCTGATGAAGGAGCACTCCGCGGTCACCAAGACGAGCATCCTCAGCCGCTTGTCGCCCCACATTGGTGAACGTGTCTTGAGCGCGACGATCAGGCAGGTGGACGCGCTTGAACTCCGCGGCAACATCGGCCTGCAGGACAAGGTTCAAGCCGATGCCATGAAGGAAGTGGAGCGCATCGCCGGCGATCTGGGCCTCCTGGCGCGCGTGGTCTCGGTGACCTGGGCGCTCAATGAGGAAGAGCAGGCGCTTGTCGTCAAGCGGCAGCTCGAGCGTGAACAAGAAGCGCTTGAACGCGAATTCCAGATCCTTACCCGCGAAGTCGCGCGTGACGCTGAATCGACCATCATCAGCCTGAAAACCGATCTCGACGTCGAGAAGGTCAAGGCGGCCAGCGAAGACGAGCTCCGCCGGTTCATTCTGGCGAACGAGCTGGGTTTCATCGATGCGCGCGAAACCGGCATCCGCGTGCAGCAGATGGCGGCGCTCAAACACGAACTCGACCTCAACCGCACACAGCGGCTCGATGGGTTGCAGGCGCAGCTCGAGGCCGAGCGGCACCTGATCGAGATGGCGCGCACGGGCGGCCAACGTCGCGACGTCGAGATGGATCTGGCGACGCGCGAAAAACAGCACCAGTTGGCCATCGTCCGTATCGATCAGGACATTCTCGCGGTCCAGCGTGAAGGGCAGCTGGCTGACGGCCAGCAGGGGTTGGCGCTGGGGCGCTTGAAGCTTCAGTTCGATCGCGAGGAGCAGGCGGACCGGATCAAGACTCTCCGCGACCTGCAGGACGTCGATCTTGACGGCAAGGATCGCGAAACCGACATCACCATCAAGGGCGGCGATGCAGAGCACCGGCGGGCGATGGACGCAGCCCGGCTGGAAAGCGAGACGTTGCTGGCCAGAATCAAGGCGCTGGGCAATGCGACGCCGGAGCAGATCATCGCCATTCAGGCGGGATTCTCGCCTGAGGTGGCGAACGTGATGGTCGAACAGGCGAAAGCCCGGGCGGCCGAGGGCGTGGACCGCATCGCGCTGATGCGAGAAATGGTTCAGCAGGCGAATGAGGCCAAGGTGTCGTCGGAGGCACAGGCCCGTCATCTGTTTGATTCCGGCATGCAGGGGGCGACCGGGGTGGCGCAGGGTGTCGGTATGGCGGCCGCAGGTGCCGGCATGGGTGGAATGGGCGTTGTGCCTATCGTCGGCGGAACCGGACTGACTGAGTGTCCAAACTGCCACACCGCCGTTCCGATTACCGATCGCTTCTGCGAAAATTGCGGCCGTCAGATGCGACAGTAGCGCGATGGAGTGGCGTCCGTACCAAGGGTGCTGCGCGACGGCTGCCGCCGCCAGCAGTCGCGCGTTCTGCAACGAGTGCGGGCATGCATTGCTGCGCTGCATGGCGTTCAGCGAGTGCAAGGGACTGGTGACTCCGAACGGGGAGTGTGCAGCGTGCGTGAGCCCCCGTTTGATGATTGACGCCGGCGCGGGAGTGCGGGCGAAAAAGGGCGAGCGCGTGTCCGTGCCACTCATCCTGCGCAACGCGTCGTCCGCCGCGCGGCCGATTTGGGTCAAACACATGGTGAAAGGCGACGGCCGTTCGCAGGAGCCGGTCGCGTTGACCTGGGAACACCTCGACGCGGGAACCGAGCGCCGATTCACGCTGGATGCCCCGCCACTCATCGAGGGCGGCACCCAGACCCTGTCGATGATCATGGTGATCGCATCGCGCTACAAAGGCCTCGAAGAGGAGTACGCCTTTTCGTCGGCGGTCACATTGACCGTGTCGAGCGAGGACGCGCATCAGACCACCATCAATATCAGCGGCGGCACGATCCACGGCCTGGCCAGCGGCGGCGACGTGGTCAGCGGCGACAACGCGACCATCAGCGAGGGCGGACACGCGATCAGCGGCGACAAGGCACTGCTCTACAAGAGTGGTCCCGAAGAAGGCGCGTCGCCGGCGGCGGTCGCCGAGCGCGCGCGTACCCCCCTTGATCTGCAACGCGCGGAGAAGTGGGAACTCGCGAACGGCATCCGGGGATACCGGGAACTTGGTGTGCGCGTGCCGCGCCACGTCGAATTCACGTTTAATGGCTTTCGCGCGGAGGACGCGCCCGGCACACCCATGACCGCGACGCGGACAGGCCGGCTGGCGTGCGGCCGCAACTCACGGACGGGTGCTGCCGACGCGACGGCGATCGCGAACGACCTTTGCCTGCGTGCCTACGATCGTCAGGGGGCCGTTGATGAACCGGCAACGATGGCGATTTCGCGTCACCATTTCGACCTTCTGATCGTCAATGACCGGCTCTGCCTTCAGGCGCGCGCGACCCAGGGGATGAGTGTGAACGACGCGCCGCTCCTGTCGGGCGACGTCGCATCGCTCACACCTGCAGACCGCGTGGTGCCAATTTCCGGCCGTCCGGACAAATTTGCGCTGAAGCTGCATTTTGCCTCATCGTTGGGCTCGGTCGATCGCATTGAGATTCGTCGCAGCCCCGCGATGACGCCATGAAGGCCCACCAACAATGAAGTGCCCGAAGTGCCAGACTCCTCTTTCCGCCAGTGCGGCATTCTGCCCGAACTGCGGCACCGCAACCCCGGCCCGAGGGCCCAAGACCTTCAGCGGGCTGAATACTGTGGCGCCCATGCGAGAAGCGTCGGCATCGGTGCTCGAGCCCGGAACGCTCTTCGACGAGCGCTACCGGATCGTCCGCAAGATCGGCGAAGGCGGGATGGGGATCGTCTATGTGGCAACCGATACCAATACCAAAGACGAGATTGTCCTCAAGCTCATTCATCCCTCTCTTGTCGCTGGTGAAGAGGCGCTCGATCGGCTGATGAGCGAAGGCCGCACCGCCCGCCAGATCCGGCATGCCAACGTGGTGGCGGTCTACGACGTGTCGCTGTGCGAGGGGCAGGCGTACTTCACGATGGAGTACGTCAAGGGCGGAACCCTGCGCTCGTGGATGAACGCCGCCAAGCGCAGCGGAAACGAGGTGAGCGTCCACACGGCAGCCGGCCTCATGAAAGCGATGCTGGCGGGCGTGGCCGAAGCGCATCGCCTCGGCTTCGTTCACCGGGATCTGAAGCCTGAGAATGTGCTTCTGGATGGCGACCCGGACGCCGGTAATTTTGATCTGAAGATCCTCGACTTCGGCATTGCGAAAGCCGTGGGGGCCGCGTCGGCCACCGGTGGCGCGCTCGGCACACCGCCGTACATGGCACCCGAGCAAAACACGTCGGCAGACTCGGTCGGCCCGACGGCGGACTTCTACTCGCTCTCGGTGATGCTCTACGAACTGCTGATGGAGGCGCCGCCGCTGGGACGATGGGAGATGGTGAGCACGAGCCGCCGCGATGTGCCGAAGGCGATCGATGAGCTGCTCGAAAAGGGCCTGTCGGCGCGGCCACGCAATCGATTCGCATCGGCGGCAGAGTTCGATGGCGCCATCGGAGCGGCCGTCAAGGGCGTGCGCCCGACTCCGGTGATGCCGGACCCACCGCCCCTTCCAGTGCCCCCGCCCGCGCCGCCGGGTCCGCCGCCGACTCCGCCGGGGCCGAACGTGTGGCAGGCATATTTCACCAACATGCCGGCGCGCACCAAGATGTGGCTGGGCATCGGGATCGCCGTTCTGGCGGTGATGGCCTGGATGAGTGATCGCCCGGAAGAGGATCTGTCAGGACCTGAATTTAATGCGGTCCAACCGGTCGATCCGAATCAGGGGCGCGGAGTGCAGCCTGCCTCGTTCAACATGTCCGGCGTCTGGCTCAATGACGGCGGCGATCGACTCGACTTCCGCCAGGACGGCACCAACGTCGAGGGCACCGGCCTGGTCACGGGCATGGGGCCGGTGGTCATCAAGGGGACCTTCGATGGCGCCGTTCTCAGATACGTCGTCTACTCGACGATGAACCGGCAGGCGATTGCGGAGGGCGGCGGACAACTGCAGCCTGACAGAAGACACATCAACCTCGATCAGATGACGTACGGATTTGGGCGAAGCGCAGGCCAGCTGCATTTCGACCACCTGCATTAGCGGCTCGCGACTGGAGTATGTGAATGAAGTGTTATCGCTGCAAGAACTCGCTCTCCCCGGCACAGTCCAACTGCACGTCCTGCGGCCAGGCGGTCTACACCACGCATCAAGGTCCAGGCATCGCGATGGGACGCCGGCTCGATGGGCTCCTGGCGGGCGCGGTCTCTGAACGGGATCATCTTGCCGCACTCGACGTGAGGACGCTGCCGCGCCAGACGGACCTGCGCGACAACCTCGGCGCCGTCGAAGATCAGGGGCAGATCGGCAGCTGCGTCGCCAACGCGGCGGTCGGCGCGCTCGAGCATCAGCAGCGCAAGGCCGGCAAACCCGTCGTCGAACTCAGCCGCATGTTTGTCTATTTCAACGCGCGGCGCATGAGCGGCAACGAGCGCGAAGACGGCGGCACGACCACGGCTCAGGGCATGGCTGCGTTTCTGGCCTTTGGCGCGCCCCCGGAGAACGTCTGGCCCTACGATCCAGACCTGCTGAAGACAGAACCCAGCCGCCAGGCATATGACCAGGCGTCGCCAAACACGCCAATCGAGTACGCCCGCGTTGACGGGATGCAGAACATCAAAGGCGCGCTGGCGTCGGGATATCCCGTCGTCATCGGCGTGTCGATACCGCAGTGGTGTTATCAGGAAGCGGGCAAGACCGGGGTTATGCCGGACGCGCCACTGGCGGAAATTGACAAAGCCAAGCGGGAGACAGGTCACTCAATGTTGCTCGTCGGCTACGACCTCGATGGCGGATACTTCACCGTTCGCAACAGCTGGGGCCAGGACTGGGGCCAGAACGGCTACTTCCGCATGTCGTTCGACACGTTCGAAGCGGCGACAAGGGCGGAGGCTTCGTGGATTCTGGGCAACCTCGCGGCAACGCCGGCCCTTGCGATCACGCGTCCCGAGCGAAAGGGCGCGGTGGACGGCAGCGTGCGCGACATGGCTGCGAAGATGCGTCACGACATCCGCGACAGCCTCACGAAGGACATCAGAGATTCGTTCAAGGACATCAAAGACCGGATGAAGCGATAGGCAGTCCCGCATGATGCTCTACAAGTACGGGGTCCTGGCGTGGGTTTGGCGCGGACTCATCGCGTTCGGCCTGTTCCTCGCCTCCGGGTTCCTGCTCACTGGTCTGGCGTCGTGGAGTCTCTGGCTGTTCGTCGGCGGGCTGGCGCTGATCGCGCCGTCACTGTTCTTCGGAGCGGTCCTTGTGGTTCAGGCAGACAAGACCGTCGGCGAGACGCTGGAGATTCGCACCCTGTTGTTCTTCCGCCGCCGCATCGAACTGTCTCGCCTGGGGGCACCGGTGGTCCGCAGGAAATATCACGATGCCGTCCTCGACTTTGACGCCCCTCGGGCCTGGGTGCCGGTGAAAGGCAGCCTGCCCCTCTACTTCGATCTCCTGGGCCAGATTCCCGACAGGCAGGCGTTCATGAAAACCGTGGGGTTGACTTCGGCCACACTGCGAGCTGCCGAGTAAGTCGTCGCTGCCCCTCAGCGGGATCCAATCGACGTCCCCACGATCATGTCGTGTGGTCCGCGTGTGGGACGCAGCAGGGCCCACACAAACCCGAGGATCGTCGGAGCCGCAGCCAGGGAGGCGACGGCGATCGAGAAGACTGCGGCGCGGGTGACTGGCCACGCCAGAAGCGCGCCGTAGATCAGCAGCGGTAACCACGCCAGGATCAGACGAAACACCGCTCGCACGCGGCCGACCTCGCGCCCACGCCCGGTGACAACCGCCATCCCGAGCGACGCGAGCACGAAGCCGCTTGGACGCACCAGGACCGACACCAACCCACCGAAGAATGACATTCCGGCGCCCACGAGCAACAACGCGACGAAGATGGTCGTCGAATTGTCCTGCGCAAGGAACTGCCTCTCGGCGCGCTGTAGCGCTGGCGCGAGCTTCGTCTTTGCCTCAGCAACCTCAGCCTCGCTCGGTGTCAGTGCAGCCGCCGAGTCCGCCAGGGCGCGGAGGGCACGCGCGTCTTTATCATCCTCGTCGGCCGATCGCCAGGGCGCGTCGGCGGCCATGAGCTCTGGCCGCAAGGCGCCCGCCAGGTACACCTTGAGGGCCTGCTGCCGTGCTGGTTCGCGCTCATCCGTCAGGTCGTCAAGCAGCTTGTCCGCTACGAACCGATCGTGCGGTAAGACCACGTTGATGCGAATCGCGACAGCCGCAATCACCAGCATCAGGATCACGGGCGATGCGGCAAGGACCAGCGGCCAGGCCCGCCGCGATCGGGTGACCGCGCCGCCCGACGCCGTGACGACTGACAGATCGCCGATGAGTTCCGCCAGGGGAACAGCCCGCTTCTTCTGCCACCGATCGAGCATGGCCACCGCCGATGCGGGCGGTGAAGACGCGTAATGACCCACCGCCGTCAGCAACTGCTGGGCCGTTCCTGGACCTGCCGGCGCCCCGGTACCCGGGGCCGGCCAATCGAGCAGCACCGCCCGTCCATCGGGCCGGATCCACACACGGTCCACGCCGAGCGGCGGTGTGGTGCCATCGCGTTCAGCGGCGGCGAGTTCGGTGGCGAGGTCCTTCAACCAGCCGTGTACCACTGGCCAGGCTGGGCCAGGGTCACCGGCCTGCAGGCGCGCGCCCTGCGGTGCCTCAAACGCATCCCAGCTGTCACCAGGCGCACGCCGGCCCGCCAGCCAATGCAATCGGCCGACGCGGCTCACATCGCGCCTCGCCCTGGGGGTCTCCGGCGCTTCGTCACTCAATTCGACGGGGCTCCATTCGACGAGCCACACGGGCCGCCTGAGTACCGGGTCCACACCGTCGAAGAGCCGCGCGTGTTCGAGAACTGCCAACTCGCGGCCGACGATGAAGGGGCCGAGGCGGCGCTGCGCTGAATCCGACGTGCGGGCATCGGGCGCCACGCCCATTGTTTCGCCAGCATCCCGACGCCGCAGTTCGCGCGAGACGACCTTTACCACGCGGGTCTTGGTGAGAATGTCTTGCACCGCCGCGTAACCGTTTTTCCGGCGCATGGTGGAGAACAACAGGAGCGTCAAAACGACTGGCACAAAGGCCACCGAGGCCGACAGGCCAGGGTTGGCCACGAGATACTCGGCGAATGGACGCGCGCCCATCACAAGCGTCGGGGCGAGCATCAGCAGGGCGGGGGCGTAATAGATCACGGCCCGCGCCATGGCCTGCCTCCACGAGACCGCACCCGTGCGAGACAACACGCGCAGGCCGAGCAGCCGCTTCCCGAGTGTTCTGCTCCACAGTCCTTCGCAGAGCACGAAATACAACACCCCGACGACGACCGTCCAGGGGTCGAGGTCCACAGATGTCGAGCCGCGTCGGACCGCGGGCGGACCGAAGGACGTATTGAGGATGCCGGCGGGAATGGCGATCAGCAGGTAGTCCACGGCGCCCGCCAGGAGCCGCACGTCGAGTCTTGCGGGTGCGCCAGAAAGGGAAAATGGCCGCAGCGCTCGAGCCAGGTCCTGATACGAGGCCGGGCGATCGGCCGGGTCCTTGGCGAGGCAGCGCGCGATGAGCGTGCCGAGCGCAGCCGGGACGCCGGACCGGACCTTGTGCAGCATCGGTGGCGGCTCGTGCTTCACGCGATCGATCAGCACCGTGAAGTCCTTGCCCTCGAATGGCGGCGCACCGGTCAGCAGGTAGTAGAGGGTGGCGCCAACGGCATAAATGTCGGAACGCACGTCAAGCGCGTCGCCACGCAACTGCTCCGGCGAGGCGAACTGCGGAGTGCCCATGAACGTCCGGTCGGCGCTTCGCCCGGTCGAGGGAATGGACAGACCGAAGTCTCCCACCTTGACGCTGCCATCGGAGTCGATGAAGCAGTTGGACGGCTTGATATCACGGTGGAGGATGCCCGCCGCCAGGGCCGCGTCGAGGCCGCTGATGATGTCGAGAACCGCCGAGACCGCTTCCGAGACCGGCTGCGGGCCCTGCTCGGTCACTCGATCCTTGAGTGTGCCCCCAGGCACCAGCTGCATCGAGATCGCGGACATGCCATCGATTTCTTCGCTGCCGAAGACGTACACGGTGTGCGGGTCGCTCACCGACGCGGCCATCTGCCCTTCGCGCAGGAAGCGCTCGCGATCCTCGAAGCTATCGATCCGGCCGCGCAGCAGCTTCAGCGCAATCAGCCGGCCTGTGTCGAGGTGCTCGGCCTCGTACACCTCCCCCATGCCGCCTCGGCCAAGCAGCCGGACGATGCGGTAGGGGCCAAACGGCTGTCCATCCACGAGCCCGGGCTGCTCGCTCGGCACGCTGCCTGAGCCGCTGAGAGGCGACAGCATGGTCGCCTGCTCACTGTTCGAAAGTGGTGCAGGCGTGGCTGTCCCGTCGGACAGTCGCGTATGGTCGTCGTCCTCGATCGCCATCAGGGCATTGTGCCCTACGTTAGACCGAGCCCGAGCGACGTTTCGCTACTCCGTGCGCAACGCTACCGGCGGCGGGCCGAGTACCTACGCATCAGGGGCGTCACCGACACGCCATGCAGGACGATCGACATGGCGACGCGCCCAGATCGTGCGCGCCCATCAGGCCGAGGCCGAGCATGACGAATGGGAATGCGGTGCCGTCATTCAGGCCCGCTTCCCCTGTGAGGCTGAAGCGCACGGGTTCGCCGTCGTGCGCGTGGCTGACCTGGACGTCAGACGCGAGGACCGGATCGGTCGGTGCCAGGATGGCGCCCAGCAACAGCGCCACGGGCAGCGCCATGCCGGCGGCGAACGCAATCGCGGCAATACCGGCGATGGTCAGGAGCATGGCGACCGCCGATAGCCGCAGCGCGACCCGCCACCGGCGATCGGACCAAGGCAGGCGCAACTTCAATCCGGCGGTGAACAACGAGATGACGACCGCCACTTCGGTCAGCCCCTCGAGCACGTCGGTGTCGTTGAGCGCATCGACATGCAGCAGTCCAATACCCCACGGACCCAGCCAGGCGCCGGCCGCCAGGTAGAACATCGACGGCGTCACCGGCAGCCGCTTGAGCAGCGTGCCGAAGAGTGCAAAGCCGATGAGGAGTGCGCCGGTAATCAGAAACCATGCAGCCGCCATCCTAGGAGGCCACGACCGGCACGACGCCGACCTCCGGCGCCGGGATGCGGGGAATCTCGACCAGCCCGCCGAGATAGTCGCGGGTTTCGACCAGCGTCGCGCACACCAGCGTGGCGCCGGCGTCGCGCAACGCCGGCGTCGCGTCATCCGCCAGCGCCGGCGGCCCCCATCGCCCCACAACAATTCGCACATCGGGCAGCGCGGCATGCAGGCGCTTCACCAGATACCGCGTCTTCGACGGTGGGCTGGGGGGCAGATCGGCGATGCACACCACGGATACGCCCTGCGCTCGGACCACAGCGATCAGTTCCGACGCCAGCACGCGCGTCTTCGTGGTCTCGATCACCACGGGCTGGTCGGCCAGGACGTGCCCGAGCATGGTGAGCGCCAACTCGTCGGCTGCGCCGTTGGCGGCATAGCCCAGCACACGCAGCGGCTCGCGCGGGGCCGGCAGTACCGGCGTTTCGGCAGGCGGGGCCGGTGGTTGCTGCCGGCGCATTAGTTCCGCGGCGTCCGACAGCAACTCGCGCGTGGCGTCGATCACCGCACTTTCTTCGTCATCCGACAACCGGCGCTCAAGCCGATCGCGCTCGGCGTAGTTGAGCGCGGGCAGCAGCAAGGCGTCATAGACCGATCCCCAGGACTCGTTCTTGACGTGCCGCTCGATGATGTCGGCGGCCTCGCTGGGGTCGCGCGCCAGCAGCCGCTGGTAGTAGTTGAATTCCGGCGCCAGCGCCGGCGTGTCGGCCATCAGCGTGCCCAGCGACGACAGCCCCGGCACATGCCGTCCGAGCACGACCACGCACACGGTCAGAGGCGTCGCCATCAGCAGGCCGAGGGGACCCCACAGCCACGTCCAGAACGCCACCGACACCAGCAGCGCGACCTGCGACACGCCCGCCGCACCGGCATACAGCGCGGTCTCAAGCACCAGGTTCGTGAACAACTCAAGCACCACGAACATGCCCATGACGGAGAGTGGCCCGGCCCAGCCAGGCATAGCAGCGAGGCTTGCGAGGATCGGGCCGCCGGCGCCAATCACCGGGCCGACGTAGGGCACGTAGCGAAGCGCCGCGCCAAGCGCACCCCAGACCAGTGGATACGGTACGCCCAGGAAATACAGGCCCAGTCCCGCCACCACGCCGTACACAAGGCTGGCCAGCGACTGCATCAGCAGTTGCCTGCTGACGCGGCTGCCTGCTTCATCAAACGCCTTGGTGGTCACCGTCAGGCGGCCCTGTCCGAACAGGCCAATCAGCCGGTCGCGAAGGTCGCGCCGTTCGAGCAGCATGAAGATCACCAGCACCACGACCAGGGCCGCCGTACCGAGTGGGCCAACGATGGGGCCAAGCCAGGCAATTGCGGGAAAGCCCGAGACCAGTTCCGAAGTGATCATCACCGGCGCCGTGGCGCGGCCTGCCGGTGCGTCGGTCTTGCCCAGGTCCGTCTTGATCTCTTCGATTGTCTCTTGCAGCTTCTCGACCGTGCCGCCCTTGCCCGCCCCGCGCACGTCGGCGATTTTGGCGAGGATGTTGACCCGATAACCCGGCAGCTCTTCGGCAAGATTTTCCATCTGCCGCACCAGGCCCCAGCCCGCCAGGCCCAGCACGGCAAAGACCAGCGTCACGGCGATCAGCACGGCCGGGACGCGGCCGATCCAACGCTCGAGCCAGGTCACAGGCGGCGTCAGCACGAACGAGATCAGCACGGCGAGCGCCACCGGCACGAGCACCGCCTGCGCCCAGTACAAAACGACGATGATCAGCACGCTGCCGGCGAAGGTAATCCACGGTGTCAGCGGGTTCGACGGTTCGTTCATCGTGCTTGTCCATTTCGACTGTAGCGTGTGGCCGCGCGGCCCCGGCGTGCACAATTGGATAGCGACGCGACACGGTCATGAGGATGCTGGACAGTGTGATGGTCATCCTGCGCCTGTTTGGCGTCGCCGCCCGCGCCTGGTGGGACGATGACGCGCCCCGGCTGGGCGCGTCGCTCGCGTATTTCACGCTGTTTGCGATCGCGCCGATCCTGCTGGTGGCGACGGCGATTGCCGGCGCCGTGTTCGGTCAGGAGGCGGTGCGCGGCGAAATTGTCGGCCAACTCGACTCGCTGGTCGGGCGCGAGGGCGCACTGGCCGTGCAGGGCCTGCTCGAGGGCGCCAGCCAACGGCGCGCCGGTGCCATTGCCAGTGTCATTGGCAGCATCACCTTCCTGGTTGCCGCGACGGGGGCGTTCCTCGAGTTGCAGATGGCGCTCAACACCATCTGGCGCGTGAAGGTGAGAGCCGGCGTCAGCGTCAAGGCGTTCCTGCTCGACCGGCTTCGATCGTTTGGGCTCGTGGTCGCCGTCGGCTTCCTGCTGCTGGTGTCGCTGGCGGTGACTGCGGCGCTGGCGGCGCTCAACGAGTGGATCTCCCGCCTGTCACCCGAACTCCCCATCGTCTGGACCGCCATCGGCCTGCTGGTGTCGCTCGTGGTCACGACCGGCTTGTTTGCCCTGTTGTTCCGGTTCCTGCCCGACGTCCGGCTGCATTGGCGGGACGTCAGCACGGGCGCGTTCGTGACGGCGGTGCTGTTTGCGGTGGGGCAGCAGTTGATCGGTTTATACCTCGGGCAGAGCGTGATGGCGTCGGCCTACGGAGCGGCCGGGTCAATGATGGTGCTGCTGTTGTGGGTCTACTACTCGTGCCAGATCCTGCTGTTCGGTGCGGAGTTCACGCGGGTCTACGCCGACTGGCGCGGGGTGAAGCCCAAGCCGGAGCCGTTCGCCGAGAAGGACCCTCACGCGATCAAGGGAACCTGACAGCACTGCGGGGCTCCGAGTGAAGTGTCCGGCCCGCTGTTCCGGCTTCGGTGCGTTTTGTCGTAACCTGAGTGCAGGTGCGCAATCATGTACTCACAAATTGATCTGCAGGACGGTACGGGCCCCATGGCCAACTCGGGCCAGACGGCGACGGTGAATTACACGGGCTGGCTGTATTCCGAGGATGCGCCCGAGCACAAAGGTGCGAAGTTTGATTCCTCCGTCGGGCGGGGGCCGTTTTCGTTCAAGATCGGCGCGGGCCGCGTGATCCGTGGATGGGACCAGGGCGTGCAGGGGATGAAAGTCGGCGGTGTGCGTCGGCTGGTGCTGCCTCCAGAGTTCGCCTATGGCGCGGCGGGAGCAGGCGGCGTCATCCCGCCGAACGCAACCCTGGTCTTCGATGTGGAACTACTTGGCGTGGCCTGAACTCCCGACGTGCCGCACCCGTCAGAACGCAATCACGACAGTGATGCCGCTGCGGCCGCGGGAGACGTGGGGAGCCAGGGTGATCCTCGCCGCGCCCGGCGCCTGATACACCTGCGTTTGGGAGGTACCGACGGCGGCGCCAATCACACCCCCAAGAATCGCTCCGGCCACGAGCGCCCCTCCCGCAAGCGCGAGGGCAAACGGGAAAATCTGGCGGGCGGGGAAACAGCCGGTCATGGGGCCTCCTCTAAACGCGTGGAGCGGACGGCTGTTTTCAAGTATGCGCGCCGGGCCATGTCGAGTCAAAGGACACCATCGGCTGAGCCTGCATGACCGATTCCGCTGCGGTAAAATCGGCGCCTCATGCTCAAAGAACTTCGTCACGCCGCGCGGTCGCTCGTCCGCGTCAGGGGCCTCGCCCTCACCGTCATGCTCACGCTGGCGCTGGGCATCGGCGCCAATGCGGCCATCTTCACGGTGGTGGAAGGCGTTCTGCTGCGCCCCCTGGCGAACCGGGATGAAGATCGGCTGATCTACATCCGGCAGAGCGCTCCCGGTATCAAGGTGGAGAACGCGAACTTCTCTGTGCCGGAGCTGCGGGACCTTCAGGCCAGCGTGAAGAGTGTGGCGGCCTTCGGCGACTTTTCGACGCTGGAGTTCACGCTGCTGGGCCTTGGTGATCCGCGCGTGGTACGCGCCGGCGTCGTGGGCGGATCGTATTTCGGCGTGATGGGCCTGCGCCCGGTGGTCGGCCGTCTGATTGGTCCGTCCGACGACGGCCCGAACGCCGCAGGAGTGGTGGTGCTGACGCACCGGTTCTGGACCAGCGTCCTGAAGGCCGACGAGGCGGTGATCGGCAAGACCGTCCGCCTCGGCGACCGCGCGGCCACCATCGTCGGCGTCCTGGAACCGTCTGTGCCGTATCCGTCCGAGACGGAGATCATGGCCAACGTGGTGACGAGTCCGCATCACCTGGACGCCACCATGGTGGACGGACGAGTGCACCGGATGACCGAGTTGTTTGGCCGTCTCGTGCCAGGCGTTGAGCCCGAGACCGCGATCGCGGAGTTGCGGACGGCGCACTCGGCCATGATGGCAAGTCACAAAGAGGCATATCCGGAGCAGGATCGGTTCGAGATCAGCGGCGTCCGGCTCCGCGATCAGATCACGGCGCCCGCGCGCACCGTCCTGCTGGTGTTGCTGGCCGCGTCCGCGCTCATCTTCATCATCGCGTGTTCGAACGTGGCGAACCTGATCCTGGCGCGCTCGGTTCGCCGTGAAGGCGAACTCGCCATCCGCGCCGCGTTGGGCGCCAGCCGAGCCGCGCTGCGACGGACACTGCTCGCCGAGAGCCTGCTGCTGTGCGGAGGAGGCGCGGTGCTGGGCATTGCGCTCGCGCGGCCGATGGTGGACGTGCTGGCGCGCTACGCGTCGCGCTTCTCAGTGCGCGCACTCGACCTGACCGTGAACACCAGCATGTTGTGGGTGGGCGTGGGTCTGGCCATGGCCGCCGCCGTGCTCCTCGCGTTTGTGCCGCGCCTGCCTTCGGCCGACGCCACCAACGGCCTCGGACTTTCCAGCAGCAGCCTCCGCCTCACCACCGGCACCAACCGGCGCTTGCGCGTGTTCGCTGTGACGCAGATTGCCGCGTCCTTCGTGCTGCTTGCCGGCGCCGGTGCGCTCGTGACCGCGCTCATCGCGTTGCAGAATGCGCCAACCGGTTACAACTTGAGCAGCGTCCTGGCGCTGCACGTGCCCGTGTCATTCGATCGCCCGCCCGAGGAGGCCCGCGCGTTTTATCGCGAGGTGATGCGGCGTGTTGGGGAATTGTCTGGCGTGGAGCGGGTGGCCGTCGGCACCGCGGTGCCGTGGCGTGATGCCGGCGTCTTCGGCCCCGGCTTCCAGTTCAAGGTGGAGGGGTACACGAGGGCCAACGGCGAAGAGGACTCGCGTGCGCGCTTCCGCACGGTGTCCCCAGGATTTTTTGCCGCCCTCGGCGTCCCGCTTGTCGCCGGCCGCGATTTCACGGCCGCCGATCGCGCCGACACGGCGCCGGTCGTGATCATCAGCGAGAGCATCGCGAAACGGATGTTCGGGTCACGCGACGTACTTGATCGCAACCTCATGTGGACCGATCCCGTGGTGGAGTTTGTCGGCATCTCCACGGCCGGACGCCGCATCGTCGGCATCGCAGCGGATGTGGACGATGAGAATGTGGTGCCGGGACCAGCGATGACGGTGTATCACCCGTTCGAGCAGGAGATTGGCGGCGGGCGGTTGTTCGTGCACGCCAAGGGAGATCCCTATGCGCTGGTGGCTCCGATCACAAGCATCATCCAGGGCCTGAAGCCGGAGCAGCCGGTGGAGCGCGCCGCCACGCTTGAAGACGTGCGTGCGGAGGTGCTGGCACCCGATCGCCTGAACGCGCTGATGTTCGGCGGCTTTGCCGGCGTGGCACTGATGATCGCCGTGGTGGGCGTGGCCGGTGTGCTCGCGTTTTCGGTGAGCGCGCGGACGCGTGAGTTCGGTGTGCGTCTGGCGATCGGTTCGTCGCCGCGTCACTTGCTGATGGGTGTGCTGCGGCAGGGCGCCGTGATCGCCGGCATTGGCATCGTGGCGGGCGTGGTGGGCGGTTTGATCCTTGTGCAGGTGGTGGGCGCCGTCGTTCCTGAGGTGCACATTCCAGGCGCGCTGCCCATCGCGGGCGCGGCGATTCTGCTGGCGGGTGCGGCCGTTCTGGCATCAGTAGTGCCGGCTGCGCGGGCCGCACGCGTGGACGTGATGGAGGCGCTGCGCTCGGAGTAGGTGGTTTCGGGCCTACTCCAGCGGGTTTTCGATTCGAACGCCCTGAATCGTCTGCCCCGGATTCAGGTCTTCGCTGTACACCACCTCGCACCCGCTGGACGCCGCAGCGGCGACGATGAGCGCGTCCCAGAAGGAGATTCGGTTGAGGACCGAGCAGTCGATGGCGTCTTCAATGAGGTCAGGTGACGTCTGGACGATCTCGAACACCTTGAACGTGTGCAGCACGCTCTTTGCGGCCAGAGGCGCGACGCCGAGTTTGCGCGTCGCGGCGACGTAAAACTCCTGGATTACTTGCGTGGAGATCACACCGGTGCCGGACACCGCCAAGGCGGCGATGACCTCGCGGCTGCGACGCCGTTTCGCGGGCGAGTCCTTGTCCTGCGCGTAGACCAGGATGTTGGCGTCGAGAAAGACCTTACCTGCGGGCATGGAGTTCGTCGCGGGTCCAGCGTTTGCCGCGCGAACGGCCAGGCGCATCGTCCATCAGGCGGAACATCTCGGCCGCGGTCGCCTGTCGATTGGTGTTGACCGTCTTGGCCAGCAGATCGCGCACCAGCGCATTCAGCGTCGTGTGGTGCCGCTCGGCGTACGCCCGGCCCGCCGCGAGCGTCTCTTCATCGAGCGCCAGGGTGATGTTCTTCATTTACACATAATATGTGTGCACATGTCGTGTGTCAAACACACGCCTGTCCGTGACCTGCAGGGGCCCTACCAGTTCACCCGCGCTGGCGCTGATGGACTCGCGTCGTTGCGCGGACTCCCTGACGGCGCGTACCTCGTGACGGCGCTCTCGGAAATTCCAGCCGCGTTGGCGCAGACCGCCGCGTGGTTCGAGTCGCTGGCGGCCGCTGCGTCGCCGATCGATGTGCGCGACGGCCGGCAGGCGTCCGTTACGCTGACGGTCGGACGGTGAACGTCATGGACGCGCTGCGCTCGGAGTGAGTGAGTAGGACTCGGGCTTGAGGAACAGCCCGAGCTACGTGCCGGCTCGATGTCTTCCCGTACGTAGCTCGGCCTGGTTCTCAAGGCCGAGGCCTGCGCCGGTGCAGCGGCTCGTAGCCGCGGCCGCGTAGCAGCGGCTTCAGCTGACAGCCGCGCTCGTCGATCAGGTAGTCGTAGCCCATCGCTTGCCACTGGTGGGCGGGGTCGATGGTCACGTAACGCTCGTGCCGTTTCCGGCGGTCCTCCGGGTCGATCATCCTCAGGTGATAGACGATGAGGTCGGCGTGTGGGAACGCGCCGTTCTCGCGGGCGTCGGCCGGCGCCCAGGTTCCGTGCAGCGCCCGATCGTTGAAGAGGTGGTCGGTGCGTGCGCGGAAGAGCGACGCCATTCGCTTCCGTCCCCATACCCCGTCATCACGATAGGTATCGGGACGATCCCACAGCTCAAGAAACCTGTACGCGTAGGCACGGTGGCCCTCGCGATCGGCACGCGCGATCTCGCGAAGCGCACGCCGGCGGAAATCACGCTCAAGCCGCTGATCGGCATCGTGCGCAAGTAGCCAGTCGGGCTGGTGGCGCAGCGCCGCCTCGATGAGCAACCGCTGGTTTCGCGGCTCGTCCCACTCATGGTCACTGCGCGGCGGCAGCCTGATCAGTTCGAGCACGCCGGGCTGCGCCGCCACAAAATCCCCTGAGCCGTCTACAGACCCGTCATCGAGGGCCACGATGCCATCCACGTGTCGCGACACGTTCGCAAAGTACCCGGGCAGGTAGGCCATCTCGTCGCGGAAGGCGAGGAGCGCGATGATCCGCGGCGGCTGCGACGTCGGCGCAACGGCATAAGGATTCGACACGCCCCGCGAACTCGCGCTCAGCACGCCGAGCGCGTCGGCGCAGGCCGCCAGGACGATCCAGGGCGAGGCGGTCCAAGCCAGCTTCATCGACTGCAGCGCGCCGGCCCCGACCTTCCGAAGCTCCCGCCATCGTCGCGTCCGCCCTGTCGTCTGGAGATTCGCGATTGCTCGCCCGTTGCCGCGCCGGTATTGATCGCGTGCGAGTGATACCACTGTCGTCGGATGCTGGTGGGCCGTTCGGACTTCGGGGGCCCACTCGATTGGCACGGTACCGGAAAGCCGGCCGTTGAAATCCGTGTCTTCACCGGAGCGCAGATCCTCGCGGAACCGCCCGAAGCGATCGAACAACGTTCGGGCATACGAGACCCCGTAGTGTCGCGCAAACACCAGCGCCTGCGACGCGCACGCGGAGAAGTTGTCGGGCGTCGGGTTCGTAATCGCGCTCGACACGGCGAGCGCCCCACCTGCGTGCCGCTTCAGCCTGGCGCTCACCCATCCTGGTTCAGCGACACAGTCGGCGGCGAGGAACGCCACAAAAGGTGCGCGCGTTTGCGCCACGCCGATGTTGCGCGCAGCGCCCGCGGATAACTGATCCTCGACGTTGACGATGCGCACGCGGGCGGCGGCCTCGCCGAGCGTCTCGGTTGGCCAGCCTCCGCCCGGAGTTGACGACGAGGATTTCGACGGGGCAGTCCTGATTCAGGAGTGATTGCACCGCGTCGGCGAGGCGGGGCGGGCTACCAACACTGATGACCACGCAGGCGAGGGTCACTCTTTAAGCACCCGCTGGATGGCCTCCAGATAGCCGCGGCCGAACTTCTGATCCGGCTCCAGGTAGTTTCCTTCGGCCCACTCGTTCCACGACCTGATCATCACAAGCCGCTGGTCCAGCGGACGGTCCCCTGACCTGCGCGATCGCGCGCCGTAGATAGGCGGCGAACGCTTCGGGTGTGGAATTGGCCAGCACGGACCCGCGGCGTCCGCATCGCGGGGTGTTATCCCAGTTGGACATGACGAGAGGGAACTCGTGCGACGCCAGCCGGCCCTCATAGACATTCCGGAATACGGTGGCGTAGTCGAGCACCGCCGGACCTTCGTCCAGCGGGCGCGGCCGCACGCCGCGGCGAAGGCGACGCGCGACTCGGCCCAGTGGTGTTGAGGTATCAGGCGGCCGCCATTTCGGCATCTCGAGCGGCACACGGGCGTCGAAGCCGTTCGCGATCGGATCCCAGTCGGCTTCATGCTGGCCCACGAGGAACAGGCCGCCGAGTCCGTGCTGCCTGGCCAGGTCGCGCCAGAGGGCGGCGAACCGGTGCGGCTCTGGCAACTGCGCCGGCCGGTAGACGAAGAACACAGGACGGCCATCTACTCGGACGTGCGGCGATCCGCGAATGCAGGGAGCAGCGCTGCGAAGTGCGCGCGATGATCGTTGTCGCCAGGGTAGGTCTGTTCGATGAGGACGCGTCCTGGGGCCCCGTGCCAGATGCCCGACCACGTCTGGTTGGCCCACGCCAGGCAGAAAGGGAAGTCTGGCGTCTGGGTGTGAAGGACTTCGTCGAACGGCCGTTCGAGTAACCGCCGGCCCGCAAACCAGTAGTGCCAGTAACAGAACGCCTCGATGCCGTGGGTCTGCGCCAGCGCAGCCTGCGCCGCGCGGACCTCGGGTACGCGCAGGTCGTAGAAGCCGAGTTCCCCGGGCAGTCGCGGCTGCAGGTGACCCGCATAGAGCGGGCGCGCCCGCGACACGTTGGTCCACTCCGTGAACCCTGGTTCCCACCAGGTGTCGTTCTCGGGAATCGGATGGAATTGCGGCAGGTAGAGCGCCAGCAACCGCGCGCGTCGTTCGTCCGGCACCGGCGCTGATGTTGTCACAAATCACCCGGCTGTGGACGCTGCCGCCAAGGGTCACCCGATAGTATGATGCGCACTCGGAGGCGGGCAGGTGCCAGAAGACACGAGGCGACGTCCTTCAGATGTCACGCGAATTCTCGCAGAGTGGCAGGCAGGAGCCGATGGCGCCTTCGACCGTCTCCTGCCCATCGTCTACGATGAACTAAAATCCCTGGCCCGCCGGCAACTTCGCCAGCGGCGCACCACGCACGACACGCTCGGCACGACCGCCCTCGTCCACGAGGCGTACTTGAAACTCGTCGGCCACACGCCGGCGACGATGCGCGATCGGCAGCATTTCCTGTCGGTGGCGGCCACAGCCATGCGCCACATTCTCGTGGACTACGCCAGGCGCCGGAACGCCGGCAAACGCGGCGGCGGCCGCCTCTGGCCGCTCGAGGACGCCGATCTCGCAGTGGACGACCACCCGATCGACGTCATCGCGATGCACGTCGCGATCGGCCGTCTCGAGTCCATTGACCCGCGACTGGCGCGTCTTGTCGATTTACGGGTGTTCGCCGGTCTGTCGGTCGAAGAGGCCGCCGCCCTGCTCGATGTGTCCGCCCGCACGGTCAAACGCGAGTGGCAGAAGGCCCGGACGTTCCTGGCCGGGGAACTGGGCGATCCGTCCGGAGGGTAACGTGCCGCATTCATCGGATGACTGGCGCCGGATCTTCGATCTCTTCGATCGTGCCGCCGACCGTCCCGTCGAAGAGCGCGACGCGTGGCTCGAACGCGAATGTCGCGGCGACGATCCGGCGATCCTCGCGGCCGTTCGCAGGATGATCGAGAACCCGACGGATCTGGGAGACGATCGGCTGGTCCATCACGCGGCGGCGAGCGTGCGTCATGAGCTTGAAGCGATGGCTGAGGGCGACGCGTCCGGCGCGGGCGACATCCGTCTTGGCCCGTGGCGCGTGATCAGGGAAATCGGCCGCGGCGGCATGGGTGTCGTCTATCTCGCGGAGCGCGCTGATGGCGGGTTCGACCAATGTGCCGCCGTCAAGTGCATCCGGCGTGGCCTGGATACCGACGAGGTGCTGGCGAGGTTTCTGCGCGAGCGCCAGATCCTGGCGCGACTGCAGCACCCCGGTATCGCGCGCCTTATCGACGGCGGTGCCGACCATCTAGGCCGGCCCTATTTCGTCATGGAGTATGTGGAGGGCGAGCCCATCACCACGTACTGCGACCGCCGCGGTCTCTCGGTGGAGCAACGCCTCCGGCTGTTTCTCGCCGCGTGTGTCGGTGTGGAGTTCGCCCACCGCAATCTCGTCGTGCATCGCGACCTGAAACCGTCGAACATCATGGTCACGGCCGACGGTGCGGTGAAGTTGCTCGACTTCGGCATCGCCAAGTTGCTGACCGGCGATGGGACCGAGGGGGCGGACGCAACCGGCACGGGGATGGCCGCGCTGACCCCGGCCTACGCCGCGCCCGAACAGATTCGCGGCGAGCCGGCGACGACCGCGACAGACGTGTACGGCCTCGGCGGCGTGTTGTACGAGTTGCTCGCAGGTTGCCGCGCCCTCGACGCGCCCGACGAGAGTCCGCTCACGCTGGCGCGCACCATCCTCGAACGGGATCCGGCTGCGCCGTCGTCGCGACTCACGGGCGCTGGGCGCCGGCGGCTCCGCGGTGAGCTCGATGCGGTGGTCCTGACGGCGCTTCGACGCGAGCCGGAGGCGCGTACGGGTCAGTGGCCGCGCTCTGCGCCGACATCAATCGGCACCTCGACGGTCTGCCGGTGCAGGTGCGTCGCGCGCATGTGTCGTTGCGCATGCGCAAGTTCGTGTCGCGTCACTGGATCGGCGTCTCTGCCACGGGCCTCGTCTGCCTCGCCATCGCGGCCGGCATCGTCGCGACGCTCTGGCAGGCGAATCAGGCCGCCCGAGCCGCGAGCCGCGCGGAGGCGGTGACGGCGTTTCTGACCAGCATTTTCCAGGAGTCAGACCCGTCGGCAGCCCGCGGCGCCACGGTCACGGCCCGCGAGGTGCTCGACCGTGGCGCGGCGCGCGTCGAACACGAATTGGCCAGCCAGCCTGAAGTACAGGCCGAGATGTACCGGGTGACCGGCGAGTTGTATCGACAACTGGGCCTGCTCGAGCAAGCAGCGCCGTTGCTGGAACGGGCCGTCACCCTCGCCGGCGCGCTGCAGGGCCCCGAGAGCGCTGAAGCGGGCGCCGCGCTCGATCGATGGGGCGTGCTGCTGTGGGATCGCGGCGAATATCCGCAGGCGGCCGGGGTGCTCGAGCGAGCGCTGGCCATCCGGAGAAGGGTCTACGGACCGCGCAGCGCCGAAGTCTCCTCGACGCTGGGCTCGCTGGCGTCGGTGTACTCCGATCTGGACCGGAATGACGAAGCGGAAGGACTGCACCGCGAGGCGTATGACATTGACCGTTCGCGGTACGGCGACGAGTCGCTCGATGCCGCCACGAGCGCGGCCAATCTCGCCACGAAGCTCGAGGAACGCGGCGCGATGGAGGAAGCCGAACAACTGCATCACCGCGCACTCGATGTCCGCCGGCGACTTGGAGGTCCGAATCACCCCGACGTCGCCGACAGCTTGTTGGCGCTTGGCGTGCTGCGCTCGAGGGGCGGCCGCTACGAGGGAGGCCGAGCGCGATCTGCGCGAGGCGCTGGCGATCAGCCAGCGCGTGTTGGGGCCCGACCATCGCAAGGTGGCGCACATCATGGACAACCTCGGGGTCGCGCTCGAACATCGTGGGGCCCTGGCCGACGCGGTCGCGACGGCACGCGAAGCCCTCGCCATTCGGCGCCGGGTGCTGCCGGTCGATCATCCCGATCTGGGACTGTCGGTCAACAACTTCGCGGTCCTTTCCTATCGGCTGGGGTTCTTCGAGGACGCCGAGCGAGGGTTTCGCGAAGCGTTTGCGCTCTTCGAACGCACCCTCGGCTCCGGCCACAGACACGACCACCGCGATGGCGAACGTCGGCGTCGTCCTGCGGGAGCGAAGTGCGACCGCCGATGCCGAGGTCATGACGCGCCGGGCGCTCGCCCTGCGTCGCACGACGCGTGGCGAAGACAGCCCGGAAGTCGCCCAGTCACTCCGCACGCTTGGCCTGATCCTGACCGATCGCCGGGCGTTCGTGGAAGCCGATCGCGTACTCACGGACGTGGTGGCGCGATCGCGGCGCGTCTATCCGCCGGCGCATCCACGTCTGGCCGAAGCCCTCGTCGCGTGGGGGCGATTGCGCCAGGCGCAGAACGCCCCGGCCGCGGCGGTGCCGGCGTTTCGCGAGGCCCCTGGACATCAGGGAATCGAAGATCGGACCCGACGCGTGGCAGACCGCGGAGGCGCGCATGTTCCTGGGCGCGGCGACATGCACACCGGCGACGGCCGAGGAAGCGCTGGCGCTCATTCGCGCGGCTGAGAGCTCTCTCAGCCGCCAGCCGTCGCTGCCGGCCTGGCGGACGGCGGAAGCACGCGCGGCCGAAGGCGCTTGCCTCATTCAAGTGGGCCGCGAGGCCGCGGGCCGCCGCCTGCTCACACAGAGCCTGGGGGAGGTTGAAGCCGCCCTCGGCCCCCGCCATTACCTGACACAGTCCATCCGGCTGGCGCTCAGGCTCGAAGCTCCAATGGCCCCGCCCGCGGCCGGTTTGCGTTCTCCGTACTGAACAACCCGTCACGTGTTCGGGGTGGAGGAACCTATGAAGCCTGGAATGGGAATCCGAAAAGTGCTACTTGCCGGCGTTGCTGTGGTCACGTGTCTCGGATCAGCGACGCTGGCCACCGCGCCGGCGCCTGCGCCGGCACCCGCGCGCACCGCGATGCCGCAACTCCGGGGGGCGGGGAGTTTCTCGGGGACCATTGCCGTCCACGGATGCACCGTGACGCCCGAAGACCTCATGGTGCGGGCGCGGCGGGTCTCTCCGCGCAATCCCGTGGCGCCGGGCGGTCTGCGCCAGCCCGACGATGCGAGAGTTGGTTCGCAGGTCGTCAGAGTGCGCGCCACGGCGCCTGGCCAGTTCGAGTTCTCGTTCCAGGGCCTGATCCCGTTCACGCCGTACCGCGTGGGCGTGAAGCTGATGGGCCGGAGCGCAAGGCGCTGCGACCAGGTGGTGTGGGACGCGTCCCGCGATCCGCTCGTCCTAGCTGACTCCGAGCCGCTGGCATTCGATGCCTACGTCGTGAACTCGAGACTGGCGATCTGGGGCGCGGCGCAGGAGGGCCGATCCCGCGCCGCCTGGGTGGCCGCTGATTTCGTAGACTTTGACGACCCGACCACCGCCATGCGCCGGTTCCGGTGGCGCTCGGTCGATCCGACGTCGCCGAAGGGCGATTGCAGGTGTCGACCGCGCCATTCCCGAGAGTGGGCAGCCGGGCATTCAATCCATGTTCGGCAGATCCAACCGCGGTCGTCTATCAACAGGACTTCACTTCCGAGCCCGGCGCCTGGGCCATCGTCCCCGTGGACTTCGAAGCCATCGTCGGAGGTGGAGGCCGCACGGACCTGCCGGGTGCAGGCCTCGACCCGGATGATGGTGACACCGGCCCTGGCCCGGTGATCGACGACAACATGCGGACCCGCCTCGAGCTTGGCCGTCCCTGCGTCCGGGTGCTGCCGATGCCCTGCGATCCCGAACGTGGGTGCGGCGGAAGTGCTGGTCGCCAAACCGCCGAAGAAGAAGAACCAGGCTCCGCCACCGGAGGGACCTGTCTTCGCGATCACTGAGATCATCTACGCACAGCCGTTCATTGGCGCCAGACCGAAGGCGGGCGAGACTTGCTATCGCGTCACTGAGGACCATTACGTCGTCCCACCCACCCCGGGATCATTCGGAACGGTCTGGGACATGATGGTCGATGCACACATGTCTGGTGTGAGCTACGGCCAGACCGCCTCATCCACGTTTCCAAACAACATGTTCTGCGTGCCTGCCGCAAGCGATGATGATGGCTGGCTCGAATCGTTCACCAATACGGTCGGCGCCGTGTTGACCGGCCTGGTAGACGGATCGCGAAGCTCGTGAATTCCGCGAGCGAACTGTGGAGCAGATCCAGGACTATGCCGTGCAGGCGGTGGCTGCCGGGCTGAACGTGATTCCGGGCGTCAACTGTCCGCCGACACCGTGCCAGGCCGCCCTCGAGATGGGTCTTGAAGTCGCGCTCGCCACCATGGGCGTACCGCCGTCGATTCCGAACTTCGATCAACTGATGGACCAGGGGTTCGATTACGCCGCCGCGCAACTGGCGTCACAGGTCGGCGTGCCGAGTGTCATTGCTGATGTTGCTTCGGACGAAGCCCGAAGTTCATCAAGCAGGCCGTGCAGGATATGCAGGGCCGGCCGCACAGCATTCCGAAGCTCCCGCCGTGGCTGGTGCCCGACATTCGTTTCAACCCAGCCGTGCTGACGCTCAGAATCCAGCGTACGACTGAGCTCTTCGACACGCTGCCCTCGCGCCCGACGCTCATCCGCGACAGCGATCCGATCTACCACGGCCGGTCCGTGCAGTTGCCCACGAAGCTGCCGCCGCCATCGGCAGCGATGGGCCTCGCGTTTCCGATGGTGCTCGAACCGAATCTCACCAATCTGCCGGCGCCCCCGGCGAAATGCTCTGCGCAGCAGCGCGCGGCGTATGTCACCCTCTTCGGCCCGTCGGCTGCCGCTGCACTTGTGACATCACGGAATACGAGGCCGCCGTGTGGGACAAGAACAAGTGGGTGTCGTTGCGCTACAAGAACGGCTGCTATCACCTCGTGCTGACCGGTCTGGCGCCCGTTCTTGACCCGATCTTCGTGCTGAGCGACGTGTACTTCACGACGGAGAACGTGCTGCCCTGCACGCCGAAGAAGTAGGAAGGCGGGGAGCCGCGCGCCCGACAGGCCCTGGCCAGCGGTGGTGGCGGGGTGGATTACCCGGCCGTGTCAGGCCGCCCCCGCTTCCGAGATTCCAGAAGGCGACAGCCGCAGAAGCGGCGATGCCACTCGCGTAGCGCGCCACCTCCGGCCACTGTGGTGCCCTAGCCCGCGAAAAGCGAGGCTCCACCTATGCAGCATCCGCAACGATCCTCAACGTCTACGCCGAAGTGTTGAACGACGAGTTGTGTCTGCACGACCGGACACGCCGGACCGCCCACGCGCTCAATCCCTCTCTGGCGCGGGTGTGGGACATGTGCGATGGACAGACGAGTCCGGCGGACATGGCCGACCGCCTGCGCGTTGACCTTGCACCGGAGGTCAGCGCTGACGAGGCCGACGCCCTGGTGTGGAGCGGCCTGTCGCAACTCGGCGCGGCGCAGCTGCTGCAAGGCGAGTTGCCCCCGGCGTCAGCCCAGGCGGTGTGGTCACGGCGGGAAGTGATGAAGACAGGGTTGATCGCCGGGTTGGTGCCGGTCCTCATCTCGATTGTTGCGCCAACTCCCGCGGCAGCGCAGTCGGCCGGCACGCGCATCATCCTCTACCAGGCGAATGACGGCGCAAGTTTTGACGGCAACCTGGGTGGCCGCGCGGGTGCCGACGCGTTGTGCGCCAACAGCACGAACAAGCCTTCCGGCTACCCCAACTACCGCGCGTTCATCTCGACGAGCGCGACCGATGAAATCCGCGACATGCCCGCGAACTACAGCGTGCCGACCACCCTGCCGATCACAGGACCTGGTCCGGGCTTCACGCAGGTCGCCTCCGACTGGGCGAACCTGCTCGACGGCGGCATCGACGCCACCTTGAGCGCCGCAGGCGTCTCTCCAGGCGACCAGCGGTGGTGGAGTGGGAGCAGCTCCAACGGACAGCTGAGCTCAAACCACTGCATCGGTTGGACGACGAACTCGGTCGACGTTGGTGCTGACGGTGGAAACAGCACGTTGACCACTTCCGGCTGGATGAACGATTTCACCGTGCCTTGCAGCGTGAACAACCGACGCGTCCTCTGTATTGCCTACTGATGTCAGCGGCAGGCACGCGACTGAGTCGATGCCCTTGCCCACCCCTGCCACAGATCACGGTCTGCCAGGAGAAGGTCGACCGGCTCGGCTGGACCGAAGGAACCACCTATTCGGCGTTCGGTTTGCGCTTTGGTCTCCGCAGCAACGACCCATCGGCGCTGACCGAGGCCACACGACACGCACCACTGGGCTGGCAGTCCAGTCCAATGGAGGTGGTGGACATCCTGTACTCGCTTCGCGTGGCCGCACCGAGTCCGCGACGAGGACAGCGCAATTTCAACCTGCTCTATTGCGGCTCTGGACTCATTGCGCGCTCGTTCGATCTGGCCCCGCTTTTCACCGCGTTCCACCGCCACGCCGAACTGCTGACGGCTCTTCGCGCACAGAACTGCGTGTTTCTTCATGCCGGCGTCGTCGGTTGGCGAGGGCGCGCACTGATCATCCCCGGTCGATCGATGACCGGCAAGACGACCCTCGTGAGCGCGCTGGTGCGCGCGGGCGCCGGTATCTACTCCGACGAATTCGCCGTTCTGGACAAGGCCGGGCAGGTCCACCCGTATCCGGTTCCGCTGTCGGTGCGGGGCACTGCTGGCGAGCCCGGCGTGCGGACTCCGGTCGAGTCGCTGGGCGGGCAGGCCGGCACCGGACCACTTCCGCTCGGGCTGATCGTCGTCACGCGGTATGCACCCACGGCCACGTGGTGCCCGCTCCCGCTTTCGCCGGCGGTCGCGCTGCTTGCCTGCATGGACAACGCCGTTGCGGCGCAACGCGAGCCTGAGTCCACCATGCCGATCCTGCGCCGGCTGTGCTTGGCGCCCATGCAATCGAAAGCGAACGCGGTGAGGCGAACGTCGTCGCGCCCCTGCTGCTGCAAGAGCTCGACGGCCGATAGTCCGATGAAGAACGTCCGGGAGGTGCTGGGTGGTCCAGATGTCGTCCGCGACTGGCTCATGACGGCTTCGCTCGCGCAGGGCGATGAGGCCGTTCGCGCGTGGAGACAATGGTCCGACGCCGCCGGGCTGCCGCCGCGCGCACTGGAATCGAGGCGCGTTGGCTGCCACTGGTCGCGCGTCTCGCGAGACTTGGTGCACCTGAGGCGAATGACGAGCTCTTGCGACGGGCGCGCCGTGAGGCGTGGGCCAGCAACCAACTCATCTTCTGACCGGCCGGGGCCTGCGCTGACCCCTCCATCGCGCCGCATCCGCACCGTGCTCAAAGGGCGCCGCGCTCTCACCCTGGCCAGTACCCCGATCGCGGGGCGCGGCCGTTTGGCGACGGTGGACGCGTTGATCGAACCGACGTCGATCGATGCGGCGCGGCCGATCCTCGCCGAACTGGGGTGGACGTGTCCCCACACACCGGGTGCATTGGCTCGGACCAGGCCAGCACAGTTTCAGCTACTCGTCGCCAGACGGCGGCGCCCTGACATTCATCATGTGCTCGAAGGTACATGGCCCGGAGTGGACGCGGGGCTCTGGCGACGCACGGTGTCCATCGAGGACGACCAGACACGTTGGCTTGTGCAGAGCCTGCCGATCAACTGCTGCACGTCTGCATCCACGGCCTGAGATGGAGCCGCGATACGCCGGTATTTGGGTGGCCGACGCGGTCGAAGATGCTCCATCGGGCCGGCGACACGCTGGACTGGGATGCGGTCGTGGCCAAGCGCGACAGCGGCAGTTGTCCTGCCAGCTGCGGTCGGCACTCCGCCTTGTGGCCGACATCCCCGGCACGGTCGTGCCTGCGAAAGTGCTGACGGAGTTGGACCGTTCGCCCACCTCGTGGGGAGACCTGACTGGAACGTCACGTGAAGACGCGACCGGTGGCCCGCCCGTGAACCTCTGGTTGTTCTGGCGTGGCTGGCGCCGAGCCAGGCGCGCCCATCCCGAACCACCGGGTTCCTGCGATTCACGGCGGGCCCTTTTGGCCTCGACTCCCGACGCCAGCTGGTTCCATGGCTGATGCGCCGTCTGGAGAAAGCGATGTTGGAAAACGAATCGCCGCGTCCGTCTATATTGACGCTTCAGTTTCTGCAAGCGGGGCCTGGAGGAGAACGATGGCGCCCAAGAAGAAGAACAAGAACAAGAAGCAAAAGAAGTTGAAACCGCTGGGCCGCTCGCACCGCTGCTCACCGTAGAGGGACCCACTGACACATTGAGCCGACGCTCGCCTGGGAAGGTGGCCATGCGGCCTTGGCGAGCCTTACCGATAACGGTGACGCCAGCGGGACTTCGGGCCACTGAAGGGCGCCGGAGAGGCGGATTCGTGCTGCGCTGGCGCTCGCCTGACGCAGCCCCGCACGTGCTGCAGTGATCCGGTTCCAGGGCACGCGCACCGACTTGAAAGCGACGGCAACCGTCAATGACGGCGGCGGTTCGAGAACCCTGTTGGAGCCGGACAGCAAGAAGGACTGCTGAACGCGTCAGGGACGGCGGAGGTTGATGGTGCCCCGCCTGACGACCTCCGTCGTTGCGCCTCGTCCTGCCTGCAGCTGCCGGGGGCGCGGCTGCCCAGACGCCGCCGTGCCAGGCCGCGTGCGTCGATCAGAAATGGCAGGCACTCCACAACCAGCGGTCGATCAACTTAAGGTTCTCGAGCCGACGCGCGTGTCACAAGCGTCCCCGCCGACCTGACGACAGAGGACGCCGTTCAGGCACGCAATCGCGCGACCACCGGAGCGTCAATCATCGCGGCTGTAGATGTCGAGCCCGACGACAGCTCGGCTGCCGCGACGGTGCGTCGTCTGGCTGGCGCGATCAAACCA